>NZ_BAABRO010000001.1:900000-1199090 GCF_039545035.1 Novipirellula caenicola
TCGGCGACATCCACTAAGCGCCACACCGCAGGGACGGCAAAAAGATTAAGAAACCAGAACCATCCTGCGGTATCCCATTTTCCTGCCCCTTACATTTTCCTGCCCAATCCAGTAGCCAACGCAGCCCCCGGCAACACGACGCAGCTGCTCACTCGATTTTTGTTTCCGCCACGTCCATCAAACGCCGGATAGCCGGCGGGCAGGAAAATGAGTGGGGCAGGAAAATATCCAGACTGCAGGACCACTCGGCGGTGTCCCATCTTTTTGCCACTCATGTTTTTGCCATATTCCAGTTGCCGAGGCTGACACCAGGGAGGTGAAACTGCGGGCCTCTCAAATCTTCGTTCCGCGACATCCGCCGAGCGCCGTACCGCAAGTAGGCAAAAAGATCGAGGGCAAAAAAATTATGATGACGGGAGCATTCGGCAGTATCCCATCTTTCTGCCCCCTCCATTTTCCTGCCCTATTAAGTGGCCAACGCGGTCCTTGGTGACACAACGCCGCGGCTCACTCGATTCTTGTATCCGCGACGTCCATCAAACGCCGGATAGCCGGCGGGCAGGAAGATGAGTGGGGCAGGAAAATGTCCAGATTGCAGCACCACTCGGCAGTATCCCATCTTTTTGCCACTCATGTTTTTGTCAAAAATCAACGACCAACGCTTTCCTCGACATCGCATGTCCATGCGTGGGGATATCACACTTTGTTGATTGAAACGCGATCTATTCGGCCGTATGAACGCTGAGATTATTTGCCTTGTCCACAGACGCCTCTCAGAAGAAGTCGCGTTTGCAGAATGAAACAAACGGATTGGGACGCTCGTTTAAGTAGAAAAACCAATCTCCCAATCGCCGCTTTGGAAAGTGCAAAATCTTCGTTCTTTGTTCGATGATCATTCCGCCCGATGTCAAACCGTAGTCTCCGGTGCGTGATACAATCGCTTGCAGTTAATCATGCACTACTACTGCGCAACAGGTTAAATGAAACATGCTGAATCTTGCATTCCGATGCTTATCGCTTGCTGTGATGTTGATCGCGGTCCCCGTTCATGCGGCAAACGTCTTGCGGTTTCCCAGAGAGTCGGTCGGGTCAATTTCGATTTGTCCCGAGAAATCCGCTGTTTATGGTGAAGCGAGTTTTAACAAGTCTGCCAGCAATCGATGGCAAGTCCTCGGTCCCGCCGCAGGCGATGTGGAGATCCCAGAAGGATCTGTCGTCCGGTTGGAAATCTCAAACGTGCAAGCAAACAATCTGGATTGGCTCAGTGAATTGCCACATGATCGGATTACCGACGTGCGCACCAAAAATTTCTCGTTGGGCGATGACGGATTTAGGCAGCTGACACGTTTTACCAGTCTGCGACACCTGTCAGTGACGAATGGAGGGCTCACCTCGGAAATTGCGTCAGACCTTCCTCGACTTAGCCAATTGCAATATCTATGGCTGGGATCGAACGAGCAATTAACGGACGACGCGATGGCTGCGATTGCCGCACTACCAAACTTGCACTCGATCGGCCTCGACCACACAGGAGTGACCGATGCAGGACTCGAGACGCTGTCGCGTAGTTCATCGCTGAGAGCCATTCATGCGGGCTTCACGCAAGTCACAGATTCCGGAATCGCGAATCTTGCATCACTTGGAAACTTGCGGACGCTAAATCTGTACGCGGGTGATCCTGAGTTTCGCGGCGATGCTCCACATCCTTCGATCACCGATGTCGGTCTTGCCCAGCTAAAGCAGTTTCCCAATCTGGAGGAACTCGATGTCACTGGATCCGAGATCACAGGGAGCGGACTCGAACGTCTTGCCCTCGATTGTCCCAAGTTGCGACGTTTGGTGGTCAGCCACTGCGGCCTCTCACCGGACGAATTGCGTCACATTGGATTGTTCAAACAGTTGGAACAGTTTCGATGCTACGGAACCGCTCTAGAGGACTCCGTCGTCAAGCAATTTGGGGCTCTCACAAACTTACGTCAGCTCGCTGGAGAGCTGCAGGTTAGTAACGAAGGAATTGAGGCTCTATCCGCCTTACCAAACCTTGAGGAGATGGTAATTTCCGGCAAGTGTGACGATTCATGCATGGCGTCGGTCGCTGCGATGCCCTGCCTACGGGATCTTACTGTTGCTCACACTCGAATCACGAATGCAGGATTTGCATTGCTTGCCGATAACACGAAGCTTGAACATGTACAGATCATCGGAAATCGAATCACGACACGATGCATCGACACGCTGGCAACCATGCCGAATCTGCGGCGACTTGGACTGATGGCGGTAAAACCGAGAAACGGTGGCGAACCGGCTTGGAAAAATCTTGAATCGCTAACTCCATCGCTTTCAGAATTATGGCTAATGGGTTGTCCCAGTTTGGAGGAATCCGACTTCGCAAAACTTGCCCAGTTCCGAGATCTGAAAACACTTCGAATTGAAGGCGGCCGTGCTATCACTGACGAACACGTAAAACACCTTAAATCACTTAATAAACTCGATTATCTTCAACTCACAAGCACAGTCATCACTGACGAAGGAGTGATCGAGATTATGGCGCTGCCGGCGCTTCGCAGACTTCGAATCAATTGCCTTGCGACCGAGGAAGGATTAGAGGCATTGGCTCGGGCCCCAAGCATTCGATACGTGACAATCGGATCACCCAATTTGACAGATGAGATCGTGCAGCGTGTTCACGACCGTCACCCTCAAGTGACGACAATGCGGCGGACTGAATCCTCGCCCCCCAGCCTCCCACTCTCTCGCGCCAAGAACAACACTGACAGGTTTTGGCGAATAGGGACCGAAAAGGAGCGAGTGAAGCTCAACGCTCTCGAAGGTGCGATGGCTCCTAAATTGACTGTCACGGATTGGTTGAACAGCGACCATCCTCTTGACTTGGCTGAGCTTCAGGGGCGGGTGGTCATGATTAAGTTCTGGGGAACATGGTGTGGGCCGTGCCGGAGACAAATGCCAAACGTACGAGGATTACACGAAAAATATGCGGAACGCGGTCTCGTGATTGTTGGTCTCCATTCCACCAAAGCAGCGGAGAGGGCAAGTGAGTATATCGAAGCGAACGATCTCTCTTGGGCAATCGGACTTGACGATAAAGGTCAAACGGCGACCGAGTATGCAGTACCGCATTGGCCATCATTCTATCTGGTCGACCGAAACGGTGTGCTCCGAATTGCCAATCCCTCGATGGACGATCTTGAAGCAGCAGTGGTGGCGTTACTTAACGAGTGATCCGGCGATATCAACCAAGTGCCGTTCCGCAGGTACGGCAAAAAGATGGAGGGCAAAAACATTAAGAAGACCGGAGCATTCGGCGGTACCCCATTTTCCTGCCCCCTCCATTTTCCTGCCCAATCCAGTAACCAACGCAGCCCCCGGCAACACGACGCAGCAGCTCACTCGATTCTTGTTTCGCCACGTCCACCAATCGCCGGATGACCGGCAGGCAGGAAGATGAGTGGGGCAGGAAAATATTCAGCGTGCAGGACCATCGTGCAGAGTCCCATCTTTTTGCCACTCATGTTTTTGCCATATTCCAGTTGCCGAGGCTGACACCAGCGAGCTGAAACTTCGGGCCTCTCGAATCTTCGTTCCGCGACATCCGCCAAGCGCCGTACCGTAGGTAGGCAAAAGATGGGGGGCAAAAAGATTAAGAGAGCAGGACCAATGTGCAGCATCCCATTTTTCTGCCCACTTCATTTTCCTGCCCACTTCAACAACTGGCAAGACGATGCCACCGAGGATCTAGATTTGCGGCAGCGTGCGGTCGGGTACGGACACTTGCGGCGAAATGTCTTCGATGGGCAGGAAGGCGTTTTTGTCAGGATTGAAACCAAACACTTCGCCCGTCTCGAACTTGTATACCCAGCCGTGCAGTTTCAGGTCGCCTCGGCCCACCGCCGCCGCGACCGACGGATGGGTTTTCAAACTCTCGAGCTGCACAAGTACGTTTTCTTCGACCGTCAGCGTCAGCCGCTTGGTCGGATCGGTGAGGTGTCCGTAGTTTTCTTCGACAATCCGGCGAGTGGCTTCGGCGTGCTGCAAGTAGGCTTTGACCGCAGGCATCTTTTCAATCGCAGCTTGGTCCAACAAACCGGCCATTGCACCGCAGTGGGAATGGCCGCAGATGATGATGTCGCGAATTTTCAGCGCCGACACCGCGTATTCAATGGTGGCCGCTTCTCCGGCAAAAACGCTTCCGTAGGGAGGAACAATGTTACCCGCGGTGCGTTGGATGAATAACTCACCAGGCTTGGTTTGCGTTAATCGGTTAGGATCGATTCGGGAATCCGAACACGTAATGAACAACGCCAGCGGGTTTTGCCCGTCGGCGAGCGTTTCAAACAGCTTTTGATCTTTACTAAACGACTCTCGTTGGAACTTGTGAATTCCGTCGACCAATTTTTGCATGACCCTGATCCTTTGATCTCAAAATAAAGCTGCCCGAATGACTCATTACAAGCAGTGTATAAAAGCTTCGCTATCTTGAGTCTAGCCGATTCTGGTCACATTCGGATACGGATTCCGTGGATTCACCTCCGCCTCTTTGCCGCGAATCTGCAAACTTCCAGCGAGGCCTTCCGCTACGCCGGACTCAAATTCGGTTCTACGTTAACGGATTTGCGCGTTTTCGATTTCGTCAAGCGTGAGGTACGCCGAAAGGATGCTCTCGCCACCGAGCTTCCTTTTCCAAGTTTCCGCTGATGGGTTGGCCGATCTTAGGATGCGCCAGTACAGCCAGAGCGGGGCCACGAAACCGACGATTCCCACGACTAACGAGAGAAACAGAGCGCTCCGATGGAGCACATCGTCAAAGCCGAGGGCGACGGCCACGGGAATCCACATCAACCACCACACAAATCCGATGATGACACCGGCGCGAAGGTAGCTCGATCGCACGCTGTCTAGCTTACCGCGAATCTCGGCAATGGATTTCGAGTAATCGATTCTGCGAATGCGAGTGCAGACCAGCAAGGCTTGAGAGATCACAATCACGCCATAGACGTGCACGATCGCTCCGTTGACAACTCGATGAGGAATCTGCGTGTTTCGTGCCCAACATTGTGCTCCGATCACTATCAGTGCGACACCAACGAATACTTGCAGCAGTTGCCATTGAAAAAGCGGCCGCAACGATCGTTCGACACGATCCATCAATTGGCGGCGGGTCAGCAACAAACGTCCGGCCAATTCCTGTTGTTCTAAAGTGGCAGAAGCGTCTTGTCCGCTCGGCACATCCGAGTTTGAATCACGAACAATCGTGGTCGCGAGCGGTGGACGCGTGGTCGACGTGATCGATTGCACGTCGGATTTAATTTGACTTGCGTGCTGATAGCGGCGCTGCGGTTCCTTTTCGAGCGTACGCAGCACGACTTCGTCGAGCCGGACATCGATTTGGACTTTTTGCGATGGTGCTGCGAAACGTCCAATCGGAAGTTCGCCAGTCAGCATTTCGTAGAAGACAACGCCCAGCGAATAGATGTCGGCTCGATGATCCACGCTGCGGGCACCTTCGAGTTGTTCGGGAGCCATGTAGCGAGGTGTCCCCATCACCTGGTGCGTTCCGGTCAGCATTTCTTGCTGGGGGTCGTTGCCGATGATTCGCGAGAGGCCGAAATCGGCGATCTTTACTGAACCGTCCTTGGCAATCAGGATGTTCTCAGGTTTGATGTCGCGGTGGACAACGCCCTTGTCGTGCGCGTACTGCAGCGCATCGCAAAGATGCGGCACAATCGCTAGTGCATGCTGGGGCGCCAATTGGCCAGCTTTGACAACATCTCGAAGCGTTGAACCATCGACAAATTCCATGAGAAAGTAGTAAGTGTCTTCGACGTGCCCGAATTCATAGACGGCCACGATGTTGGGATGACTCAGTTTCGCCAGCGTCCGAGCTTCTCGCGTGAATCGAAGTGCAAACTTGACATCATGCCCCAATTCCTCTGGCAAAATTTTCAGTGCGACCATGCGGTCTAACCCTGATTGCCGAGCCTTGTACACGGCCCCCATTCCGCCTGCGCCGATCAACTCGATGATTTCTAGCGTCGGAAAAAGCTCAGACAGACGCGCCAGGGTTGGCGGCTGAAACATCCCTGTCCGTTTGTCGGTTTCGTCGAGCGCGTCATGGATTGCAGCGGAAACCTCGGGAAATCGCTCCAGGTAATCCTGCTTGGTCGGCGTTTCACCTCGCCGCCGTCGATAGTCAATTTCCAGCACGATCAGTTCGGCGAGCAATACATTTCGCTCGGTCGCTGAGATACCCTCGGGCAGCACGGATTCGATCGTTGGCGGGTCGTTGGATTGCCACTTACGCTCAAATTCGGCGCAACGATCATCAATCTGTTCCAGGGCTGCAATCGGTAGTTTTTTCTGACGGATGTTCATTGAATTCGACTAATTCCTGCTGACATTTTTCTCGAATCAGGTGCAGACGACGCTCGATCGTCCGTTCCGAGCAGCCAAAACGCTGTGCGAGTTCCGCGTTGGATTCCCCTGCTAACTTGGCACCCGCTAAATCCCGGAGTTGCCCGACACCTAAATGAGAAAAAAGTTGCTCCACCGATTCCTGCATCATCAACACCATTTCGGGGGACGGTTCATCACCGATCGCTTCGATCACGTGTCCCTCGTCTTCGGCGTGGTCCAAAGAGTGAAGTTGGACGTTCCCTCCACGTCGTTGCCGCAGGTCATGTCTGCGTTTGTCAACCACTTTCCTTACCGCCATTCGCAGCAAGAGACGCCAAAGATCGTCTCGATCGGCCAAATCCGGGAACCGCCCGTTCTCGGCCGCCTTGTAAAAGCTGTCGAAGACACTCAGCACGATGTCTTCTTCGTCCGAGACGGCTCGGTTTTGCCCCAACAAACGGGCACGCACCGATCGCACTAAACGGTCAAAGTAGTGTTGCCAGATTTGGTTCGCGGCAGCCGAATCACCGGCCTTCACCCTCTGAATCCAGCGGCTGACATTCGTGCTTTTCGTCATGCAGGAGGTTTCAGCAATGCAAAATGAGATGAACAAAGAAGTTTCGTCCACGCAATCCTACCACATCGCAACACGCAACAACGAGACAAGCATCGCAGAGAGCCCCCCCGCTCGAACCTCGGCCAGGTCATGGCGATGTATGATAGAGTCCTTCTCTCTCTAACGCTTCCCAACGTCCCCAGAGACATCATCGATGCACCGCTTCCAAATACTCTCCGCTCGGAACCCTGGACTCTCGTTTGTTCGCAGCACGCTGGTGATTTGCGGGATGCTCGTCTTAGCGAGTCTTGGCTACGAGGCGAATGCCGAGGACCGTCCGCCGAACATTCTGTTCTTGTTTGCCGATGACGTTGGTCAAGAAGTACTGGAGTGCTACGGAGGACAATCGTACCGGACACCGCATTTGAATGAATTGTCGCGGACGGGGATGAAGTTCAATCATGCCTACAGCATGCCGGTATGCCATCCGTCGCGGTTGACGTTGATGTCAGGTCAATATCCGTTTCGCCACGGTCAAGTGACCTGGGGCGACTATCCCAAGGCCGCGGAAGAGACCACGTTTTCGAGGTGCTTGCAGCGCGCCGGGTACGCGACAGGGATTGTCGGCAAGTGGCAACTCGCTCTGCTCGGTGACGACCCGCTGCATCCGCAGCGTCTGGGGTTTGATCACTGGGAATTGTTCGGTTGGCACGAAGGCCCGCGTTACTACGAGCCGATGATTTACCGAAATGGGCAAGTTCGCGACGACACGCTCGGGCATTACGGCCCCGATCTCTATCAACGCGGATTGATTGAATTTATCAAATCCAATCGCGACCGTCCCTTCATGGCATATTATTCCATGGCTTTGGCGCACGAAGTCACCGACGATCTGAGCCCGCCCGTTCCCCATGGACCGTTTGATCGCTACGACAGCTACCCTGAGATGGTTGCGGAACTCGATCAAGCGGTGGGACGATTGGTGGCCGCTTTAAACGCACTGCAACTTCGTGAGCAAACGCTGATCCTGTTCCTGGCCGACAACGGGACACCACCGGAAATCATCATTCGCGCCGATGGCGAGGAATTGATCCGGACTCCCGTCGTTTCTCGTTGCAACGGATTGGATATCCCCGGCGGAAAAAAACAGCTGACCAACGCCGGCACCAACGTACCGATGATCGCCAATTGGCCAGGAACCATTCGGCCGGGGCAAGTCGTCGACGACTTGGTGGATTTCAGTGACATTTTGCCCACGTTTCTAGATTTGGCGCAAGCACCGCTGCCGCCCGACGTCTCACTGGATGGCGTGAGCTTTGCAGATCGGCTTCGCGGCCGCGGCGCATCACCGCGGCAATTTGCATACTGCGAAGAAGCCGTTTTGCCCAAAGCCGGCGGTGTCGAACCAGACGGCGAAAGCTCGGGGCTGAAATGGGTACGCACTCAGGATTGGAAACTTTACAACGACGGGCGGCTCTATCACATGAGCGAGGACGAACGCGAGCAATATCCTTATCGGGCCGCAGAAGATGACGCCACACGCTCGGCGATTCGTGCGAAACTGCAGAAGACATTTGCGGATCTTGGACTTCGCACGAATTGACGCTCAGGACTAAACAGGGGCGAGACCGATTGGTTCATGGTTGGATGGTTCCAATTGGCGCGATTCGATTGCCAATAAATCCCTTGGTTCGCTTGAATTACGTTTCAACTTCCCCGCGGAGGTGTAAGATGGAGTCAGCCATGACTTCAGAGGATTTTTGAACGTGAATCCAAACCACTCCGCCCTCACTGATGATGCCGCCAACGACGCATTTGACGCCACGGGGCAATTTCGGCATTGGACCGGGCTGCAATCGATCCGAGTCGATCCCTCGCTTCGCGACGCCAATTTGCTGCAAGTCGTGCGAAAGGATCGGCACGGCCGCATCGAATATGCCAACGAAGCCTTTTGCCAACATCATCGTCAAGCGTTTGCCCAATTGGTTGGTAAGACCGACTTCGATTACCTCCCCAAACCGGCCGCCGAGGTTTGGAGCGAACGTGATCAGGCGGTCATCCAATCAGGCCGGCCGGACCATGTGATCGAAGAGCACATTTCGACCAGTGGGAAACACAGCTTCGTCGAAGTGCTGCGAATTCCCATGCGAGACCAGGAGGGAACCGTCAGCGGCGTCGAAGTCGTCTATTGGGATCTGAAAAACAACGGCAAGAGCACCGCGGAGCTCAAGCAATCACAATTCCTGCTGAACACGCTGCTCGAAAACATTCCCGACGCGGTCTATTTCAAAGACAAGAAGAGTCGCTTCATCCGCATCAGCAACGCATTGGCCAGACTGTTTCATCTCGATGATCCTAGTGAAGCGGTTGGCAAGACCGACGCCGATTTCTTTGGCTCGGTCCACGCCGAAGCGGCAATGGCGGATGAACGCCAAATCATGGAGACGGGCGAACCGGTGATCGCCAAAGTGGAGCGAGAAACCTGGGACGACCGCGATGACACCTGGTGCTCGACGACCAAGTTGCCACTTCGTGACGAGTCCGGCGAGGTGATTGGCACCTTTGGTGTGTCTCGAGATGTCACCGAACAAATTCGCGCCGAGATCGAACTGGCTCGTGAACGCGATCTGCTGAAGACGATCACCAACAACATTCCGGACCCGATCTACGTCAAAGACCGCGCGAGTCGTTTCATCACCGGCAACGCGGCGCTGCTTCGATTGTTAGGAGTCGATTCAATTGACGATTTGGTTGGCAAGACCGATTACGATTTTTCGCCGCCTGAAATCGCTTGCAACTTCGTCGCCGACGATCAAATTGTGATGCGTTCGGGCGAACCGCTGATCGAAAAAGAAGAGACGATCCAATTGGCCGATGGTCGCCGGAATTGGATCCTGACCACCAAGGTGCCGCTGTGTGACGAAGACGGCACGGTCAAAGGGATGGTGGGCATTGGCCGGGACATTACCGCTCGCAAACTGGCGGCCGAAGAAGTGATGGCTGCCAAGAATGCCGCTGACACCGCCAATCGCGCAAAGAGCGAATTTCTTGCGAACATGAGCCACGAGATTCGCACCCCGATGAACGGCATCATCGGCATGACGGAATTGTTGACCGCGACCAACATGACGAGTGAGCAGCGTGAATTCCTAGGTTTTGTTCAGGAGTCTGCCGACTCGCTACTAAGGCTGCTTAACGACATCCTTGACTTTTCTAAGATCGAAGCGGGCCGCTTGGAACTGGAACAAGTCCACTTTGACCTTCGCAACTGCATTGGCAAGGCCGTTAAATTGCTGACGCTCAAAGCAGACGAAAAACACATCGAATTGGCGGGCCGGATCGATCCGAGCATTCCTAATGAATTGCTGGGTGACCCAGGACGACTGCGGCAAATCATCGTGAACTTCGTTGGCAATGCGATCAAGTTTACCGAATCGGGCGAAGTGGTCGTCGATGTCAATCCCGAAGAGGTGACGGACGAATCGGCGCTGCTGCATGTCACGGTTCGTGACACGGGGATCGGCATTCCTAAAGAGAAGCAATCCAAGATTTTCGAAGCCTTCTCGCAGGCCGACGCCTCCACCACGCGGCATTTCGGCGGCACCGGGCTGGGGTTGACGATATCGTCACGACTGATCGATTTGATGGGCGGCCGAGTCTGGCTTGAAAGCCAACCAGGGGTCGGAACGACTTTTCATTTCCTAGTCCGCTTTGGCGTGGCCGATGATCAATCGCCGCGGCGGCCTGCCGAACTCTCGTCGTTGAGCAATACTCGCGTGCTCGTCGTCGATGACAATTCGACCAACCGCCGGATCCTGCAAGAGGTGTTGCTGTTTTGGCAAATGCAACCGACGTTGGCTGACAGCGGGGCACAAGCGTTGGAAAAGATCGCTGAATCGGTCGACAACGATGCTCCGTTCGGTTTGATCTTGTTGGATTATCACATGCCCAACATGGATGGGATTGAATTCGCTGAACGGATCTGCGACGAGTACCGCGACAAATATGGGCCGATCATCATCCTGTCGTCTTCGGTCAGCGGGTTGGATCCACCGCGACTGCGTGAATGCGGAGTCGCCCGGTATTTGACCAAACCTGTGATCGTATCCGAGCTGCTCGACGCGGTGCTGGGCGTGATGGGGATTATCAGCCCGAAACCCGAGACGCCAACGATCGAACCCGAGGCTCCGAAAACTCCGCCACGAAAAATCTTGCTCGTCGAAGATGGCGCGATCAACCAACGAGTCGCGTTGGGTTTTCTAAAGAAATGGAATCACGAGGTCGAATTGGCGGTCAATGGTCGCGAAGCCGTCGAAGCGACCAAGAAACAATCGTTCGATGTGATTTTGATGGACATCCAAATGCCGGAAATGAACGGACTCGAAGCCACCGCGGCGATTCGCAAGTCAGAGGAGGGCACGAACCAACATCAGTACATCGTCGCGATGACCGCCGAAGCAATGAAGGGCGATCGTGAGAAATGTTTAAACGCAGGCATGGATGATTACATTTCAAAACCCTTTAATCCTGATGAATTGCAGGACGTGATTGCCAGAGCCACCAAGCAAACCGACTCCAGTGCTACTGAGGCCATCACTACAGAAGCTTCGGCTGATGCCTCTGCTGCCGATAAACCGGAACCGGCTGCCACCACGACACAGCAAGGCGATGAACCAGACGCCGTCGAATCAACCGAACCGATGCTCGATTGGGGGCATGCGGTGCGACAGATGGGCGGCGACGAGAACTTGGCAATCGAAGTCCTCAGAACGTTCCAGGACGAAGTCCCCACGTTGATCCGTCAAATGCGATCGGCGATCAAGCAAAACGATCCAACTACGCTGTGCCGAAGCGCTCACACGATGAAGGGATCATCACGCTTCTTTGGCCTTAGCGAGATCATTGACATCAGTGCCAGCATCGAATCGAGCGGTATGGAAATGGAAATCGCCGCGGCCGAAGAGGCGGTCGATCAACTCGAACGGACTTGCGAACGCCTACTGCGAGAAATCGAAAAACGACTTGCGTCCCATCCGGCAAATTCGGATGACGCCGCGTCTTGATGGTCGCAATCCCCATGACGAATGTGGTGTACTAGAACCGCGAGAGTCGCCCCTTCGTCCCAAAAGTCCCGAGAAAGCCAAAGTGAATATGGAGGAAGCCAACCCAAGCTGGACCTTTATTCCAGCCCCCGATTTCAGTGTGCCGGTTCCGCCGGTCACCGATGCGGCTCGCGGCACACTGAAAAGCACATGGCATTTTATCCGTCACGCACTGCGTCGCTCGAGTCAGAGCACATTCACCCCGGCGACGGATTTGGACAGTCCCGCGGAAAGCCTGCTGTCGAACGTCACGCCCATGATGGACCCGGTGCACGCCGCCCGTGGATTGACCGATTCGATCGGGGACACTTGGTTCGAATGCGAATCGTCATCGCACCGCATCCGACCAGTCATCGGGCCGCCGGGATGTGACGTTTCCGCGATTCTGCAGCAATTGGCCGAGCAACGCGAACTTCGCGTCCTAGGGGTTCCGCCTGCGGATTCCTTGCTTGAACCATCGACGGACGATGCCATCTCTGCGATCGAAGATGACCTACCGGATCGAGACGTCTTAGTGGTTCCACATCTGGAACGCTGGTACCTGCGACACGAGGAAGGCTTGTCCCGCATGCGAGCACTGTTGGAACGGCTGATGTCGGTCCGTAACCGTGTGCTGATCGGTTGCGACTCTTGGACTTGGGCATTTCTCAGTCATGCGGTAGGGATCGAAGACCAGCTTGGCACTCCGTTGACCTTGGCCCCTATGGACGCCGAAGAACTGTACAACTGGTTTCGCAGCACCCTGCCTCTTGAACAGTATGAATTTAGACGCTCTGGCCATGATCATCTGCTTTTTCCCGAATTGGAACATGTCGATCATGGTCACGACGATGATGCTGAGAATCTCCCTAATACAACATCCGACTTTTTTACAACTTTGGCGGTCACATCGCGCGGCAACCCAGGTTTAGCGCGAGCGATCTGGACGGCATCGCTGCGTACCCGGAACCCGACGGACGACGCGCCGCAGGCGTCGAATCCAAACAAAACAACGCTCTGGGTTGTCTCGCCCGACCAACTGGCGACCCCGCAGATGCCGGCCAGCAACGATCGTGTCCATCGTTTTATTTTGCATGCGATCTTATTGCATGGGGGGCTGTCGCTCGATTCGCTTGCCACGGTGTTGTCGTTTCCGCGAGATGAAATCCGGCGCCGCGTCAGCGAATTGTGCCGAGGACGTGTATTGGTAACACAGGATGATCTGCTGCGAGTGAATTTGATCGCGTACCCGATCGTCCGGCGCGATTTGCAAAGCGAAGGATTCCTGACCGATGCGTTTTGACTTGCCACGGTTGGCTTACGAATAAAAAGATTGCGAACATGCCCGACGCCAAATCATCCCAAGAAGAGGTAACGCGAATCCTCCGCGAGTGGAGCGAGATTCATTTATTAGAGGCGATCTTCGTTCTCGCTGCGGGCTTTACGTTGGCGGCGATCATCAAATGGATTGTCCCCAGGCTTGCCGAACGGGTACCCGACCGATTCCGGCTGTGGATCCTACCTTGGGAACCGATTCTGCGAGCGGTGATGCTGTTGTTCGTGGCAGCCTACATCATCCCATTGTTCATCTACCCGACGCCTCAAAACCTACTGGCGATCTCGGGTGCATTGGCCGTTGCCCTGGGTTTTGCGTTCAAGGATTATGTCAGCAGCTTGATCGCCGGGGTGGTGGCGTTGTACGAGCGGCCCTACCGAAACGGAGACTGGGTCAAGATCGAAGAGACGTACGGCGAAGTCCGATCACTTGATCTGCGAACCGTTCAAATTGTGACCCCAGACGACACGGTCGTGGCCGTCCCACACAGCAAAATATGGTCCACGCCAATCTACAACAACAACGTTGGCAAACGCGAATTGATGTGTGTTGCTGACTTCTACTTGCATCCTGATCATGATGGCCAACGTGTCCAACAAAAACTGACCGACATCGCCTTGACCAGCCCCTACGTGCAGTTGCACAAGCCGATCCTGGTGGTGGCGGCCGAGAAGCCCTGGGGCACGCATTACCGCTTAAAAGCCTACCCGATTGACGGTCGAGACCAGTTCCAATTCATCACCGATTTAACGCTCCGCGGCAAAGCGATGCTCCGCCGCATCGGTGTCCAATCCGCAAACGCACCGACGGTCACCCAAGCCAACAGCTAGGTGACGGCTTGATAACCTTATCGCAATGTAGTTGGCATTGTGTGGGGCGTAGGGCGTAGGGCAGCGGGTCGTGCGGGGACCCGGCCGCTGACGCGTCGCGGCTCACTAAATCAACAAGCCGTTGACGAGTTCCGTTGCGATCGGTTTGTTGCTACATCTTCTTTAGGTATGCCATGCTTTGGCGGATGCTTGCCAGCGGATCGGGCGACTGGTCTTGCTCGACGTGACAGTGGATCACGCCCGCCTCGGCGGCCGCTTCGAAGATCGGTTCCATCGGGATCACCCCGTCGCCGAGTTCTTCGAATGCTTCGTTGGCCACCCCGTTGTAGGTCGGCACGGGCGTTTGACGGCTCAAGTCCTTCAAGTGCAACTGGGACACACGTCCTTTCAATTTGCGAATCAGCTTGGCTGGATCATGGCCGGCGAGTTGGACCCAAAAGATATCGATCTCGAATTTCATCTGGTCCGAAAACTCCTCCATCAACACTTCATAACCATACCGACCGCCTTCCTGTGGTTGGAACTCAAACGCATGGTTATGGTACGCCAACTGGATCCCCGCCGCCTGGGCTTGTTCGGCCGCCTTGTTGCAGCGATCCGCAGTCAATTTGTAGTCGTCCAGCGTCGTGCGATTTTTTTCTGCCAAGTAGGGAACGACCAAATGAGACAACCCAGCGTCGTTGGCCTTTTCCAAGATGTCGGCAAACGGCGGCACTCCCTTGTCGTCAGGATTGACCACCGAATCCCACTCGAAGTGCGAGGAATGGAGGGCGAGTCCATTGTCGCGAGCGGCATCGATCATCGGTTTCGCGTTGGGAAACCCGTACGGCTCGACCTGCTTGTACCCCGCATCGGCAACCGCCTTCAACGTGCCGGCAACGTCGTCATTGATTTGATTCCGCAACGTGTACAACTGGATGCCGATCGCATTTCGGTACACGTTGTCTTTGTCCAGGGCAAGGAGATGCTTGGGCGTCAAAGCAACCGCCGTCGCTGCGGACATCGCCCCCAAAAAATGCCGTCGTTTCATTTTGTTTATCCGTCAAAGAAAAGAGAAGGTCAACCGAAATTATACTCCAGTCGTGCGACAGCATGTTTGCGGGCGATCGCCCGTTGCTTCGGAAACCATCCACGTTCCGGCGAACGTCGCTACCAAACGCAAATGCCGTCGTTTACCGGCGTTTCATGCTTCGCAGCGTTTCAGAAACGGGCAAGCTGCCCAAACACGTTTTCTTTGTGGTGCCGCTTTAACACGACGCCTTGAAAACAATTACGATGAATACATCACCTGCCTGCGACTGGCATCCAACACACGAGATCGGTTGCTCCCTTTCCCGTGTTCCAGCGCAAAACGCCCTCCATGCTGCATCGAAAATGCCCCGAACCAACATCCAGCTCAAGAAACGAATGTTCATCGGCAACGTGCTACATCGTCTTGCCTTTAGCACGCTCCTTTTCCCTGGGATAGTCGTCGTAGCCATTGCGGCCGTCTCGCTTGCGTCGGCGCAGGAACCGCCGAGATCCGAGGCAATTGGTTCGGATCGTGAGCAAAAGGAATCGAACGCCGCGCCATCCACGCTGGGACTCGCCCCGCCGTCCGGGGCGGTGGTGCTACTAGACGGTTCGAATCTTGATGCTTGGAAACCTTTCTCGTTCCAGTGGATCAATCCCAAGGATGACCAGAAACAGATCCAGTGGAAGCTTGTCGATGGCGGCGCGATGGAGATCGCCTTGGAATTCGAAGGCAAACGTCGCAAACAATTTCTTTACACGAAAGGAAATTTTGGTGACTACCGTCTGCATCTCGAGTTCCAGCTACCCGAAGCGGACAGCGGCAACAGTGGAATCTTCTTTGGACCGTTGTACGAATTGCAGATCTTCAATAGTGCAGACAAGAAAATTCCCGGCATGGGCGATTGTGGCGCGATCTATCAAATCCGTGCCCCCGATGTGAATGCGGCTCTTGAGCCAGGCGTTTGGCAAACGATCGATCTGGAGTATCAGGCTGCGGAAATGGGTGCAAACGGATTCATGACCGAAAACGGTGCTGCCCGAGTCTCGGTGTGGCTTAATGGCAAATTGATCCACGACGACTTCAAACTATCACTACGGCGAAACAAGTACGCCGCATTCCCTGAGGAACGGTTGTCGCCCATTGTTTTGCAGGAGCATGGATCCAAGGTGAGGTTCCGAAACATCTGGCTGGTCGAGAAAACCGCCAATCCAAAAGCACGGCAAAAGAAATAACCATCTTGTCACTCTACAGGAACGAGAGTCTGCGATGACGAAACGTTTGATTTACTTGCTCGCGGTTTGGACCGTGTTTGTTGCCGGTGTTAGGTCGGGAGCTGCCGACGATCCCGATCGCCGTCCCAACATCGTGTTGATCATGTGCGACGACATGGGTTGGTCCGACATCGGTTGTTACGGAGGCGAAGTGGAAACGCCCCATCTGGATCGCTTGGCAGCCGAGGGGATGCGGTTCACTCAGTTTTACAACAATGCCAAATGCACAACGACTCGCGCATCGATTCTGACCGGCTTGTACCCCCGCCGCGACCAGCGTGATTTGCTGCGAACCGATATGGTCACGCTCGGCGAGGCGTTGAAATTGGCAGGCTACCAGACGGCCTTGAGCGGGAAGTGGCACCTTGGCAGTCAAAAGACAACTCATCCGTTTCATCGAGGATTTGACGAGTTCTATGGCCTGCTGGACGGTTGCTGCAACTTCTTCGATCCTTCGATCCCCGATCCACCCTACAAGAACGGCAAGGTCCGAAAGTTTGGCCAGAACGACCAATTGATCACTTCGTTTCCCAAAGACTTCTACACCACGGATGCTTTTACCGAGCATGCCATCGATTGCGTGAAGAAGTTTGCCGCAAACGAGGCACCGTTTTTGATTCACCTAACTTACACGGCGCCGCACTACCCGTTGCATGCGAAGACCGAGGACATCGCCAAGTATCGGGGCAAGTACAAGGAGCTCGGAGGCTGGCTAAATTTACGGAAACAGCGGTGGCAGCGGCAACGCGAGATGGGGCTGGCGACCGAATCGTGGCAGCTCAGTGGTATCGATGAACACGCCTACGACTGGGACTCGGCCAATCACGATCACGAGGACGCTCGGATGGCGGTGTACGCCGCCATGATCGATGCCATGGATCAAAACATCGGTCGCTTGCTTGAGTCGCTCGAAAGCGAAGGGGTTGCAGACAATACCGTCGTTCTGTTCCTGTCGGACAACGGTGGATGCGCAGAGGAGCCTGGTGGCCGCAGCCCGGAAATCGTTCCCGGGCCCAAGGATTTCTACGCGGCGGTCGGACCGGCATGGGGCTGGGCCCAAAATGCGCCGTTCAAGAAACACAAAAGCAGCGCTTACGAGGGAGGCATTTTGACGCCGTGTATCGCGTGGTGGCCTGGGCGAATTCAGGCGGGTTCGATCACTCGCCAACCAGCTCACATCGTCGACATGATGCCTACCTTGCTGGAGATCGCAGGCGGCCAATATCCACGCACGTATCGAGGCCACGAGATCCTTCCAGTCGAGGGCAAAAGCATGCTGCCTATTTTGATGGGAGAGCAACGTGAACCGCACCAACAACTCGCCTGGGAATGGTCCGGTAGTCGAGCACTCCGAGAGGGAGATTGGAAAGTCGTCTGGCCCAAAAACGGCAAAGCGTGGCAGCTCTATAACCTCGCAAACGATCGTTGCGAGACGACCGACCTCGCCGACACCCAGACAGAACTCACCCAGCGTTTAGCCGAGGCATGGGAGGCTTGGGCGATGCAAACCGGACTCAAAAATAAAACCGGCTCGAAAGGCAAGTGACCGCGTCAATCGTCGTCGAAAATGAAACCATCCTGGCGGCGACGTGAGCAACTCAATGGCAAGCGAGCAAGGATCGTCTATCCGTATTGCTGTAAAGCGTAGTCTCGCAGCTACCATCGTCAGAAGGTGGTGACTCGTGGTTTCGAGACAATCATCCACACTCAGGCGAGCGTCGCAACGAGACACAATTGCGGATGCGTGGAGACACAAAAAAAGCCGATTGAAGAAAACCCCGCACCTAAGTGGGAATGTCTTCAATCGGCTTTGGCTGGCTTGCCGCTAAGCTACCCCGCAAGGACTCGAACCTTGAATGACTGAACCAAAATCAGTAGTGTTACCATTACACCACGGGGTAGAACTTCGCTTAGTTTAGCAATAGTTTGCTCGATTCAGAAGAGGAGCTGAGTTGCTCTTTTGAGGTTCGTCCAAAAATTTTTAGGGACGACTTTGCTTCCTTGCTTCTGAATCGTTTGCTTCGTGCCATCAGTTCTTGATGCCGAAATCTTGGCAACAAGAATCATGACAACGAAAAAACCCCGCGGCTGCGAGCGTTTGCTCTCACCACAGGGTTTCATGTGTATCAGTGACCCCTACGGGACTCGAACCCGTGTTACCGCCGTGAAAGGGCGGTGTCCTGGACCGCTAGACGAAGGGGCCATGAATTGTGGAAACGTCGTTGCCGTGAGGCGTCTGACGATCTCCGCAACGCGTTGATCACTGTGAGAGAGTTTTTAGCTAAGACCACTAACTCTCGTCAAGGGTTCACTTCCCTTGATATTCATTCTCGGCCGAAAAAAGTCCAAGCTTGCCATAAAACACGGGGTTTAAGCCAAAAACTTTTTGTTCGCTTTTTGCTTTCCGATGATGGATTTTGGGGACTCGTAGCCAAGGCTCGGCAAAAACCCCCTCTCGAAAAGCGACGGATCCCGCCGCTAGAACCGTGCGGCGGCATGAAGAATGCACGTCGGCGTCAACCGCGCCGAGGGAACGAGCACAATCATCGCGCCCGACCGACCAAATCAGCTCGCGATCAAACCATCGACCGCAAACCAATCGCCCAAAAAGATCATCGCCCAAGCGAACGGCCATCGGTGGCAATGCGACGCGAAATCGATTCTTCAATCAAGCCATCAAGATGACGGCCGACGAAAGGGGCGAGGGAGCACAAACGCGGGCGGCCGAGGAAAGCTCGAAGTCCAGAACGGGGCTCGAGAGCTTGATCCGCAAAAAAAAGAGAAGAAAGCCCGCAAGATCCAACGATCGCGAGCAAAGTAGCAGGCAGGCAGATGCAGCTAGAAAAGAAGGGGGTGCGAGGCGAGTCCCAGGGGGGCATGGGACCTCACCCAATCCCACTACGATTCCACAGGGGTATCCCCTGCTTCCAAACTACGCTGGATCGCATCATAGACTTCGCGACGATGAACGGGCACCTCACGTGGGGCTTCGACGCCCAAACGGACTTTGTCCCCACGGATCTCGACAACCACGATTCGGATATCGTTGTTGATAACGATGCTCTCGTTTTTCTTTCTTGATAAAACTAACATTGATTCCAGTCCTTTCCTAACCGGCCCTGATTCTTCAAACTTAATTCGCCTACAGTCCCGATGCACACAGCGTTGTTAACACAATGCGTTTAGACACAGTGCCATAGATAGGAGTCGAGGCAAATGAAGCTGGGTGCTTCGGCGATCCCGTTTCCTAATCTCAATGACTATGATCATCGCACGTAGGCCGGTTGTGTCCGCAGGATCGCTCCGTGTACGCCCGCTTTCCTGACACAATGAACTCTAAGTCAAAAATAGCATCAGTCAAGGAATTATGCCTTGACAAAGCCCGATTTTTGACCTTTCGCCCTCCCAGAGGGCTTGCAGCCCGCTTCGGCGTGGGCCTGAATTCGGCCCCAAAGTTGCTCAAACGCCCCAAAACAAGCATTTCTGGCGACATTGCCTCTTCTGTTTTAAGAAATTTCCCACGGCGGCGTTTTTGGACCTCCCGGAACCATTAGGGCTTTTCGTTCGTCGTACTGTTAGGTAGACACCTCTGTGTGAGTTGCGAAGCAGCGTGACTTCTTGAGACAATTTCGAGACTTTCACTGAAATCGCAGGCACCTCATTCCTCGTGATCGGTTCAAACGAAATGGTTCATGCCCTTCCTAGCAACGATGATTCGATGTCCCCTCGAGGCAAGATGTTCACTCCCGAAGCCGCCACCGAAATGCTGCCTCTGCTGCGGATCATCCTACGAGATGCCTTGCAGCTGAGCCATTCGATCGAACGGCAGCGCGACCAAATCGCGGGAATCGATCGCTTAGCCGAGCGGATGGACCACCCGTCCTATCGTGATGAGGTGCATGACATTCGCGTCAGCTTGGCCGATGAAGAAGCGAAATTGGAACGATGCCTGGTCGAACTAAGCGAACTTGGGGTGACACCCCATTTGCCCCTCAATGGGATCATCGATTTCCCAACTATCGTCAATCGCCAACCCGCCTGCCTATGCTGGTCGCTTGGTGAAGATTCCGTCGACTACTGGCACGACCCAGGCCAAACGCCAGTACAGCGACGCCCGTTGCCCCGAAAAACCTTGGGCACCGAAAAGTGCCTGTGATGAGAATGCCTGCGGTTTAATCGTGCCAATAGACTCCCCCCGCTGGTAAATCGATTCCAATCGTGAAAACGCGGGCGAGCGTTAAGCCCAATGCCATCCGTATTGTGCCAAAGGTAGACGACATTGGGGGGGGGTGATTCCCGCTCGGTTCCACGCCTGTTTTCTCAAGCAACACAACTCCGCGAGACAAGCTCAGCACGATGAATCACGCCGATCCTGCAAAACCCGAAGAATCGGTCGTGCTTCGAGGCGCCCGGTTTAATGTCCACGCGATGTCGATCGTGGGTAGTGATGGTAAGACCTATGTTCGCGAAGTGGTTCGTCACCCGGGTGCGGTGGTCATCTTGCCGCTACTCGATGATGACACCTTGGTGATGATTGAAAACCATCGCCCCACCGTCGGCGAAACCTTGTTGGAACTGCCCGCGGGCACTCGCGAATCCGACGAACCAGCCGAACAAACCGCGTTTCGCGAACTAATCGAAGAAACCGGCTACCATGCGAAATCGGTCAGCTTGGTGCATGAATTTTATTCAGCACCAGGAATCAGTGACGAGCTGATGTTGCTGTACGTGGCTCGCGATTTAACGCGGGGCGAACATGCACGCGAAGCGACTGAACAAATTCAAAATCGCATTGCCACTCGCGAAGAGGTTCGCGGCTGGATCGCCGAAGGGCGAATTCGAGATGCCAAAACGCTGGTCGGACTGTATGCGTTTTTGGCGGGAACGTGCTTAACCGAAAAGCAAAACTCGAACTGAGTTTTGCTTGATCGTTTTATCTTGCCGCCTGCAATGTGAATGCGGGCCGGTTGGCTTAGGAGTTTTGGATCGGTTGCCCGGTGCCCAGTTGTGCCAGCACTTGCAGCACGCCATTGAGATGAGCCAAGCGAGGACCGAAGCGATCGACGAATTCGTTGAGCATGAACTCGCCTTCCATCAAATGATCTTCGTTTTCCAGGATCTCTTCGGTCAAACTATCCAAGAAACCGGTTTGCACTCGGCTTAACGTTTCAGCCGCCTGACGGCAGGCACGTGACAATTCGGGATTGGAATCTTTCCACTGCTGCAACTCGCCGGCACGTTGCTTTTGGATCGCGGCGTTTTGCTGGATCAAATCCTGCAGCAAACGGTTCTGTTGATTCTGGCTCGCCACCAATTGACGCAACAATTCAATGGTCAAACGGCTCTCGGAGATCGAAGCGTCGGATCCTGATTCGGGAGAAACGTCAATACGGAACATCGGTGAGGCAGGTTCCTGGTCGTAAGACATGGCGTGGTTTCCTATTGCGTTAACTGCGAGGGCGATAAAGTCATCGAACACTGCAAAACACGACCGCAAGGCCGTGGTCACGGTGCGTCAATAAAATTGCCCGAAAACGAATGGCCCGAAAGCAAATGGGTCGAACAAATATTTCTAGCCGCGGACGTATTTTTTAACCGCGGACGCTGCGGGGCTAGCGTGCTTGCATTCATTGTCGTGGCATGATGATTGCCCCGAGTATAACCAGCAAAAAATGGAGTTGTCGAGCAAACCGTGCTGACAATCGAAATTTCTAATCGAGGCGGTGAACTTCACGACCGATCCCCCTAAATCACCTTGACCTCACCAACCGCCTGGATTACCAGCAGCCCAAATTACAGATCCAACCGTTAAAGTCGGCAGGACCCGAACGCCGATGAGTTCGCTAGGGATCCGCCACTCCGAGAATCCCGTTGCGTCGTGACGCTGAAAACAGTCGTCCCGATGCGGTGGAGTGGCGTCCTGACGAGACCGCCCCCGCGCTGCGGCCGCCGTGGCCCGATCGCTACCGCTAGCCGCCAACGGCAACATCTCGTCCGTTATTGACCAGTCCCAGAACCTCGCAACCCCCGCTAAGAACTGAATGCCCGATCCGACCAACCCGACGATTGGATACTTTACGGTGGTTCAAGACGACCGCACCGGTTGGACCGGAGGGTTGTTGATTTTGAATCGCAGCGGTCGCCCGGTCGAGTTTCAGTGCACCTTGCCCGTTCGTCCGTCTCGGGCCCACGAAATTTTGTTCGGGACCACGATGCGTGACCATTTGATCGGCGAAGTGATCGGTCCGATGCTGGTCAGCAAGTGCCGCACCCCGCTGTCACTGTTGTGCTGCGACCAAATCGAATCGCTTTCGCTGAACACGCAAGGCAATGTGCCGGTCGCCCTTGTTTCCGAAGCGGCCGAAAGCGACGAGGGACCGATCACCAGCGACATGCTGACTGGAGCGTCCCAAGTGGTGTTGGTCAACGCCACGCTGCACGTGCCACTGGAACGAGTCAGTGCGGTTGAGTCATTGGCCCAACACTTCGAAGACATGCCCGATGCGATCGAACCGTTCGAGCGAATTCGTGAAGCGATCCGCGAGGCTCAATCGCAGATTGCACGTGCGGCCTAACGCGGCGATCCAAGAAAGACCTTTCGGTAGCGGAAGGCGTGGGTTTGGAATGCGATGAGTAAACCGCACGAAAGTCTTGACGACTTCCGCTACGACCCAACCGACGATTGCGAAAGTCTTGACGGCTTTTGCTACGACCTAACGGACACAAAGCTCTTCTATGTTGAACGTCGAGATTAACTCGCAAGCCAGTTGGTGTCAGAGCGATCTTGTTCCTACGGGCACTTATGAACTAACGCTCGACGCCATCGAACCGCGGTCGCTACCGATCCGGGTCTCGCCATTGACCGCCCGCGTCACGGGTTTTTTGTTCCCCGAAGCGAACCAGTGGATCCCGCCCAACGCCAAGCCTGCGGCACCGGGCAATGAATCGCACAGCATCAAGATCGCCGATGCAACAAAAAAGAAACCCAAGGTTGATCGTAAACGCCACCGCATCAAACCGCCTAACGACGTCGTTAAACTTCAAGACCGGCTGTACTACTTGCTGCAACCGCCGTTGGATTTATTGGTCGGCAGCGGCCAATTGAATTTTCCTTTTGAACCGTTCCCTTACCAATTGGATGGGATCGCGTTCTTGTTCCCCCGATTCGCCTGCGTGTTGGCCGACGAGATGGGGCTGGGAAAAACGATGCAAGCGATCAGCACGATTCGTTTGCTGCTGTGCAGCGGCGAAGTGCGTAGCGTGTTGCTGGTATGCCCAAAGCCGTTGGTTTCGAATTGGCTGAAAGAGTTCCGCGTTTGGGCTCCCGAGATTCCCGTGGTGGCCATCGAAGGCAACGCGGCGAAACGCGAATTCCAGTGGCGTTCGCCTGAGGTTCCAGTGAAGGTTGCGAATTACGAATTGTTGATGCGCGACAAAGAAACGGTGCTCGATAGCGGATTGCATTTCGACCTGGTCGCACTGGACGAGGCACAGCGGATCAAGAACCGCAACAGCACGACCAGCGAGATCGTCAAAGCGATCCCGCGAACTCGATCGTGGGCACTGACCGGAACCCCGGTAGAAAATTCGCCCGACGATCTGGTGGGGATTTTCGAGTTCCTGTCACCGGGATTTCTACAAATCGGCATGCCGATGCCCCAGATGGCAGCGGCCTCGCGTGAGTACATCCTGCGTCGCACCAAAGACATGGTGCTCGACGATATGCCGCCGAAACTGTATCGCGACGCCGAGTTAGACCTCACGCCCGAGCAGTGGTCGACGTACGAGCAGGCGGAATCCGAAGGAGTGATTCAGCTGGAAAAACTTGACGAGATGTTGACGATCCAGCACGTGTTCGAGTTGGTGCTAAGATTAAAACAGATCTGCAATTTCGATCCGGTCTCGGGCAGCAGTACCAAGCTGGAACGTTTGGTCGCCGACATGGAAGAGGTCGCCGCGAGCGGGAAGAAGGCGATCGTGTTTAGCCAATGGGTCAATAGCATTGATCAGATGAAACCGGCACTCGAAAAATTTGGGCCACTCGAGTATCACGGCCGAGTGCCGCACAAGCAACGCGAAGGGGTGATCGACAAATTCAAAAACGATCCCGACAGCCACGTGATCTTGATGAGCTATGGTGCGGGCAGCGTAGGGTTGAACCTGCAGTTCTGTGAATACGTTTTCCTGTTTGACCGATGGTGGAACCCGGCGATCGAAGACCAAGCAATCAACCGAGCGCATCGGATCGGTGCCAGAGGCGCCGTGACGGTGACGCGAATGTTGGCAATGAACACGATCGAACAGCGGATCGCGGCGGTGCTGGACCAGAAACGCGAAATGTTTGATACGCTGTTTTCCGAACAGGGCGGCCCCGTGGCGGCTGGCGGGCTAAGTCGTGAAGAGATCTTTGGTCTGTTCGATTTGCGTGCTCCGTGTGGCAAAAAGGTCGCGTGATTCGATAGAGCGGTGTCTGCTTGACCGGCGGCAGTGTGGCAGCGACAAACCGCTCGGGCGCACCGAGTTCCTGCTATACTGGCAGCACCTCACCTGCGAGGGCCCACGTTCGTTGCCATGTTTGCCGCCACGTTCGCGTCGCCGTCGCTGCCGCCCCGCCCGCGTTCAGGAAAGCGTGTCACGTGCTTCCCGCAGCCTACCTATCACGATGTCGCGCCATCGACAAACCAGTGATCCTTTTTCTTTTGCAATGGATCGCACTGGCATGGATCGTGATCACACTGGCATGCGGCGATTCCGTTTCCGCGGCACCACCGCTGGCCGCCAACGCTGCCCACGTGGACTTTGCCAGCGACGTCGCGCCGATTCTGCAACAACATTGTCTGAATTGTCACAACGACGTCGATCGCAAGGGTGACGTTTCGCTGGCCACCGCAACGGACTTGATCGACAGCGGTGTAATTTCAACAGACCCCGCCGATTCCAGTCGCCTGCTGGAATTGATCACACCGGTCGATGGCACTGCGGAAATGCCTCAGGACGCGCCGCCGCTTTCGCAGCCCCAGATCGATGTCATCCAGCGATGGATCACCGCTGGCGTGATTTGGCCCGAGGGTGTGACGCTGAGCGAACCGTCGATTTCTGATCGTAATTGGTGGTCGCTCCGGCCGTTGGCCGCTGTAAAAATCGACGAGAACGACCACACGCATCCAATCGACACACTGATCGACGCAAAGTTGACCGCAAACGATCTGCGGCCCGTCGACATCGCCGATCCAGCAACGCTGGTCCGCCGACTGCACTATGATTTGACCGGACTGCCGCCAACACCGGCTGAGATCCGTACGTATTTGCAAGACGTAAAGTCCAATCCCGAAACCGCCTACACCACGCTGGTGGATCGTCTGCTTGATTCGCCTGGTTTCGGTGAAAAGTGGGGGCAGCATTGGTTGGACCTTGCCCGCTATGCCGAAACACATGGATACGACAAGGACAAACCACGAACCAACGCGTGGCCCTATCGCGATTATGTCATTCGCAGTTTCAATGACGACAAACCGTATGGGCGGTTTGTGCAGGAACAAGTCGCCGGAGACGCATTGTTCCCAGGCGAAGCGGATGGAATGATCGGCCTGGGATTTCTCGCCGCCGGCCCCTGGGATTTCATCGGGCACACCGAGGTCGGCGAAGAAAAGCTCGACGGGCGGATCGCCAAACATCTCGACCGCGACGAGATGGTGTCCGCCGTATTCAACGTCTTCATGAGCACGACAGTTCAATGTGCCCAGTGTCATCATCACAAATTCGATCCAATTCGGTCGGACAATTACTATCGCTTGCATGCGGTGTTCGCTGGGATCGACCGAGCCGATCGCGTGTATGCCGGATTGTCAGCTGAACAGGAACAACAACGACGTCAGTTGACCGAACAAATTGCAAGCTTGGAAAAACAGCATCGCACGGTTCAAGCAGAGCGAGATCGCGTGATCAGCGAGCGTACCGGAACGCTGGACCGCCGCATCGACGACTTGATTCAACAACACGGTATCGAACCATCCGTTGCGTACGGTTACCACAGCAAAATAGCGTCCGCCCCAAACACGACCAAATGGGTCCAACTTGATCTCGGGAAACCTCGTGCCATCGCGATGATCCGGTTGACGCCCGCCTTTGACCGTTACAACGCAATCGGAGCAGGGTTTGGATTTCCACTTCGCTACCGTATCGAAGTTTCCAACGACGAGCGATTCTCGGATGCATCGACACGCTGTGTCATGGACGCCAGCCACGAGGACCAAGCAAATCCCAAACTCGAGCAAATCGTGGCTGAAACGGCGGGTGACTCCTTTCGATTCCTGCGTGTGACCGCAACCAAGTTGTCACCACGACGCGACGATTTCATTTTTGCCTTGGGGGAAATCGAAGCGTTGGATTCCGAGTCGGGCGAGAATGTGGCGTTGCAGGCGGCGGTCAGTTCGCTTGACAGCATCGAAGCCGAACCAAGATGGAGTGTCAAGAACCTGACCGACGGCATTGTTTATCGCCGCGTCAAAGGCGAACAGGCGATTGCAACGCTGATCCAATTGCAACGGGACCGATCCGAGCGTCTACAAGCCATGGACGTCTCCCGCTTTGAATCACAATTGACCAGCATGGGGCAATCACTGAGCGACCTGCAAAGGCAACTCAGCCAATTCCCGGTCGGTGCCAAGGTTTACGCCGCCGCGACTCACTTTGAGGTTCAAGGAAAATTCAAACCCACCGAGGGCAAACCTCGCCCCATCCACTTGCTGCATCGCGGTGACTTGCGATCCCCGGGGGAGCGTGTTGCAGCCGGTTTCCCCGTGCTGTGGGAGCATGAATCCGCCGAGGGCTGGATCGCCAGTGGCAATACCGAATCCGTATTGCGAGCAGGTTTGGCTCGCTACCTGACCTCGCGTGAGAATCCGCTGGTGTGGCGAAGTATGGCCAACCGCGTCTGGCAATGGGTGTTTGGCCAAGCCTTGGTCAGCACCCCGAACGATTTTGGCCGTATGGGAACGCTGCCGACGCATCCGCAGCTGCTCGATTATTTGGCCGCTCGGCTACGCGATGATCCGCAACAATCGATCAAGGCGATCGTGCGATTGTTGGTCACCAGCGGTGCGTACCGCCGATCGAGCGCGGAGGACAAACACAACGCCGCGATCGATTCAAACAATACGCTGCTGTGGCGATCCAATCGTCGACGCATGACGGCCGAAGAGTATCGCGATTCTCTGCTTTCGGTCAGCGGCGTGTTGCGAGTGGACGAACGTGGAGGCCCGAGTTTCCAAGATTTTGTAATCGAGAAACCAGAACATTCTCCGCACTACCAATACCACCTTCACGATCCCCATGACCCCCAGTCGCATCGTCGCAGCATCTATCGCTTTGTCGTTCGCAGCCAGCCCCAGCCGATGATGACGACACTCGATTGTGCCGATCCTTCGATCAGTGTCCCGCAGCGGGATGAATCGACCACGGCACTTCAAGCGCTGACGCAGTGGAATCATCGTTTGACCGAGGCAATGTCGAAACAATTTGCAGCACGACTGAAAACCGCGTCCCCGTCCAACACCGCAAACGAGCGAATTGATTTTGCCTGTCAATTGACATGGGGCCGAGTCCCCGATGACGAAGAACGAACGATGCTGCGTGATTTGATGCAGACCCACGGCATAGCGACGCTAGCGAGAGTACTGCTGAACACCAGTCAATTTGTCTATATTGAGTAACACGCCGATGAACCACCTGCGAACACCGCAATCGCGACGATCATGGATTGCAAATGGGATGTCGAGCTTGGCGGGCATTGCATTTGCCGATCTGCTTTCGCGTGATCGCGTTGATGCCGCATCCGATCGACGGGCGCAGCGTCTGCATCATCCTCCGCGTGCGAAACGCGTGATCCAGTTGTTCATGGCCGGTGCCGCCAGCCATGTGGACACGTTCGATTACAAGCCGCTGCTGAACAAGCAAAATGGCAAGCCTTGGGATCCGGGCGAACAGGTCGAATTGTTCCAAAGCACGCCAGGGGCATGCATGGCAAGTCCTTGGCAATTCAAACCCTATGGCGAATCGGGCAAGATGCTCAGCGACATCGTCGCGCCGCTGGGTGACGTGGTCGACAAGATCGCGTTCATTCACAACGTGGTCGCAAAAACGGGTGTCCACAGCCAAGCGACGCTGCTGCAGACCACCGGTTTTCAATTGCCGGGATTTCCAAGTGCAGGCTCGTGGATCTCCTACGGGCTGGGAAGTGAGAATGAGAACCTTCCCGCCTTTGTCGTCTTGCCTGACCACCGCGGATTGGCATCCAACGGAGCCAAGAACTGGGCCAATGCGTTTTTATCGGCCGAGCATCAAGGCACCGTGATCCGCCCTGGCAACGAGACGCCGATTCGTGACTTGTTTGCTCCCGCCAGTGATTTCATCACGACCGAAAATGAAGTCGCCGGGCTGGAAACGCTTCGCAAACTGAACCAGGGCTACGCGGAACAACGGGCTGACGATGATCGGCTTGCCGCGCGAGTGCGATCGTACGAGTTGGCCGCGGCAATGCAGATCAGTGCCACCGATGCACTCGATATTTCATCCGAACCACAATACATCCGCGACCTGTACGGGCTCGCTACGGAAGGATCCCGAATCGATGATTCGGTCATCAACACTCGGGCCGAGACGGAGTTTTTCGGACGCAAGTGCTTGGTCGCTCGTCGATTGCTCGAGCGAGGCGTCCGCTTTGTGCAGGTGTGGAGCGGCAATGACAACGGGCACCCACGTCGCAATTGGGACAGCCACGAAAACGTCCAACGTGACCACGAGCCATTGGCACGCGGGATGGCGACCGGAGCCGCCGCACTGATCAAAGATCTCCAGCAGCGAGGGATGCTCGAGGATACCATCATCCTGTGGACCACCGAATTCGGACGGATGCCCTGTTCTCAAGGCAGCAAAGGTCGCGACCACAACCCATTCGTGTTTACCAATTGGTTGTGCGGAGGCGGTATCCAAGGCGGCAGCTACGGCCCGAGTGATGAATGGGGCTACAAACCGCAATCAAGTACAAACCGTACCGAAGTCTATGACATCTACGCCACGATCCTGCATCAATTGGGAATCGACCACACGCGTTTGGCGGTGCGAAACAATGGGATCGATCGCCGTTTGACGGACGTCCACGGGCACGTGCTTACGAAGATCTTGGCCAGTTGAACCCCGGATGAAGCAGAACCCCAGATGCACGTCCCACACCAATCAAATTCGACTGGCGATCAAAGGTGACGCAGGCGTAAACCTGCGACCAAATTTAAAGCAAATCGAACGCTTCGGTGGCGGCAAAGAAGGAGTCCAGTGGTGCTTGGGTTTCGCCGTCATCATCCGCGTCGGCGTCCGCTACAATCACCGTTTGTGTGCCTAGTCGTGGCAAAATCGTTTCAGCGGCTCGCCATTTTAAGTGTGATGTGCCCCGCGGTAACGTTGTCACGTGGCTTTCGAATCCCCCCTCGTTCTCGTTCTCGCCCTCGGCGAGCACACGTGAATCCGCCGAATCCGCTCCGAAAACGGCGGTGGTGACCGCAACGTTCAGATCAGGTCCGCTATCGAATCGTGCTAATGCATTGATCACCTGCAACGCATCCAATGCGGTCACCAATTCGTCGCCGTTGACGTCAAAATAACGGTTGGGCCAATGGGTGGTGGCAAGCGGATTCTGCAATCGCCCGTCGTCGAGTGAATAGGATTTTGAATCGAGTTCATTGATCACCAACAATGCGTCCGCGGCGGTTATGGCTCCGTCATTATTCGTGTCGGTTTTGCGAATCAGATTTTGCCATGGCAATGGCAATCCCGTTTCGATGACGCGCGGAACCGGATCGCGATCATCCACAAGCGATCTCAGAAACACTCCATTGCGACCGCGTGCAGGTCCCATCCGCCAAGCCGCAGGATCGCTAAGCCGAAGTGTGCCGCCCGCGAAACTGCCCACCTGGATCAACTCATCATGAGGCGACAAACGTGACACCGCATCGGCATCGATAAACAGATCACTCGCCGCGTCTTCGGCAAGTTGGATGACGCCAAAATTGCTGGTTTGATACAGATCCTCCGTCAACCAAGCCGGTGTCGTCGATGTCAGAAACTGAAGCGTGTTTCGACCAGCAACGCCATCGAAGCGAAGGTCGATCGAATCGACAAGCGACGCAGGATCGAAGTCCAGCCGGAAGGTTTCATCTTCGCCGGTGCCAAGCACCCACACGGCTCCGCTTTGGATCACGATCCCGTCTCGGGTCGATGGCGTCTCGAGCGGCGTGCTTTGAAAACGAAGCCCATCGTGCTCGCGAGTGACGAAGAATCCTTTGCCGAGTGAACTGACGTTGGACGCCACCGTACTTTGGATCAGCGTCACCGCAACGTCGTCGCCAGCGATCCCGCCTGCGGAGACGCCGGCGTGGTTGCCGATGACCTCGCTACGAGTCAGCGTCAACGCTCCCTGATTCAATACGATCGCCCCTCCTTGGTTCGTGGCGACATTTCCCGTGATCACCGAGTCGTGCATCCGGATGTGAGCGTCATCGGCAAAGATCGCACCACCGTGATCGGCCTTGCCTCCGGTCAACGTCACCGATTGAAAATTCACGTGAACGCCGGGCTCGGCGAGCGAGAATAGACGACTTGTCCCGGCCGCATCGATGACCGTCACCTCCGATCCGTTGCCGGCGAAGACAAGATCGTCGCGAATTTCGATTTCACCAAGCCGAATTTGTAGCGGCGAGTCAAGCGACGAAGCAAACCGCACTTCAAATTCCCCTGGCGTCGTGTTTGCCAACTCGATGGCTTCACGTAGACTCATTTCCAAATTCGCAGCACCGCTAGGATCCGAGTCCGCTTGGTCTTCCGTGGTGGTGACGATCACAACCAAATCATTTTCGCTCTGCCGTTCGTAGGCTCCAATATCAACACGGCCTCCGATGTTACGAACGTACAAACTTCCACGTTGATCGGACGTTTCAAACGCAGGCGAACTCAAATCGCCTGCGTCGATCGCCAGCGACAGTGGAGCCAACGCGTGCGTCGGAGTCGGGCCACCGTTCATTGCCAACGGCTTCAATATCGTCGAGATCGGAATCTCGCCTCGCCCCTGCGGTGTGGGCTGCCCCACGATATTCGAATCACGTCCATGCAGCAGCCCTGCGGCCGACGCAGGATCGCCGATCAGATTGAAGGAACCGTTAAACGCACCGCCGAGTGTCGACAAATCGTTGTTCGCTAACGAATCGTTTCCGGCGACAATCGAATGAGTCATCGTCGTCACCGTGTAGGCCGCGACGATGCCACCGCCATGACCGTCGGCCGTGTTTCCCGAAATCGTGCTCTGCAGAATCTCGGACGCTCCGGTGAATAACAACAATCCACCGCCGTCGGAGGTCGCTTGATTACCCGAGATCGTACTCTGTTGAATTCGGCTTTGATTGCTGAGCATCGCTCCGCCACCAAATGCGGCTTGGTTATGGTCCAAAGTACTATTTTGGATCACCGTTTGGCTGCGGGATGCCGAATAGACTCCGCCGCCGAGTGTATCAGCGGTGTTCCCCGTGACGCGACTCTGCTGAAGCGTCAAATTTTCCGCTGACCAAATCGCGCCCCCACTACCCGAAACGCCCGTTCCACTTGCATGACCGCCAGTCAGTTGAAGATCGCGAATTTCCACGTCGATCGATCGGTTTGCATCGCCGTCGTTGATGGTAAACAGCCGTGAATTCCCTAGGCCATCGATCGACAAACGCGACGCCCCGAGTCCCACCAACTGCAAGTCGTCGCGGATGACCAATTCGCCCAGCGTCAACTCGATTACGCCTAGCGACAATGACGGATCGAATTCGATGCGATCGCTGCCGATACTTGCGTTTGCCAATTCAATCGCTTCACGCAAGCTAAGGTTCGACGGATCCGAGCCCAAGGCATCGACATCCCATTTGTCCTCGAGCGTGGTGACCATCCACCGATTGATGGACAAGGATGGCAACACAGTCGCGCGGCCGTCCACTTCTGAGTTCGCCGTGACCACTGAGTTCTCAGTAACCTGAATGACGACATCACTTGATCCGCCGGCTACTGCATCGACCGGACTCGGCGACGGCATCAAACCTGCCATCATCGGTCGCGTTTCGAGCGACTCGTGAACCAATCGGCGAAGGCGACTGTTTTGTCTCGTACGCGACACGATCGCCCCGGCCCCCGATCGGAATCGTCGGCGCCACGGTTTGTAATTCGTCAACAGTTGCAAGGGCCAATTCATAAGATCGACATTGTGGCCGATTCGCGTGGGGAATGCGATAGCCGAACTTGGAAAGCAGCAAGGCAAACTTGATCGAGTTTCGCGAGTCGATTTGCGAGACTAAATTTCCACAACCGCCCGGCCAACCATTTCTCCCGCCAAGATGGTCTCGACGAGCGAAGCCAGTTCGTCCATGGGGTGAACATGCGTCAGCGAATCGAGGTCATCAAGTTTCCACGGGCCTGCCAAACGCTGCCATATTTTTTGTCGTTCGGGCATCGGACACATCGCGGAATCGATTCCACACAACGTGATTCCACGCAGCAGGAATGGATAGACGGTGGTATGCAGTTCGTGTCCGCCGGTCAGTCCACAGGCCGCGATGCAGCCGCGGTACGACGTGGTTCGCAGCAGCGTTTCCAACATTTTCCCGCCCACCGTGTCGACCGCTCCGGCGTAGGCGGCACTCAAGAGCGGCCGTTTGCTTTCGTCTACAAACTCGTCGCGAGAAAGAACGGTGTCGACACCCCGCCGCTTCAAATTCGCATGCTCGCTTTCTTTTCCTGTCACCGCGATAACGGTGTAACCCAATTTCACCAGCAGCGAGATCGCCAGACTCGCGACACCGCCGGTCGCTCCGGTCACCACTACCGAACCCGATTCGGGCGTGACACCGTGGTCGATCAAGCCGCCCACACACTGAGCCGCTGTGAATCCAGCGGTGCCCAGCGCCATCGCCTGCACAGGCGTCAACGAATCAGGCAGCGGCACGGCCCACGAACCAGGGACGTCGATCTGTTCGGCCCAGGCTCCGAAATGTGTCACTCCCAATTGGTTTCCGGTTACGATCACCGCGTCACCGGGTTGGAACGAATCATCCTCGCTTTGAATCACCCGGCCAGCCGCATCAATGCCAGGGATGTGCGGGAACTTGCGAACGATCCCAGGGTGCCCTGTCGCCGCCAATGCGTCTTTGTAGTTTAGTGACGAGTATTCAACCTGGACTCGAATCCGTGGCGACGCCGTTACCGCCGCGTCCAAAATCGAGGTCGGTTGCTCGGTAAGCGAGGCACTCACTTCTCCCGATTCGTTTTTCTCGACCCAGAAACATCGCATCTTCTCTACTCCTTTTGCGTTAATATGATTTGTTCGCCATCGGACCACTGGACGGACACGTGAAACCGAAGCTTTGCCGACGTTTGTAACAGAGCCACCAAAGATTGCAATTCAGCAATCCTTCGTGACAACTCAGCCAATTGTTCCGCGTGAGACTTGATCGCAGTCCGGCGAGGCCGCAGGATTCGCCGCGCATCGGTTCCAGCACGATCGTAAATCGCTTCGACGTTGGCAATCTGCTGCTCCGCGAGGTCCGCTTGGCCAAGTAACGTGTTGGCAAAATTCGCGAGCCCCGTTTCGGTAAACGTCTGCCAAGCAAAACCCGGGTCCAATCGCCCGGCGATACGAATCTGACACGCTAACTTGGTGGTACATTTGACGTCAAACCGCAGCCCGACTCGCACGTTCTCGTTGTCTTTGAGTGTCAACACCGCAATCCCGCTGGTCCGACGCGGCGAAGCCGAATCAATCGGTTCGATCCATGCCTCTTCGATCTCTTCGGGCAGCTCAAATTCAATAACTAGCCTTGCAACCTTTGCCGGCAGCAATCCACCCAATTCCCAGCTGGGATGAAAATCCGATTGATCAAACGATAGCGGCCATGGGTCCGCCTCGATCCGCGGGCGAAAATAAATCACATTGCCCGTTGCATCTCGCAATCGACCATGCAGCAGCAGACCGGATTGAGAACTCGACTTGGCAGTTTCATGCCATTGAAACGCGAGTCCTGCTGAATCGCGACAAAACGAAGCCAGTAAGGTTTCACTGCGAGTGTCGTGAAGGTCCAGTACTGCGTCGGGATGCCCCGAAGCCGCCGGACTGCGTTTCATGGCGATCGGTATCGGCAGCGGAAACTCGAGCGACAGACGATCCAGGACCGCATCGTTGGCGGGCCAATCCCCGATCGGTTGCGTGACCGCAGTCTGCTGCACCGCCGGCAATTGCAGCGATTGCACTTTGACCGTCCGCACTCGTTGCGGTGACTCGGGGGCTTCGGTTTCGGGATGGGTTGCCAATGCGTCCACCGTGGCCTCATCGTTTTCACCACCAAGGACCGGCAGTGACGATCCATCGACCGCTGTCCTCTCGGTAAGCTCGGCTTCGGAATCCAGTTTTGATGATACCGCCGCCGCGTCGCCGAACGCCGGCGACGTTTCGAGACTCGATGGAATCATCTCGGGAACCAACGAATCGAAAGGAACTCGCAACGAGGCATCCGCCAGCGAGGAATCAGGCAGTAAGGAATCCGGCAGTGAGGGCTCAGCATCAAGCGATGGATCGGTCATGCTAAACGACTCGAGTGTCTGCGCCGGCAACGTTTCCAGTGCGTTACTTGCGCTGCCGGAGGCAACGGCGGCAGAGGATCGACCGCGTGAGTTTGATCCAGTCGCGTCGGACGGGCCGGATGACTTTGTGTTTGATGAGTTGGTGTCGGGCGAGATGTCATTGGGGGCCCCCGCCAGGAACGACGAACGGCTTGCCAACCACCAACTCGACCCGAGCACCACGATGGCGATCGCCGCGGCGACGGCAAGACGCTCGGGCGAGGCCGACCGGCGACGTCGTCGTTGATTTGGCTCGGTCGCCGATAACGCGACATCAGCCTCGTCGCAGTTTTCGATCGGCAAGCAGTGCTGTTCGATCGCCAAGTAACGCTCTGTGTCGTCATCGGCAGCGTCCTCGCTCGATCGCAGCGATCCAAACGCTGTTGGTTGGTCGTGTGTCGTTGGCGGCAACGTGATCCCGCCGCGGATCTGGTTGCGAAAATCGGCGAGCCGCTGCTGGTTGATCGTGTCCACATCCGCAACGGACTTGGGGGATACCGAATCGACCGCTGCGGATTGATCCCGAGTCGATGGACTTGCGCGAACGCCGACCGTGCCATGTTCATCGACCAACCAATCCGCCAGATCGATTGGGGGCAGCGGTTGGCCGGTACGCGACGCGATGTCATCGGCGATCGCTCGGGCTTGTTCGCACCACAGCTGGGCGATATCCGTCGGCGGCGGTCCGAGACGCAACAGGAGATTGCGAACCGATTCGCAATCCGCAGCAGGGAGATGACTCATGTCGACAACCGCCTTTTCGGTGATCGATACTTCACCGGCCTGCTTCACCGGGCTGGATGGACCTTGGTAAAGGGGCGGCCCAGGCGAAGGCCGATGATAGCAATTTTTGATATTGACCGGAAAATTTTTCCTGAGCGTATCTGCCGGAATAACCAAACCTTCGCGTCCGGTTGTGCCGATAAATCCGCGTGAAGGAGTTGTGTCGGACATTCCAGAATCGTGATTTTTCAGGATTCAATGTACGGCATGATTTGCTTCAAAGCCAATCGAGGGGGAAAAAGGTGGGCTTGGTTTTGATCGTTGCGATATCGCGTCGAGAGGGATCAACTAAACCTGAGGCTGTTACGGCGAGGGTCGCGGTAACGGTCATCGATAGCAACGGTCCAGCGGATGGTCCAACATTGCTTCGTTCCCGCTTTTGACACCCCGGCTTTTCCATACCGGCCGATAGCGAGGCGGCGATTGCCGCGGAGACGTTTGCAATGCACCGAATGATTCCAATAAAAGCGACCTGTTTAACTCTGTTTGCCACGGCGGTCTTTGCGTTTTGGGCTGGTCTTCCCGAAGCACAGGCACAACCGCCCCGCGTGGTTCACGCCGACATGGACTATGCCGGAAGCGGCTATGTCACGCCTGCTGGCATGGTCCCGCCGACAATGTACGACGGTATGGCGATGCCATTGGGTATGTCGAGCGGCGTGATGCCCGTCGGTTACCATGGCCCGGCTTGCGATACCGGCGGTTGCGACATGGCGTACGGCGGCGGCATGATCGGCGGCGGCTGTGACGGTGGCTGCGATGGCAGCTGCGGCGGCGCGTGCGGCTATGGCGACGACGAATGTGACCCTGGAATTTTCGGTGGTTGCCGATGCGGTTCCTGTTGCATGCTCGGACGCGGCGGATTGTTGGGTCGCATCGGCCAAAACGCCACCGCGTGCGGTGGATGCGGTCGCGAAGGCTGCCGAGCCTGTGGTGGCCGCACCAACCTACGCTTCTTGTGCATGTTCTGTCGCGGCGATGGTTGCGAAGCATGCCAATTCTGGGGCCGCGGTTATCTGAAAGGTGCGATCGGAAGCTTGCTGCCTTACCAAGACGCCGGCAAATGTGCTCAACGTTGGTACGACCTATCCGCCGACGTCATGTTCCTAAGCCATAACAACGGCAACGGAAACCAAGTCATCACCACGCAAGGGATCAGCGGGACTCCGGTTCTGAACATTGGCGACGCCGACGGCGATGACCTCGAAGCCGGTATGCGACTCTCTGCTGCGTTCATCTTCGGAGCCGGTGGCAACATGGAATTCACCTACATGGGCGGCCAAGAGTGGGACGGACGGGCAACCGTCAACGACGAAAATGCTCAGCTGTTCTCGGTGATTAGCAATTTTGGCGTCGATCCCGCAGGCGGATTCGATGATACCGATCAATCGCTTAGCCAATCGGTTGCGACCGAAAGCAGCTTCGACAGCTTTGAATTGAACTATCGTCGCCGCACCGTTGGACCGTACTGCCGCTTTCAAGGCTCGTGGTTGGTAGGTCTTCGCCACCTCCGCTACGACGACCGCTTGATTTACTCGACCGTCGGACTGGACAACAACGGTACCGGCAGCGATCGCCGCTTCTTCACCTCGAGCGACCGAAACAAGAACCGCCTGTTTGGCCCTCAAGCTGGTTTTGACCTGTGGTACAACGTGATGCCTGGTATCAATCTTGGAATCGGAGCCAAGGGAGCTTGGATGCAGAACGATATCAAACGCAATTCGTTCCTGGCGTTCAACTCCGAAGCCGCCGGTGCCACTCCAGGCTCGGTCACGTTTGACGATGGCAATCAAGACTCTACCGTGATGGGAGAATTTGAAGCCACGATGCTGTATCGCATCAGTCATTCCTGGACGTTTCGATCGGCCTACCACGTGATCGGAGTGGACGACGTTCGCTTCGGAACGCTGGACGCCAACAATATCCGCAGTTTCTCGGATTCGCTTCCCGGATCGACTCCAGGACCAAACCGAAACCAAACCGACCAATTGGTGATCCATGGTTTCTCGTTCGGTGCCGAATACATTTGGTAGCCATCTGCAACACGGCTGACCCATCATCCAAAATCCCGCGAATGATCATTCGCGGGATTTTTTTTGCGCGCCGGGGCAACTTCTCTTTAAAACGCCGCACCGCGACGTCCGCTACGGTTTTCAGACCGAGCCTAGATGGTGGTGACCGGCAGCCCGCTGTGACGTGAACACCCGTCACCCTGACGCGTGCTCCGCCCCCCAGCAAAAGGGATTCTTGGGTCCAAGCACGCCGCTGTGATGTCCATTTAGACCGATTTTTCGGGGCATCCGGAACTTCCGTTGCGAATGACGCGTCCGAAGTGCAGCGTTTCGTTGACACCTCTAAGGGTGCAATTAGAATCGCAACTCGTCCCTTTTCCCCTAGGTCCCTCACATTTGCAATCTCTTTCCTATTGTGACTATGTTTCGGAATGGGAAGGCGTTCACTAAATAGCCGATGGCGCCCAGTCGCATCAACCGATGCAGTTTAAAGCGCCCCCAAGCAATTTAGAGTTCCGCACGATGGATCGCACCGAGTCGTTGGCTGGTTCTCCGGTCTTTGACTGGCGAGAATGAAGAGCGGCTTGCGGAAAAGAGCGACATAATTACGACCGAAGACGAATACATCCACCTCGCAGCGTCATTGATTTGACGCCCTTGGGCAGACCGTGGCAAAACCGGCATTGTCACGTGAATCCCTTGGCAGAACGTTTGGCAAGAGACCCTCGATGATCAAACGCAGTGAATCGATCCAAGCATCGACATCTAGCGATCCCCAACCCACCCGCACTTCCCGTAAACGCGTCAAACGTGACAAGGCGTCGCGAGGGCTGCGTAAGCGATCGCTGATGCTCGAAGGCCTCGAACAACGTCAAATGATGGCCGGGGATGCTCTGTCCTCGATCGTGACGTCCGCGTTGGGCAAGTACCCCGAACCACGCAACGTGGGTACTGTCACGGCATTTTCTGCGATCGAAGCCGAAGCATTGACTGCCCGCGGCCAGAATGACTCGTTTGAAACCGCGCAGCTGCTGCCGCTCGGCAATGCCGCCGGTCAACGCAACACGATTGACTTGGTCGGCAATGCCAACTTTGAAATCATGCCGCAGACGGGGCTGATTCGAACCGACCTCGATTTTTACGCGGTCGATTTGAAAGCCGGAGATATTTTTGACATCTCGGTACGTGGCTCGGTCGACACCATCGCCGTCTACGATGAGAACGGGCGATTGTGGTTCAGCACCGATGTCAACAATGGGCAATTTGGCTACACGTTTAATTCCCCACTGCAAACGCTTGGCAATGCCGCTGCCGCACAAGTTGTCCCTGAGGATGGCCGTTATTACTTCATCGCCGCTCCGAGTACGACACCGGGTGCGTACACCTATGGTTTGCGAACCTATCGTCCGGTAACCGAATCGCTTGCCGTTGGCCAGCAACAGATTCTGTATCTCGATTTTGACGGCGGTTTCTATGCGGCAGATCAGTTCAGTCGATTTATTCCCACGGGCGGTTTTGTCAATATTCCTAGCCTGCAAGACTCACTTGCGCTGTTGAACATTGACGATTTCGATGTCGCCTCGACGAATCGTCTGATCCGCCAAGTCGTCGAAGAAGTCGAACTGCACTTCCAATCGATTGCCACCAATGGATCCAACGGCGACTTTGATGCCACAGGGATTGCTGGACAATACGGCATCGAGATTCGTAACAGTTTGGACGATCCCGATCCTGGGTTCAACAATCCTTTGGTCACTCGCGTCGTCATTGGCGGCACGAATGCGGATTTGGGTGCCATCGGTGGAGGCTTACTCGGCGTGTCACCGTCCGGAGACATTGGCAACTTTAACCCGAGTGAAATCGTTCTTTCGCCGCTCGACTTGGTGCTAGCGTATTCAACTCAATTCAATCTCGCCTCCAATGCCTCCGCCCTCGACGCAATCGCCCGTACGATTGCGGTGACCGCTTCTCACGAAGCCGCTCACTCCTTCGGCATGGAGCATACCAACGGTCTCAATAATGTCGGGTCGCTTATTGACGGCGTGGGGCCTCGCGTTCCTGAGTTCGATTTAGGGGTCGGCAACGACCAAATCTTTGGCACCCCCGACGACACTGAAATCGAGTTCGTCGTCGATCAATTCGATCCAGCGGGAAGCTACGTCGGAACTCAGTTTGTCCCGCAAGCACTATCTTGGGTGTTGTCGACCGGTCAACGCGGTGGAGGAATCACCGGGCGAGTCTTTAACGACTTGGATCGCAGTGGTACCGGAAACGGTGACCAAGGTCTCGCAGGCGTTACCGTGTTCGCCGACATCAATGGCAACCAAGTCGCAGATCCAAGCGAACCTACGGCCGTCACCAATGCATCCGGCCAATATACGTTGACCGCCGCTCCGGGCACGTACAACATCATTGCCACGGCGCCGGTCAATTTCGTAGCGAGCACGCCGACGTCTCGATCGACAACCGTTACGCTCAATGGTGTATCCGGCATCGACTTTGGCTTTACCCAGGTTCGCGCCGACATCACCGGTACCAAATTCAGCGACAACGATGGCGACGGGCTGCGTGATCCTGATGAACCGGGCATCGCAGGCGTTTACATCTACTTGGATTTGGACGGCGACGATCGACCTGACCTCGGCGAACCCAACGCAGTCACCAAGGCGGACGGATCGTATTCAATCAATTTCCCGGGCCCTGGCACCTACACGATTCGCGAAGTCGTGGAAGCCGGATTTGTGCAAACCTTCCCTGCCGGTGGCGAATGGACTGTCGTCTTTGATGGCTCAGCCGTCTTTGACAAGGACTTTGGCAACCTGCCATCACGTGACTTCGGCGACGCTCCGAACACCTATTTGACGACCGAGGCGGTCGGGGGTGCATCACACGGCATCACCACCGGTTTGACGATTGGGGCGACGGTCGACCGTGAATTGGATGGTCAACCGAGCGTTGGCGCCGATGGTGACGACAACAATGGAAACGACGACGAAGATGGCGTGGTCCAAGCGACGCCGTTTGGTTTGGGATCGACCGGCCAGTTTTCAGTCACGGTCACCAATACCTCCGGCAGCCCTGCCTACTTGCAAGGCTTCGTCGACTTCAACGGTGACGGGACGTTCAACGCCAGCAACGAAAAGCTGACCGAAATTCTCATTCCTAGCGGCGTCACCGGCGCGACTCGAACCGTTCCCGTCCCCGTTCCCTCGAACGCGATCACCGGCACGACTTACGCCCGATTCCGTTTGAGCCAAACTCAGGGTCTTGGCCCAGCCGGTTTTGCAGAAACCGGTGAAGTCGAAGACGTTCAGATCTCCATTTTGCCAACCAACAATGTTGCCAATGACGATCTGAATCTGCAAGTTTCTCGCAACAGTCCTCCGGTACGACTGAACGTATTGGCGAACGATTTCGAGACGCCTGGAAACCCATTGACGATCGTTTCGTTCAATAACAACGGCACCAACGGCACCGTGCGAATTGCCGATGACGACGGTGGACGATCGATCTTCTACACACCGCAAAACGGCTTCACCGGACGCGACGTGTTCACCTACACCGTTAGCGACGCGTTCAACAACTTCTACACCGCCACGGTGACCGTGGATGTCACGTTCCAATCGAACGTCCCGATCGCGATTGACGACACCTTCAACATTCCCGAAGGCTCGCAGAACCGCGCCCTGAACGTCTTGGACAACGATGTCGCTAGTTTGTCAGGCGGATTGTCGATCGCCAGCGTAACACCGGGAAGTGCCGGAGGAACGGTCACGATCATCGGCGGCGGCCAATCGCTCCGCTACACGCCGGCCAGCAACTTCACCGGCACCGAACAGTTCACCTACAGCATCCAGGACGGAGCAGGTTCGACCTCGAGTGCGCAAGTCACGATCAATCTGTTGCCTGGATCGCAAGCCGATGACCTGGTCGATTATTCGATCGAGTTCCTGGACCCGCTGAACAACACCCCGATCACCAATTTGCAACTCAATCCGACCGACCCGACGGCGAACCGATTCAGCGTTCGCGTGTTGGTCGACGAACTTGACCTTGCCAACGTGCGTGACCCCGAAGGCGTTGCGTCGGCGTTCCTGGATTTGTTGTACACCGACGAATTGGTCAAAACGGTCGCCTCCAACGCCAACCCTGCGTTTCCGTTTGACATCACCTTTGGCCCGCTGTTTTCCGGCGGTACATTCCAGCAAGGTAACTCTCAGAAACCTGGTTTGATCGACGATGTCGGTGGAGTTCAAATCGTCAACAACCCGACGCCATTTACTGGCAAAGCCGAGTTGTTCACGATCACCTTTGAAGCCTTGTCACCAGGCGTCGCGGTCTTTACCGCCGACCCTGCGGATGATCCTCGCAGCGAAACCGTGCTGCTTGGACAAGACGTTGCGTTGACGCCGAGCCAGCTTCGTTTGGGTCAAAACGAATTTGTGATCTTCGCGAGCGATGGAACGTTTGTCACCGCAGTGGATGATGCGTTCATGCAAGGCGTCGATTCGACCGGTGCCACCATTTCGGCATCGTCGGCGACCGCGGCCCGATTGAACGTGCTGGACAATGATCAATTTGCCGGCAAGACGCTGCAGGAATTCGGCGTCACCGTGCAGCCACAAAACGGCACGATCACGGTCAATAACAACAACACGCCAAGCGATCTGAGCGACGACTTTTTCAACTATCGTCCGAGCAACAATCCAACGGCAACCGGATTTGACCAATTCACCTATGTCATCGTGACCGACGAAGGCATCCGCAGCACGGCTCAAGTCACTTTGGCCTACGGCAATGCCAATGCGGATGACGAAGTGTTGATCGGATTGAACTTGGTCAACGCTGGCGGGCAACCGATCACCAGCAGCCAAATCAATGTCGGTGATCGCTTTGGAGTTCAAGTCAACGTCGAAGACTTGCGAAACAGCAGCACGTTCGTGTTCGCCGGCTTCTTGGACATGCTGTACGATTCCGATTCGATTCGTCCAGCAAATACCAACCTGGGTGACCGATTCAATTTCGATGTCGCCTTTGGCACGAACTTCAACGCTGCTGCCGGTGTGGGAACCGCGGCTCGACCGGGAATCATCGACGAATTCGGAAGCGTCAGCAACCAAACCAACGCATCCGCCAGCAACTTCCCGAACCTGAATCCAACCCGATTGGCCACGATCTTCTTTGATGCCATCGCTCCGGGGCAAAGCATTATCGCCGCGTCGCCTGCCGATGCATCGCCGTTCCAGGACACGCTGTTGTTCCAGGAAGATGATCCGGTGCCGACGTCGCAGATTCGCTACGAAGCGCTGAACATCACGGTCGGAACAAGTGGACAAGGCGAATCGCCGCTGCAGAACACGCGGCTGCCTGCGGACGTCAACAATGACGGTCAAGTGACTCCGATCGACGCGTTGCACGTGATCAACGAAATGGCGCGAGCAACACCTGGCAGTGGTGCTGAGGGTGAATCGATCTTCGTCAGCTCCTATTACGTCGACGTCAACGGTGACCGAGCCGTCACCGCGCTGGACGCACTGCAGGTCATCAACGAACTAAGTCGTCGTGTGCAACCGAGCGGTGTCAGTGGTGAGGGCGAACAAGTCGCCACCGCAATGATCGAGACGACCGACTCGTCACAACCGGTTGAACCTGTCACGGATTCGGTGTTCGCTGAATTCTCGGGTTCGAACGACAAGGTGGTGTCGGTTGATACCCCCACGGGCCAGTCGACCACGAATGTGGCCTTGGCAAGCGGTTTCGAAAGCGGCAGCGATGACGACGACGAAGTGCTCGATTTGCTGGCCGATGACTTAGCCGGACTGCTTGGCTAAATGAACGTCGCCCAGCTCTAATGACGGAGCGGCGGCGTGCTATCTTTTTTACCCGCGCCGTGCCGCTATTTGATTAGACGGCATTGGCGCTCGGTAGCCCCCGAAACTCTTGGCGGCTTGTTGATTTAGTGCTCCGCGACGCGTCAGCGGCCGGGTCTCACGCACGCCCCGGTGACTTACGGCCCGCGGCTCACCCATTGCGAATGGAGTTTGGATTAAATCAACAAACTCTTGGCGAGTTTCGCTACGGAATGTTTTACATCCTGTGCCCAACCCGCTAACCGCAACGACGCAGACCGGCGCCGGGCTACCGCGCTGCTGAGAAAGCCGCCCGTCGGTCGTCCTTGAGGTTGCTAACCATCACGCTGGCGGTCGATGGGGAAACAAATTTCTTATCCCCGCTTCAAATCTTGGCAAGCTGGTTAAACTAGGTGGAAAATCGTCTACCTGTTTACTCGCAATCACGATGTTGCCGCAGTGAAAACCCTATCGCCAGTCTGTCTTCCGCTGATCCGAGTCAGCTTCTTGTTCGCCCTCGTGCTGTGCGGTTGGCCAGCCGCCCACGCCCAATTCCTGCCGAATTCGAAGCACAGCGATTCGACGGATCGATTCTTTCAAATCGATTCCTGGCTGCCGACGCCGACGGACACCAGGACGGCATCGGGGGCCCCCGGTCCAGGTTATTGGCAACAACGTGCTGATTATGAGATCGACGTCACGTTGGATGATGCGAACCAGCGAATTCGCGGTACGGTAGCGATCGACTATCACAATCAATCTCCGCATCCACTGTCCTACGTGTGGTTGCAGTTGGATCAAAACATTTTCAAGCCCGATTCGGATGCGGTCACCACCGCGCCGGCACCGTCGATGTATCCGCGAGTCCAATTCAGCGCCATTCGTTCGCTGTTGGCCCGTTCGACGTTCGAAGGCGGCTACAACATCAAATCGGTCACTGATGGCGATGATCAACCGCTGCCTCATTCCATTGTCAAAACGATGATGCGGATCGATTTACCAGAGCCACTCGCCCCCGGGGCCTCGACGGAACTGAAGGTCAAATACAGTTACAACATTGTCGACAGCAAAATCATCCGCGCTCGCAGTGGCTACGAGTATTTCGAGAAAGACGAAAACTACCTTTACGAAATCGCTCAGTGGTATCCACGAGTGGTGGCCTACACCGACTACACCGGTTGGCAACACAAACAATTTCTTGGCCGCGGCGAATTCACACTTGAATTGGGTGATTTTGACGTTCGCATTACGGTGCCAAGCGACATGGTCGTCGCCGCGACCGGTGAACTACAGAATGCCGAAGACGTCTTGAATCCGCAGTGGATCGAACGACTCGAATCATCTCGGTCGGCCGAAAAACCGGTGATGATCATCACTCCCGAAGAGGCCAAAGCGAACGAAACCAGTCGTGCGAAGGGGACCAAAACGTGGGCATTTCAAGCCAAGCAAGTCCGCGATTTTGCCTTTGCCGCCAGCCGCAAATTCATTTGGGATGCGATGGGCGTCGAGGTCGAAGGCAAGACCGTGATGGCCATGTCGTACTACCCCAACGAAGGCAACCCGCTGTGGAGCACTTATTCGACCGAAGCGATCGCGCACACGATCGAAGTCTACGGTCGTTACGCGTTCCCCTATCCCTACCCGGTTGCGATCAGTGTTAACGGGCCTGTGTACGGGATGGAATATCCGATGATTTGTTTCAACGGTCCGCGTCCCGAGGACGACGGGACGTACAGCAAGGCAACCAAGTACGGATTGATCTCGGTGATCATTCACGAAGTCGGCCATAACTTCTTTCCCATGATCGTCAACAGCGACGAGCGTCAATGGACATGGATGGACGAAGGGCTGAACACGTTCCTGCAATACTTGACCGAACAGGAATGGGAAGAGGATTATCCGTCAGGCCGCGGCGAACCTGCCAAGATGGTTCCCTACATGAAGGGTGGTGGACAACGTCCGATCATGACCGGCAGCGAAGAGATCTTGAGTTTCGGCAACAACGCCTACGGCAAACCGGCAACCGCACTGAACATTTTGCGGGAAACGATCCTCGGCCGCGAGCTGTTTGATTTTGCGTTCCGAGAGTATGCATTGCGATGGCGTTTCAAACGCCCCACCCCTGCCGATTTCTTCCGCACCATGGAAGACGCTTCGGGAATCGACTTGGATTGGTTTTGGCGTGGTTGGTTCTATAGCACCGATCACGTGGATATCGCGATCAGCGACGTGCGGCTTTACCAAATTGACAGCGGCGATCCGGAAGTCAACGCCGAGATCAAACGTCAAGAACGCGACAAAAAAGAACCTTCGATTTCAAAAGAACGTAACGCGGACTTGCCCCGCCGAATTGACCTGCAACCAGGTCTGAAGGACTTTTACAACAGCCCCGACTATGACGAACACAAAGTCGAGGAGTCGGATCGCAAGGCGTACCAAAAATTCCTCGACGGACTCGAAGCCGATGAACGTGCGTTGCTGCGACGAAAAACCAATTTTTACGTTGTCACATTCCGAAACGTCGGCGGATTGGTGATGCCGATCATCGTCCGCATCCACTACACCGACAACACCAGCGAAACGGTTACCATTCCGGCTCAGATTTGGCGAAGCAACAGCAAGCAAGTGGACAAGTTGTTTGTCACCGAAAAGGAGATCGCTCGTTTGCAATTGGATCCCAAACAACAAACCGCCGACGCCGAGGAATCCAACAACTATTGGCCACCCCGGCTCGTTCCAAGTCGCTTTAAGTTGTTCAAGAGCGAAACGAGCAAGAATCCAATGCAAAAGGCGCTGAAGCCCGATGTCGACACCTCCGAAGCCGCCAAGAAAGACGGCGAGAAACAATCGGAGGACGAAAACGAATCGGACGACAAAAAGGATGACGCCCCAGACGGAAAACCCGAGGTAAAAACCGACGCGAAATCGGCGAAGGAGGCTGCCAAAGAAAAGCGAGACGAAACCAAGTCGAGCAAAACGCCTAACTCGCGGTCCAAGGCCACGCCTCGTAAAAAACCTTCGGCCTAATTTCCTTTCTCACTCTCTCGTTCGGATCGATCATGTTCCAAGCACTACTGTTCCTGGTGATGATGCACCCGGTCCACGAAACCGTCAGCGAGGTCCAGTGGAATCCTGAAAGCAAACGCTTCGAGATCGCACTGCGACTTCATATCCTTGACCAGCAATGGATCGAACAGCAAGCGGACAAATCGGCCGGTATCGAAACTGCGGCCGTGCGTTATTTGAACAAGACGTTTCAGATCCGCCCGGTCGGTGGGAACGCGGAAAAAAATACCGATCGCAAACCCTCCAAGGCGAAAATCCATTGGGTGGGCCGCAAGGACGAAGGGTCGCACGTGTGGTGGTATTTCGAACTGCAACCGACGTTACCCGAAACCGCTTCGGCGTCGCAAAGCGAATCGGCCAACGAAGTCCCCAAGTTCGAAATCACACAGCGGATGTTCTTTGAACGACAAGAAGGGTTCCGCAATCGCGTAATCTTGCTTGGGGAACTGTCCAAAACCGCAATCACCCTTACAATCGAGCATCCAACCGCCCCTCTGGAAGAATCGATTGATGAGCAATCCGGCCAACCCCGGCAACTCCGCGAATAAACCCTCACCACTGAAATTGACGGCCGAGGTGATTTCGATCGGCGATGAGATGACCAGCGGAGCGCGGCTGGACACCAATTCTCAGTGGCTCAGCCAACGGCTGGGCGAACTCGGCGTCGAAGTCCGATTCCAAACCACCGTCGGCGACATGTTGCGAGACAACATCGACGTCTTTCAAATCGCTGCGGATCGCGTCGATATCGTTATCTGCAGTGGAGGACTTGGGCCGACGCAGGACGACCTGACTCGCGAAGCCCTGGCCGAAGTGGTCGACGAACCGCTCGAATTTCGTCAACAGGCCATGGATCATATCGAAGGGCTGTTCGGAGCACGCAAACGACCGATGCCCGAACGGAATCGGGTGCAAGCGATGTTTCCGAGATCCAGCCAAATCATCCCTAATCCGCAGGGGACCGCTCCGGGGATTGATTTGTTGATCGACCGAGGCCACTCGACCGCATGTCGCGTGTTTGCATTGCCAGGCGTCCCGGCCGAGATGAAATTGATGTTCAACGAAACCGTGTCGCACCAGATTGCGGAAATGTCCGGTGGCGGCAATGTGATCCAGCACCATGTCATGAAATTCTTTGGCACGGGCGAAAGCGACATGGAATCACGACTGGGTGACATGATCGCTCGCGACCGCCAACCTCGCGTCGGCATCACCGTTAGCGAGGCGACCCTCTCGCTACGCATCACCGCGATGGCCGATTCGCTGCAGCGGTGTACCGAGCAGATTGCAAGCACCAAAACGGAAATCCTTAACCGCGTCGGCGAGCTCTATTTCGGCGACGGAGAAAACTACGAGCAATATCACGCGATTGATTCCATGCTGCGGGCTCGCGACGAATCGCTTGCGGTATTGGAACTTGGCTTCGCTGCACCGCTGGGGCATTGGTTCGCCTCGCTGGGCGAGACGCCGGCGTATCGCGGTGGGTTGTCGTTGGCAGCGATGCCCGAGACGCCGCTGGACCAGATTCAATCACAATTTGGGGCGGATTGGTTGCTGGTCGTTGACGGATATCCGGCGATTCCCGGCGATTTAGTAGGGCATGTCCCGGCGTGCGACGTCCGATTGTTGATTGTCACAGCGGACGGGACAACGCACGAAAAATCGATTCACATCGGCGGCCATCCCGAAATTTTGCAGCCGCGAATTGGAAAAGCCGCCATGGCATGGCTGCGAAGTGTGGTCTCGCAATCGCGAAAGGCATAGGATAATAAAACATCCCCCCGCTTCGTTTCTCCCAATTGCGAATGGAACCATGTCACGACTGATTGCGACCGTTGGTTTTGCGTTGATGATGACCGCCATGACATCCACGTCGGTGGCCGCGGACGAACCGGCGACCGGCGAACATCCAAACGCTCCAGCTGAGACGTCAGATTCTCAAACCGACGCGCGGGCCGAACGAATCTCGAACTACCTGACGGGTGCTAAATTTGTCGGCAAATTCACGGTCGACGGCAAAGACGACGCGGCTCCGAAAACGGAAGAGTATACGATCAGCAAATGTGAAAAGTTAGCCGAAAAGGACCTCTACCGGCTGACCGCCCGGATCAAATACGGAGAGGTTGATAGTGAAATTCCGATGGACCTGCCGATCTTGTTCGCGGGCAACACTCCAGTGATCACGCTGAACTCACTGAGTCTTCCTGGCATGGGAACCTTCAGTGCTCGCGTGTTGATTCACGATGGCCGCTACTCAGGAACTTGGCAACACGACCAGGTCGGAGGCCATCTGTTTGGCAAGATTGTCAAAGAGTGAGTGACCACCGACGCAGTCGAGCAGATTACAATCAGCTCTGATTCCCAACTCGACGCGTACGAGAGGGAATTATTATCTTGACGTGGCCCCTCGCTGACGTGTTTTGAGGTTGCGCGTTTGTATTTAGGGGCAAAGCCCCGGACGTTTACCTAGCCCAGCCCAACGGGCTGGGACCAAGAGAGCCAATGAATGGAAGGGCCAACGGTCCGGCCGTTTACTCGGATCTACTGACGTCGGCTGGTAAATGGCCGGGCCTTTGGCCCTTAGGTGTCTTGGCAGCAAACCTGGCCCGTTGGACCAGGCTAGGCAAATTGCTGGGCCTTTGGCCCGGAGAACGTCGAAAATCGCAACATCAAAACTGACGCGTCGGGTTGTGATAAAATCACGAGTTCAATCCGAGCAAGTCCGCCCACAGCATTGGACAGTCGAACGGATCACATTCCACTTCCGTGCTTTCCTCTCCCCAACGCTCCTACCCCAAGAGTCCACACCATGCTTCGCTTTGTTGTCAGTTCTGTGTTCACGTTGTCGTTGGTCGTCACTGCGGTGGCTGAAGAGCCAAACAAAACCGTATTCAGTGACGACTTTGAAATCGGCCATGATCGTTGGCAAATGCTTGACCCTGCGACCTGGAAACTTTCCACCCACGATGGCAACTCGACGATCGAAATCACCGAGCGGGGAAGCGAATACAAGCCGCCCGTTCGCAGCCCTGGGCATGTCGCGTTGATTCGTGATTTGGAACTGGGCAGCTTCCAAATTGACTTTCGCGTCCGTAGCACCAAAGACACCGGCAACCACCGCGACTGCTGTGTCTTTTTCAATTACCAAGACGACCAGCATTTCTATTACGTGCACCTGGGTGCAAAACCCGATCCGCACAGCGGGCAAATCATGATCGTCAACGAAGCGCCGCGATTGGCACTGACGAAAAATGAACGACTGACTCCGTGGGATGACCAATGGCACAAAGTCCGAGTGACCCGCGATGTTGAATCGGGAAAAATCGACGTGTTCTTTGATGACATGAGCAAACCGCACATGTCCGTCACCGACAAAACCTTCAAAAAAGGGCAAATCGGGCTCGGTTCGTTTGACGACCTGAACGAATTTGACGATGTCGTCGTCCGCCGGCTGTAGGGCAGAAAACTCGCCTATTCCGGATAAAACGCGGGATTACCTCGATTTGCTGCAAGGCCCAGCGGGCGTGGTTTGTCGGTTTTCGCAAAAGCCACTATCCTTGACTGTAGAAGAACCAACGCTCCACCTCGTTCGAGGCGGAAACACGGCTGTCACCAAGGGCTCATTGAGAATGAATCGGATCCTCCCATCGAAACTCGTTCGTCACGCGATCACGCTTGTCGTTTTGCTATTGGCCTGTGTGCTAGCGGGTGCGGCGACACTGTATGCCCAGGTGGTCGCAGAACCGCCCAATGAGCAAAAAACGAAAGCGGACGCGGCCAAATCGGATGTGGTTGAATCCGAAGCGGCGTACATCCGGGTCGACGAGACCGACGATGGTAAACCCCGGGCACTGCAAACCGCGATCGTTCGCTATGTTGGCGAACCTGATACTCCGTTTGCCGGCCACGTGGTCGATTTGGTCGGCGTGGTTCACATCGGGCAAAGCGAATACTATGCCGAGCTAAGCGAGCGGTTGGCAAAGTACGACACGGTGCTGTACGAATTGGTCGCTCCCGATGGCACACGGTTTCGCCCCGAGGATCTGAAGAACCGCCGATCGATCCTGTCGTCGATGCAATCGGGCATGAAAGAGATGCTGGGTCTGGAATACCAGCTCGAAAAGATTGACTACATGTCCAAGAACTTTCGGCATGCGGACATGAGTCCCGAAGAGTTTGTCGAAGATTTGAACCGACGTGGCGACAGCATCTGGAAGATGGGAGCTCGTATGATGGGCGCCGGGTTAGCGTCGCAAGCCGCGTCCGGCGGCGAAGCCGGTATGCTGATGGCTCTATTTAGCGACAACCGGGCGAAGCATTTGAAACAATTGATGTCGCGGCAAATGGTCGATATCGATTCGGTCACCGCCGGATTGGATGACGCCAACGGTGAGAACACGTTGATCAAAGGACGCAATGCCAAGGCCTTTGAAGTGCTCCGCGAAGAACTCGAAGCGGGCAAAAAGAAGATTGCTGTATTTTATGGCGCCGGTCACCTGCCTGATATGGCCGACCGAATGGAAAAGGATTTTCAAATGAAACGGACGAAAACCATGTGGCTTGATGGCTGGGATTTGACACGTAATTAAGGATGGCGGGCCGAGCCCTCGACTTGCAACCCGATACGGAACGTTTGCTGTTCGCATCGAGACGCTGCGTTTCCCATGCAATCAGTTCAACCACTTTACGCCCGCCAGGGGTTGCCCGAAGATGCAGGTTGCAATGACAACAGGAAATAGGTCGGTGCATGCGAAGTGAGTCAGAGCCATCGGAGAAGGATCCGGTCGACGTTTGCACGCCACAGAACGATTCGTTTTACCAGCAGCTACGTCAAAACAAAGACGCTTCGTTCACCGGGCGTTTGTTGTTAGATGAATCACGGCTCAACGCGGTCCGCGAGCGATTCCGAAACGTTGGCGATTCGGTGGCAACCCAATCGCTGGGCTCCGCCGCACCGGATGACGACTTCGAAACGCCTCTGCAGATTGGGCGTTTCGCCATCCGTGGCATCTTAGGTGTCGGCGGGTTTTCAACCGTCTATCGCGCTCATGACGAGATGTTGCAACGCGAGGTCGCGCTAAAATCGTTTCGCCGAAATCGCGATGCGGCGACGGATGACGAAGATCCTCGGTTGTTCGAAGCTCGCGCGGCCGCTCGTTTGAACCACCCCTATTTGGTCCCGCTGTACGAAGCGTTCCAAGACTCGCAATCGGTCTATCTCGTTTCCGAGTACTGCGAGGGGCCGACGCTTGCTCAATGGTTAAAAGAACACTCAGGTCCGGTCGATCCGTCGGTGGTGGGTGACACGATCTTGCGTTTAGCCGATGCGATCGTGCATGTCCACGAACGTGGTCTCGTTCATCGTGACATCAAACCACAAAACATCCTGCTGCAACCCGACTCGACGAGTAGCCAGTCGTCCCAATTGTCGCCTCGGTTAACCGACTTTGGACTCGTCCGCGATCTTTTTTCCGAAACGCAAGCCGACTCGGATGAACGCATGGTCGGAACGCTTCACTACATGGCTCCCGAGCAAGTGCTATACAGCGAACAAACGCATGGTGAATCGTGCGATATTTTTTCGCTTGGCGTGCTGACCTATCGAATGCTGACGGGACTCCTGCCCCACCGCGGCAGAAACGCGGAAGAGGTATTTGAATCGATCTGCTTCGCAAAGCCCGTTGCGCCACGCCTCATCTCGCGTGGCATCCCCAGGGACCTCGAAGCAATCTGCCTGAAATGCCTTGCCAAAGATCCCGCACAACGTTACGCCAGTGCGAGCGAATTGACGGCGGACCTGAACCGGTGGCGACAAGGATTGATGGTCCACGCTCGCCCTCGTTCGCTCGCCGAACGAACCATCCACGCCGCTCGCAGGTCACCGCTGGAAACGGGACTGCTAGCCACGGTGTTTCTGCTCATCGCCGGTGGTGCCATGGTGCTCGCCAATAGCAATCGTCGTCTCGCCGACAAACAAAAATCGCTGCAGCTCGCGTTAGCCAACATCCAAATCCGCAAAGAAATCGCGATCCGTCAGGAACATCAAACGCGTGTGCAACGAGATCGTGCAAAAGAACAAGAACGGATTGCGACTCAAACCGCCTACCATTCCGATCTGCGATACGCTTATTCGTCGTTGGCGAGCAAGAGTCCGGCCAAGGCGATTCAGATTGCCGAGTCGATCGAGCGATTTGCCGCAGGGGTGATTCCCATTGGCGATGATTTACGACTTTTGAAATCCCAGGCGAGCAAAGGTTGGTATTCCTTGGCTCCGCATGCCACTCGGATCCGTGACGTACTGATTTTGAAGCAAAGCGATCGCGGCCTTGTCGCCAGCGAAGATGGAACCATCCGGATTCATCGCCTCGACAATGCAGAGCTGTCGCAAGAATTTGTGCTTCCCGATGACACGCGTGTCTATTCGGTGGCAGTCACGGCCGACGAAACCTTGATGGCCGTCGGCAAACAAATCGCCGAAGATGGCGAGTGGTTAGAAACACGCAACGAGGTTGAGTTCATTGCCTTGGACGGTTCACTGCCTCCAGCACCGTTGACCGATTTTCCCACCACCATCCAATCGCTTGCCTTCAGTCCCGACAACACTCGCATCGCGGTCGGTTGCCGCTACGAACCGATTCAGATTTTCTCGGTACATCCGAAGGAGACGGCATCGACGAACGTCCCCGTTGTCTCGATTGACGCACCTCGTCGAAACCACGACATCACCTTTTCACCGAACGGCAAACAATTGCTGACGTTGAAACAGCAAAACATGCCGCAGCTGGTTCACGTCGATAACCCATCGATCACCGAGGAATTCGATTTGGAAAAACTGGTTTATCGAATGGCTTTGTCCGAAGATGGGCGTTATCTCGTCTGCACCTTCTCGCATGCTGACTATTTGCATCTGTTTGATTTGGAATCGCCAAATCGAAAAATCCAACTCGAACAACCGATCGGCAACCCCAATTGCGTGGCAATCTCGGACCAGGGGGATCAAGTCGTCGCCGGTTTTCACAACGGAACGATCGTCACGTGGGACTTGAATACAACCATCGCAAATGCGGCCGAAGAAACCGTGGACCATCCAAGCGTGCTGGATCCAACCGGTATCAAGGTTCTACACAACGGCACCGTGACCGAGATCTCGATCGATGACCGCGGTCACATTCTTAGCGGCGGTGAAGATGGGTCCGTTGCGATTAGCCCGTCTCGCGCGATCGTGGCCCCTTCGATTGCCACGGCTGAACATTCCACCGACGCAGCGCTGACGCACGACGGAAAAATCGCACTGCTGGCGTGTGCCAATTCAGAGGTCCTCTGGATTGATACGAAAACCTTGCAAATCAATCAGGTGCAGACTCCCCGCCTCGGCGAGTTACCGACGCAAATCAAAATCTCACCGAACGATCATTGGTTTAGCGTGGGATACGACAATGGCAACGCTCAGCTGGTCAATCTCTTGAAACCGACGGTCTCGTACTCGGTCATGTGTCCGGAATGCGAGACGGAGGACCAAAGAAGCGTCCACGTCGACTTTGGCTTTGACGGCAATCAGATGCTCGTCTCTTCTGACCGTGGCTACGAGATCAAATTGTGCCAACTGCCGACAATATCCAGCGAGCCCGACCACCCCGGTAACGAACTGGTGACGGTCGGCCGATTACGATTACCCGTGGACCATCGCACCTGCCTGCTGCACCGGACGAATCAATGTTTGTTGTTTGGCGAATACATCGGAGAATATCGATTCGATGAAGGCGACGGAAACGTGGTCTCACGTGGAGTGAACCAATTCCGTGCGGCTTGCACCGATCATGCCACGAAGAGAATTTTTTCGGCGGCGTTTGATGGCCGAATTCGGCTGCATGATTGGCAAGGCCATATCTTGAAAACCGGCAACCGCTGGGAATCCGATGACAACGACCAGCGGCGGTGGCCGGAAATGACGGCGATCACGATCACGCCCGATTGCGAAAGTTTGTTGACCGGCGGCCATGATGGATCGATCGCCATTTGGAACTCGCGGGATTTGCGGTTCATTGGCACCTTGATCCCCGCGAACCACCTCGGCCCAATCACCAACATTGCCTTCGCGGACGACGGCCGACTGTGGATGTATCACCAGCGGATGAACGATCCTGATCACCCGCAGCCGGGTCTGAAAATTCAGTGGATCCAGTAGCTCGCTTCCGAAGGACCACGATGTCGATTGTTCCTGACATCGAAATCAAATCGAGGAACCGTTAGGAAAGCACTTCGCGGACCGCGTTTGCGGGCTCACATCGAAGTGATTTCCGAACCCTTCCTTAACTTGATCGAAGCATCGTGCTTGGAATCCAAGCACGAACAATGTATCACCGATACTATCGCAGCGGATTATCCGCAGAGATTAAATCTGGAAATTTAGCTCGTCGACCAGTTCATCGTTTTGCCCGCTGCGAACCCGCAGTTGAGGTTTTTCGAGCACCACCGTCGTTCGCGGGCCCACACTCTTGGTGATCCACACGCTCGAACCGATCACGCTGTCTTTGCCGATCGTCGTCTTGCCACCCAAGATCGTTGCATTGGCGTACACAACCACGCCATCTTCGATCGTGGGATGCCGCTTCGTTCCACGAATCAAATGACCATCGTCATCGGTCTTGAAACTGAGGGCACCAAGGGTAACCCCTTGATACAGTTTGACGCCGCGACCGATGACACAGGTTTCACCGATCACGACACCAGTGCCGTGGTCGATAAAGAAATGATCGCCAATCGTTGCACCGGGGTGAATATCGATGCCCGTTTGCTTGTGCGCCCATTCGGTCATCATCCGTGGGATGAATGGTACATGCAGCTTGACCAATTGATGAGCGATTCGGTAGACCGTAATCGCTTCGAATCCGGGATAGCAAAAAACCACTTCGTCACTGGTTTGACAGGCGGGATCGCCATCGTAAGCCGCTTGCACGTCAGTCGCCAGGATGCGACGCAGTTCAGGGATTCGCTTTAACAGCTCGATCGCCATCGCTTGCCCTTTGGCCTCGAAGTCGATGTCGCTTTCGCAATCCATGTGTTTCTTTTGCACACGGTGCTCGTGCCGCAGCGCCCGTGCGATCTGGGTCGTCAATTGGTCATGCAGCGAATCGATCAGGCTGCCGACGTGGTAGCGAACGTTCCCTGCGTGCAGCCCCGTTTTGCGACGGTAACCTGGGTACAGGACATCCTTCAAGTCCAACAAGATCTCGACAACGGCGGTATAGCTGGGCAGTGGGCAATGACCGAGATGGTTGATTGCATCGTCGGGCGTATAGGTCGCAACAATCTGCTCAGTCAATTCAGGCAGCTGCTCTTTCAAGCGAAAGTCAGACGACACGGTGCTCCCCTCAATTCAGATAACCAAACCAAAATTACCCTCCAACGCAAATCGAAGGGATGGCCACGAGACCTAATTACAATCGTAACCATATTCCCAGCGAGCGTCTGCCACGCAAATTGTGGCAATGCCGCCGGCGTCCGCCCAATGCCATCGACTTTCGCCCTAACCGGGTGCTTTTTGTAGTCAATTGATTGAGCCGCGACGCGTCAGCGACCGGGTCCCACGCGGCACCCGGTGCCTTACGGCCCACGGCTCACTACTGCGAATCGCATCTCGATTTAGTCAACAGCCCACTTGCGGCGTGCCGCTACCCAGAGCAGATGGACATGGGGCGAATCCCCTTGGGCCCTCTGCGGCCCCTTTGGCCGTCCTGCTTCGGCCGCTCGATGATCAGGCAACGCCTCATCAATCGGAATCGGGCCGAAACGAATCACTCGCCGCAGGCGGTCTTAGCGACCGATCGTCGGTGGGTTGTCCAAAAAGAAATCACGGGGTCCGTGATGACTGTAGTAAGGGTAGCCGACTTGGCCCGTCGGAGGTCCTGGGTTGACCGGTTGGGCTTGGATTTGCGCTCCCGCCCCGTGGCCGAACAGACCGGGTTGCAGATGCGAGCTGTAATCCAATCCACCTTGCTGCCAACCAAGCGGCCCAGCAACGCAGCCCGTACGGCCGCCACAATTGCCGCCACACGATTGGCAACCGCTGTGTTTCGCACCGATCCGACCCAACAAGCCAGTACCTTTTGTCGAGCTGCAATGGCCCGAGTTGCAGTTTGGATTGCCACAACCGTGGCTGCCGCTGCGGACGTTGTGATGCAAGCACCCAGTCGTGCTTAGCAATAAACCTGCAAGAGAACCAATCAATAACCAACGATTCATCGCCGAATCCTTCCGCGAATACGCCACATGCTTGTAGCGAGAGTGCTGTGGTGTTTTATGTAGGGGTCGCCCCAGCCAAACCCGATCTTTCAATCGGATTTCTCAAGCACGACGTCATATCACTACTGTCATTCGGCCTTTGCCGGTTAAACCATACACATAATCGCTGTGACCCGAGCAAAGCGAATGAAACGACCATGACAAAGATCTCGCAAACCTCCCAATTTATTGCTAGCGACCAGTCCGGCGGATCTTCCGTGTCGCGAGCGGATCGTCGGACCTAATTTCTTGGCTTGCCAACCTGCGGACAACTTTGGTAGTCCCGAGTGTGTACGAATGCACAAAAACCCCGTCCTCGCGGCATCGCATCGCGGATCGGGGCGGATGCCCTCACCCGACTGGACGCAAAGGAATCGATCGTCATGCAACGACCATCATGGACCAAGCTTGCATTAATCAGCGGCTTGTTCTTCTTAATCCAATCTCTCGTGACCCAATCGGCAACGGCCCAGGTCACGGTGCCTCGCGTCCTTTCCGCGGCGACCGACCGCAGTGCCACCTTGGAAGAACAGTTGACCAACCGGCTGCGGGCGACCAGCGAAGAGCAGCGTGCCTACCTGCGTTTTGTGGTGCTGAAGGTGAAAGAAGGAAAACTCGATCTTCGTTTAGTGGTGGCGGTCGAACGCTACGCACTGCGGCGGCGTCCCGATTTTCCGTTCCCGTTCTTTGAACGTGCGATGAAAGTCCAGGCCGCCAAGTATGGCGTTGTGATGCCCCCGGTCAAAACATTCGCCTCGACCGCGGCGGTCCAGCGATAGAGGGTTCGCCAGCAAATAGAAAAACCGCCACTCGCGTGAACCGGTTACGTCGACCGCGTCTGCCGAGCGCGGCGACGCCGTGGCAATCGCCGCACATCGAACGGTTTGCGGCGTCGCGGTGCATCTGACCCGATGGCCGCCTTGGGATCGGCGCCGACCGACCGCGCCAACCAGCGTCCTAGAACGCTGGACATCAGCGATGGCAACAACAGCAAATCGCCGACCAGCGCCGCCAACAACAACCCCATCATCAAGACCGCAAATTGGCTGGTCGGCACAAAATCGCTGAACCAATACGCCATCAGCGACAATCCGCAAACGAGTGTCGTTTGTAACATTGCCCAACCGCACTGGGACAACGCACCAAAGACCGCACGAATTTGGCCCAATCCTCGGGCCCGACGTGAACCGTAGCGACTGACCAAGTGGATCGTATCATCCACGGCGATCCCCAATGCCACGCTTGCGGTCATGACCGATCCGATATCCAAAGGCGTCCGGATCAACCCCATACACCCGAACAAGGCGATCGTGGGAAACAGATTCGGCAGCATCGCGATCAAACCGCCTAGCAAGCTTCGCAGCAAAAACATCATCACGACCGCAACGACACCAAACGCCGCCAAAAAGCTGCGGAACAGGTCACGCAGCAGCACCTCTTGGGCTTTTTGAACGATCGCGACATGCCCGGTCAACGTCACGGTGGCGTCCAATTCATTTTCGGCAATCGTCTGATCCACCTCGTCGCGAATCTGAGTGATCATCGTGCCATGATCGACATTTTCATTCTGAGGCAAACGGATGCTGACCCGCCACACCTCGGCTTTCTCGTCACGCGAGATGAACCCCAATTTACCAATCGACGAATCGGGGTCGCGAATCAACGAACGCACCACACTGCGGCTGGCGGTCGCCGACAAACTGGCTCCACTCTTGACCGGCGGAATGAACGATAACGGCGACAATACTCCATCAACCGACTCTTGTTCCAACGCGGTCTTGTGCACCTCTTTGACGAGCTCCAATCGCTCAAGCGGATCATCGTCGTCGCTTATCGGAGGAAACGAAACCAACAGCTCGCCAGTCACCGTCGGACCGATATTTTCTTCGAACCATTCATATTGAGTTCGAATGTCGCTGCTAGGCAAAAACATTCGCGGCACATTGACCGACGTCTCGAGGTTTCGTAGTCCAAACCCCAACACGATCGTCAGCAGCACAAACGTGATGATGACCGGCCACGGACGCGCCAATCGTTTGCGAATCCTGCGACGCACGCGACCGCGAATCCGGGTCACCCAAGTGTCTTTGGGTTCCGCCTCGGGCGATGGCATGCGAGGATCGGTTAGCACCATCGCCCCAGGCAGCACCAACAACAACATCAGTAACGTGCCCAAGACGCCCATCGACGCGATCGCACCAAAGATACGAATCGGTTCGATCCGCACCAAGACTAGCGATCCGAGTCCGACCACCGTGGTTCCGGTCGCCAACAAACAGGGCGCCAACCCCGCCCGCATCGCCCGCCGCGCCGCACCGGTGCGATTTAATTCCGGATGCTCGTGCGAAGCATCCAAGTAATAGTTGCTGAGATGGATTCCGGCCGAAACGGTCAACACGAACACTAACGGTGGCAACACGATCAGCACGGCATTCAGCGGAGTCCCCATATAGTAGACCGCCGCCAACACCATCCCTTCGCCAATCACCGCCACCGCTGTGATCACGGTCGTCAACGGCAGCGATCGCAACGCGATAAAACACAATATCGCTGCGAATACCGCCGACGGCGGGGCGAAATAGCGAACCGAACGGACACTCGCCTCATCCACCGTCGCTCCGTCAAACGGACCGCCGACCATGGCGACCGACTCGACCGGAACGTCCACGCGGCGAGCGACCATTTCGCGAATCACTGGCAACACGTGCCGCCGATGGACCAACGCCGATTCATCCATCGAAACAATCATGCACGTCTGTTCGCCGTCGTCACCGACCATCGATCCATGCAGCCGAGCGACGGCAACGCGGCGCGGCAAATTTGCCGGCGACGCCATCATTTTGTCGAGCATATTCGATCCGCTGCGACACCATTTCAGCGGCTGCTGCTCGCCACAAATCGCTTGCACTGCGGCAATCTTGGCGACCGCCCAATCGGGCAGCGGCTCACGATCCTCGTCCAACAGATCATTGGGCTGCTGGCACAACGGATCCAACAGCGCCACCGCGTCCTGCAACGACTCGGACCCTAGATCGGATCCATCCCAGCCTATCAGAATGACGTCCGCCGCGGAAAAACGACGAGTAAACTCGTTAAACTCGGCCTTTTCCGGCAACGAATCGGGTACCCAATCCGGGGGACGATTCAAAATACTCTCGATCGCCGCGTGCGAATGCAGAATCGCCGGAATCGCCAACACCAACATTAAACCGAGACCGATCGCCAGTCGCCGCAAATAACGACGTCGCCGGTAATCGATTTCAGCCATGGATTGAGCCCTGCTGGGAAACGGAGATCACGTGCCTCACGCGACATGCAATTCAAATCACTGCTGTTGTTATACCCACCGAAATACGAATTTTGCAGCCACAGTGGTTACGTGTAACCAAAGAAGCTTGTCTTCATGGTTAGAATACGACAACCAGGAAAACTGTGCCGAGCAGGTTAGCGTTACGCTGCAAAGCACTCTTCCCTTTTGGATTTGCGCATTTTGGCCTAACGGAAGCCGGGATTTATTAAGCCGTGACGCGTCAGCAGCCGGATCAAAAGCAAGCCCTGGTTCCTTACGGACCACGGCTCACCGTTGCGATTTGCATTGGGATGAAATCAACAAGCCGGCAAGACGTTTGGGGGGATTCGCCGCGGATCGAAAGTCTTGATGACTTTCGCTACGAAAGGAACCGCCAGTGCTGAAGCTGTTACACCACCAGGGTGGCGGACCGAACGATCGAGGCTACATTTCCTAGATCGACCGCCGAATCACCATGTTGTTTTTTTGAAATACGAGAAAAAGAGAAATGATGAAGTCAAGTTATGATTGTGTCGTGATCGGTGCTGGACCGGGGGGGTGCTCGGCCGCCGCAATCGTGGCTCAATCGGGGCTTTCGACGCTGCTGATTGAACGCGAGCCTTTTCCTCGTTTTCACGTTGGCGAATCGCTGATGCCGGAAACGTACTGGCCGCTGCAACGTCTCGGTTTGATCGACCGGATGAAGGAAGCTGGATTTCAAGTCAAAAAGAGCGTGCAGTTTGTCAGTCATCATGGCAACGAATCCGCTCCCTTCTTTTTTCGTCAGCACGACATGCGTGAGTGCAGCGACACGTGGCAAGTCGAACGCAGCGAGTTTGACAAGATGCTGTTTGATCGCGCCGAAGAACTTGGCGCTGACTGCCATGATCAAACACGCTTGCTGGACGTCCGTTTTGATGACATGCAAAAGATCGTGGGAGTGCGAATCCGTGATCGCGATGGCAACGAACGCGACATTGATTGTTCGGTTGTGATCGATGCCACTGGGCAACAATCGTTTATTGCCAACAAATTGAAATTAAAAGAGGTCAATCCCGACCTCCGCAAAGTCGCGATTTGGTCCTACTATCGCGATGCAGTCCGAGACGAGGGTGACAACGGCGGCGCCACCATCATCCTGAACACCGAATCCAAGGAATCATGGTTCTGGTTCATCCCATTGTCACGAGGCATCACCAGCATTGGCTGCGTCGGCGACACCGACTATATGATCAAAGGACGTGCGAAACCCGAACAGGTCTTCTACGAAGAACTCGAGCGATGTCCAGGACTGAAACCTCGGCTAGAAAACGCCACCCGTCTCGGTGACATTCGAGTCGCCAAAGAATTTTCTTATATGACCACCCAACACGCCGGCGATGGTTGGGTCTTGGTCGGTGATGCACTCGGGTTCATCGATCCGGTCTACTCTTCGGGCGTCTACTTTGCACTAGAAATGGGAGTCCGCGCCGGCGACGCAGTGGTCGAAGGATTCAAGAAGAACGACCTCAGCGCCGCTCAACTCGGCGGCTGGACCGAATCGTTCCTCGAAGGGGTCCAGTGGCTGCGCAAATTGGTGGCTGCGTTCTACACCAAGGAATTCAGCATCGGCCGGTTCATGAAAGAGTATCCTGAACACCGAGGCCGAGTGACCGATTTGCTGATCGGCCGAATTTTCGACGAGAGCGCCGAGCAATTGTTCAAAGACATGGACACATCGATCGAAAAAGCCAAGATGGAATCGGCGATGTAGCCAGTAGCTCGTCACCGACGAATTTTGGTCGTCATGTTATTTCCCGCATGACGTCCGTCCATCGGGTTCGGTGGTTGATTCAGGATATCCCTCGGAGGCCCCCGAACCGACATTTCGGCGGTTGGCCTTCGGCGATGATGGACGCTTAACTTTCCGTGCATGTACAAACCGCTAGAATGTTGAACATGCAAGGGAGAACAAATGACGAACTTTGTTGAACTAGTGTATTTTTTACGTGCCCCCAAGTATCCCGTCATTATCGACATTGATGGTGTGCTTCTCGCTGCAAAGTCAGCGAAGCCACTCTACAAAAAGCTCTCTCAGCTCGACATTGTCGAAAAACAACACTACGACGCCATTGATCGTACCGGTGAACCTTGGACCTTCAATGTGATGCAGGGCAAAGGCATTCTCTCGCCATTCACTTTCAAAAACCCACCAACGAAACTGAAAATCATTCGCTGGTTTAACAATCGTAAAAACAAACCCGCCAACGAAGTCAATTACTCCGAGAAATCATTAAGTTCAAAAAAACGCGATCTCATTATCGCTGAAATCGCAGACCGTCTACTCGAGGCCGAGAAACTTACTTCGCAGCATCGTGTAGCGTCGCCGCCCGGGGATTGATCTCCCTCAGCACATCGGTCCATTGGGTGCGGTGATTCTCGAGCGGATCGAGGAAGCCGTTTTCGTTGCGGGGCGCGTCGCCTCGTTCGGATGCATCCCACTGCTCGATGTAGCCGCAGTGATGCCAGCCGATGTAATACGGCGTTGACATCATCCCGCGAAGCATCTCTTCGTAAAGACGCGTGACGTCTTCGAGCGACTTTGCTCCGGTGCGATATCCTTTCACGCCCCACTGCCGCTGGTTGGGGCCCGCGAGTCCCAAACAACCAAAAATCACGTCAACACCAAAGTTTTAGCAGTCCATGATTGGCCTGTCTGACAGGGAGTGTCGCGAACCGCGGAAGTGTAAACCCGAAAACATGCATTTTTACTAACCGCAATGGAGTCGCAGCCTATACGACTTGCGTGTCGATGATGAATCAATTCCGTTTTACGCTCACAAAATAGGCTCCGCGGACAACGCCTTCATCGTCACTGAGCCAGCTTTGCAAAATCGCCGGGCCCGCTGGAAGCTCCAATTCAAACGTGACCGACATGTCGCGTTTGCGGATTTGTTTCTCAAGCTTCTGGTCCCCCACACGCAGCACCGCTTTGGTTGCCTCCATCGACGCCGGCGAATCGTCGGGAAATCGGGCTAGTCGAATTGCGTAACGACCAGACTGGGTCACATCCACCGCCCAAAATCCATTGATCGACAGTGTGTCGTCAGCTAGTTGTTCTTGCCTCCAAATCACATCGCCTTCGGTCGGATGCCAATCACGCACCGTCAACAACGTCGGATTCTCGCGGCTATCACCGAGCTGGAATCGCACATACGGAGCGTCATCACGAAAGACGTCTGCGTAATGTTGGCGGTAGCTGGACTTCAGTTCCTGGACAACCTCAGGATGCTGCTTCGCGAGGTCGTTCGTCTGACCAGGATCCTCGCTGATGTTGTAGAGTTCGCCGTCGACCAACCGCCATGTTTCAGTGAGCACGCCGTAGTGTGGAAAGCGGCGTTGGTTGTCGCCTTTGCGGTCGAGAAGAAGCTTGGGTTGGTCCGCCTGTCGCTGGACAAACAGCGTTCGGGGTTCCCATTCGTCGCTTTCTCCGACCAGCAGTGGTTTGATGCTCTGACCATCGAAACGCTTGCCATCGGGCACATCCAATTCGCACAAATCGATCAGCGTAGGCAGCCAGTCTCGACAAGAGGTCAATCGTTTGATCGGTTTCCCCGCGTCCAGCCGGGCTGGCCAGCGGACAAAGCACGCGACCCGATGTCCACCTTCGTAGACGGAACCCTTCTTTCCTCGCATGCCCGCATTGAATCCGTCATCAGGATCACGACCGTCTGCGCCCTCGGAGGTACCATTGTCTCCCATAAAAATGACAATCGTGTTCTCGGCAAGCTTGTTCTTCTGTAATGCATCGAACAAGCGGCCCAGGTTTTCGTCAAAGTTGATGATCTGGCCAAAGAACTTTGATCGTTTCTCTGAATGACCTTGGGCACGAAACGGAGCCGAATAGTTTTCGGCGACCGTATGCGGTCCGTGCATCGCGTTGAGTGGCAGATAGACAAAGAATGGTTTGACCGACGCCTGCGTCACAAACCGCTCGCACTCCGCGAAAAACACATCCGTGCAATACCCGTCGATCTTTTCGCGGACGCCGTTGCGATAATAGGTGTCATCAAAATAGTCGTTACCGATCGGGTTGCCGATTTCGTCGATGCCGCCAGCGAGATGCCGAACGACGACGTGAAATCCGCGAAAACGAGGCGCGTACGGCCACGTGTCGCCCAGGTGCCATTTGCCAAACATGCCGGTTCGATAACCAGAATCGGAGAAGACATCCGCCATGGTTCGTTCGTCGGACGCGAGTAGCTGTCTGCCCTGAGTGACATCCCACGCTCCCACACGCGTCGAATACCGTCCGGTCATCAACGCAGCGCGTGTCGGCGTGCACACTGGATCGACATGATAGTTTTCCAGGCTTACGCCTTCGGCACAAAGCCGATCCAGGTTGGGTGTTTTGAGCCATGGGTTTCCATGACAAGACATGTCACCGTAGCCCTGGTCGTCCGTGACGATCAGAATGACATTGGGTTTACCCGTTGTTTCCGCTGGTCGTTCGGAAGCGTCGGACCTCGCCGAGATCGCAGCTAAAACAACAACAGCGCTAAGAAAACTTGTTCGATAACTCATGATGATTGGATCGATTCTGCGTGCGTTTAAGGAATGACGACTTTTTATCGTACTCAGTTTTACCGTCGTCGGTGTAGAGAAGGGTTTTCAGTTCCCACGCCGATTCAATACCGATTAGAGGAATGCAACCGTTCGAATGGCAATCCGTCTTCAAGGAAGTGGGATAGGCTTCCGGGCTCGTCAAACCAGAAACGACAAGCCAAAAAACACCCGACGCAGAACGGAGATGTCATCCGCCGGGCGAACTGTAAACCAAGAACGTCAGACAAAACCGAGATTTTTCCGGTAAGTGCATCCAGGCAGAAACGACGGTGCCAGCGTAATCATGTGAACAATGATGGTCCCGTCCGATCGCATGTGAATAGGGGTATTGCAAGCGACAGAAAGAAGTTGGTGGTTTAGGGGTGATTACGCATGGTTGCTTTTCCAGCTCCGATGTTGGCTCTGGTACCGGACTGACGCTCACACACTACAAAATCGCTGCGAACTTTGTAATCGCCAATCCTTTCAGAGCCATGGTTGGCGAGCGATCTGCGCATCAATACCCTCTATGAAGGAGCGAATTAGTGTGAGAGCCTCATCAATGTCTTTCATCGAAAGCTGCACGGTTTCGCCCTTTTTATTTCGACCATTGCGGTGTGCAATGTTATGGCGAACTCCTACGATTTTTTGCAGATCCGCAAGTTCGTCGTCGCTGGGAAAAGTAACTTTTAGGACATCACGAAACATGCAAGCCATCTTTGGCAGATTATGAAAGACCTGATTCAGAAGATGCTTCTTGATAATGCTTTGGTTGTTCTGTTCCCAACCAACCAGATCATCTAAATTGTACTTTCGTTCTCGAAACTCCGACGTACAGCGTACGAATCGGTCGCGAAGGTTTTTTTTTCCTACGACTGTGTTGATAAATGTATCAGACAGGTAGCTTTCCATCGACGTGACAATGCCGGCATACACCTGCCGATAGAGCACCTGTTGCAGACTTTCATCTTTTGTGTCCAGCAAAGCGAGTCTCGTCTGCGAATCCAGCGAGTCTTCAAATGTTTTCAATGACTCGACATTTTCTGACACGGTCCGTGCCAGCGCTTCCTCTAGTTCACGTTGACGAGTATGCTTTCGACATTCAGGGCACTGATCTAGATTCACTCGGTTTTGAACCGACTGTTTCCACTCGTGAGTCGGATCGTCCGGACAAAGCCACCAAACCGACCTCGCACTTTGGCGATGCATTTCCGATGGCGTGAGTGTGCCATTCTTTGCTGGATGCCAAGTCGCCGCAATTTCCGGATGAAGCGTTGCGAGAGACGTCTCTTGATTTACTGCGCTGCCACAACAATAAGGACATCCCGTACCAGCCTTTCGTTGAAAAACGCGGGTCTTCCAAACGTGCTCGGTGTTGCGTGAGCATTGCCAGTACACCATTCTGGAACTACCAGTACCAATTTGCATGGGGTCGAGTTCTTCATTAAGTACTGGATGCCATTGATCCATCAAATCAGGCCTCAGGTGGCCAATCGATTTTTCCTCAGTGACCGCACCATGCATTTGCAGTGATTCGCACAATGGACATTTGTTTTTCCGGCTCGAAATCTTTTTGACAGCCTCCGACCATTCGTGACCTTCGTGACATGGACATTTCCACCAAACAACCCGCGATGAACCTTTCGTTACGTCATCCGGCGTAGTCTCACCATTCTTCGTCGTATCCCAAAAGCTAACCAGTTCAGGACACGTTTTACTAAGTCGTCGTTCCCAGCGACTATCAATTGATCTGCCAGGGGGAGGATTGATTTGTCGAGGATGGCAAGTTGGACAGTTTCCCCGGCCATTGGTTCTTGTCTTGACCATCGCCTGCCACTCATGCGACTGATCGTGACGGCATTGCCACCAGACGCTTTTATCACTTCGGTTAGGCACATCCGCGGCGCTAAGTTCACCATTTCTTGTCGGATGCCATTCACTAGCAATATCCTGTGACTTACCGGCCAAGGAATTCGCGAAGCGTCGACACTCAGGGCAACCACTGCCTAGCGTGCGATTCATAACCGTCGTTTCCCACTCGTGCCTCCGATTGGTAGAGCAAAGCCACCAGACCTTCTTGTTCGACTTTGGGGCAAGTTGATCCGGCCTTAAGTCGCCATTTCTGTCAGGATGAAATTCGGCAGCAATGTCTGGAAATAAACCTGCGATCGAATCCTGTGAAATCACTTTCCGACCTGAGCAGAATGGGCATCCGTATCCCCGTATCGTTCTATTCGCAACATTAGATCGCCACTCATGTCGCGGATCTTTTGAGCACTTCCACCACGCACGGTAACTACTGTTGTACGGAATTTGGTCGCGTTTACGATCGCCGTTCTTGATCGGATGCCATTCCTCAGACAAGGCAATCGAATGAGCGACTAAACTCGGAACCGGCATGCCCGTTTGTTGGAGTGTTCTTCCCATCGGCCTTCCTATTCTACTTTTCGCAAAATTGATTTGGTTTTACAGCGGGATTCATGTGGCAGTTGCATTCTAAAAAGACCTCGTGCGGCCAAAGATGGTTCACTTTCACATATATCCCATGGCTGGTACTTAGCTACGGTCACCGATCAAATGAACCGAAATTCCGTCAACCACTACACGAAAGGCACTGGATGTCAGTTTTTCGAGGAAATCCTCCCCTATGCCAAGATACCTTCGGTCCTCTATGGAGTCGACAGACAGGACATTCGAGAACCTACAACAATGGCGTCCCTAATTAGATTGCGGCGGCTAGCTTCTGTTCGAGTACAATCAAGTGCCAAGGAGCGTCAATTCATCGATGTACCCGTGCTGTTGTTCATGAACACGTTTGCGTGAGAAAAAGGGGGACGCGGCTTGTTTCCCGTTCAGCAACCGCCTCGAATGCTCAACCGATCCGATCAAACCACTTATTTCTTCAACAACTTGATCGGCGTTCTTCGATTCACCATTGTTGTCACCGACAGATTTGCTTTAGAGAAACGTTCGTTGCGTCACAGGTAACTCCGACGCAACCCCAGTCGCGAACGGACGTGCGATTGGTTAGTTGAAGTACTGGACGCTGATCTGAATCGAGTTCGAACAGATCTCCATTGGTTCCGCTCCGCCGTGATTTCTGAAGTTTCATGTCGTCGCGTTGCGACTGGGGTTGCTTTTGTGCTCCCGAACCATGGACTCACGTCCATGGCTACAGCCTATCGTCGCGTTGCGACTGGAAGGACAGAATCGATCGAGTTGCTTGGGGTAGTACCGAGATCAATGAAACAGAGCGTGTTCTTTAAAATCTTTTTGTCGCACCAATCTTTCTGTCCGCTCATGCGGCATGAGCGACCTTGCACGCTGGAACAGGGCAGACTCAGAATCAATGGAACGATGTGGTGCGCGCGGACACAAGGTCGACAGAAAAATTGGTGCGACAGAAACATGAGACTGCCATCGCGATTCGACATAGAACACGATTGCTGGCGTTGTCTCCATTTTTTTACCTCTCATCTTTTAACCTTTTCGCTGCATTGATCGTGCGTTCCACCGTAGACGCAACAACTGCCATCGCTGCGGGACTCACGACCAGCCACGAAGTGGCGGCATGTTGTAGCCATGGGCGTCAGCCCATGGAACGCGCACACGTCATACGCCGTAAGTCCCGAAGGGACGACAGGAGATTCCACGCCTGCAATTCCTGCCGCCCCTTTGGGGCTTTGTGATCGTGTTTGCACCCGAACCATGGACTCACGTCCATGGCTACAGCCTATCGTCGCGTTGCGACTGGAAGGACCGAATGGATCGATTTGCTTGGGTGGTACCGAGGACAGAGCGGCTTCATTAAAATCTTTCTGTCGCACCAATCTTTCTGTCCTCTCATGCAGCGTGAGCGAGCTTGAACGCTGGAACAAGACAGACCCAGAATCGATGGAACGATATGGTGCGCGCAGACGAAAGGTCGACAGAAAAATTGGTGCGACAGAAACATGAGACTGCCATCGCGATTCAACATAGAACACGATTGCTGGCGTTGTCTCCATTTTTTAATCTAACATCTTTTAACCTTTTCGCTGCATTGATCGTGCGTTCCACCGTAGACGCAACAACTGCCATCGCTGCGAGACTCACGACCAGCCACGAAGTGGCGGCATGTTGTAGCCATGGGCGTCAGCCCATGGAACGCGTACACGTCATACGCCGTGAGTCCCGAAGGGACGATAGGAGATTCCACGCCTGCGATTCCTGCCGCCCCTTCGGGGCTTTGTGATCGTGTTTGCACCCGAACCATGGACTCACGTCCATGGCTACAGCCTATCGTCGCGTTGCGACTGATAGGACCGAATGGATCGATTTGCTTGGGTGGTACCGAGGTCGATGGGACAGAGCGTCTTCTTTAAAATCTTTCTGTCGCACCAATCTTTCTGTCCTCTCATGCAGCGTGAGCGAGCTTGCACGCTGGAACAAGACAGACTCAGAATCGATGGAACGATAGGGTGTGCGCGGACGATAGGTCGACAGAAAAATTGGTGCGACAGAAACATAAGAATGCCATCGCGATTCGACATAGAACACGATTGCTGGCGTTGTCTCCATTTTTAATCTAACATCTTTTAACCTTTTCACTGCAGCTCAGGTGCGTTGCACTCTGGCCGCAACACCTGCCGTCGCTTCGCGACTCTGTGCACTGGGATGCGTCCTCTTCCATGGACTCACGTCCATGGCTACAGCCTGTCGTCACTTCGTGACTATTCACTTGCGACAACTCTAAACCGTTGGCTCACGCCAACGGCAGGTCATGTTTCGGCCTCCGGCCTATTCGCTTGCCAGTTAAATCAGCAGTCTCCTTCACCAGCGGAGAGGTGACCGCAGCTATGCTTGGTTTTCCCGATCAACGGACTCACGTTCGCTGCGATTGCACGTGCCAATCGCGAGAAGGAAAAAAGCGACGCGGACTTCGGCGCAAGAACCGACGTTCCATCAGCGTGGTGGGTTGCCGATGCAGTAGAGCGAGTCTCCGCTGCGCAAGAAGAAATTGCCTTGCGAAACCGCGATCGATGCCATCGTTTTCCCCTCCAGTTTATTCGTGGCGATCCGCTTGAATTCCGCCCCGGGCTCGAGCACCGTGGTGACGCCTTCTTCGGAGGTGATATAGATTCGGCCGTCCGCTAGCAGGGGCGATGCGGAATAGTTGCCGCCGAGTCGTTCTTGCCAGACAATGTCACCCGTTGCCGCCTGAAGACAGTACAGGATGTTGTCGCGAGAAATCGTGTAGAGATACGGCTTGACGTACAGCGGCGATGGCAACGCCGGAACGCCGCGTGTTTGTTCCCAGGCAATATGCGACTCGGTCACATCTCCGCGTCCGCCCGGGCGAATCGCTCGGATCGTCGGCTCTTCGAAACCGGACGAGGTAAAGATCAAGCCTTCGCCAAGCACGGGTGAGGGTGTCACGCCCTCGCCCTGGCTATAGACCGACCAGATTCGCTCGCCTGTTTTAACATCGTGTGCCTGCACGCGGTCGCCACCGGCACTGATGACCGTTTGCCCATTGTCGATTGCGATCGGGGTCACATGTCCGACTCGGGACAGTCCTCGCTTGCCGCGCCATTTGGTTTTGCCCGTCTCCGTATCGATCGCCAGCAGGACGGCCTGGTCCCACGGTTCCTTCCAACCGACTCGCTGCTCCTGTGGACTGCTGCCATCGAACGGCATGATTAGCAGTTCGCCAGCAAGCATCGGCGATGCGCCGAGGCCATGCAGGCTGTGGAAATCGACCTCTTCGTTCTTCCACACTTGTTTGCCCTCGAAGTCGACCGCAACCACCGTGCCATCGTAGAAGGCGGCGTAGACCCGTTTCCCATCGGATACCGGAGTCGGCGTGGCATAGGAGTTCTGCGCTCGCTTGGGGCCAGGCACCTGGCGGTGGACTTCGGTGTTCCAAAGCACTTCGCCACTCTTGCGATCGATCCCGATCACTCGGCATGACGCACCACCATCAGTCGCAGTTGTCACAAAGACGTGGTCGCCCGACACGATCGGCGACGACCAGCCTTGTCCCGGGATCAGCGTCTTCCAAGCGATGTTGCTGTCATCGGACCAGTTCAGCGGCAAATCACTTTCCGATGTAACGCCCTGTCCATTGGGGCCTCGAAATCGAGTCCAATCTTGGCCGCATAACGAGTTAGGAACTGCCGACAAACCGGCCACGAAAACCATCGCACAAAATAGCAAACGCATGACAAAATCTCTTTGAATTCTTGGAAGGATCCCGATCATGATACCGCACCCCCTCGCCAGATGTGCTGTATTGAGCATGTTGGCTTCCTGATTCGACTTAAACCTCGGGAGACCTCCATTTTCATTGGCCCTCGTCGTCTTCTGATTTCGCATCATTAGAGGTAGAAGCTCGCTTGATGGCTAATCCTAGTACCCGCGAGCTTGGGGTCCTGAGAAGATGCAACGAGAAAGAATACAGTATGAAGTCCGCAGTGCGATGGGGAACGTGGGGCAAGCGGTTGCTGGTGATTCCGCCAATCGTTTTGGCCGTCGTTGCCTATGCTTGGTTAGTCAAACATTCCCCTCCGTTGACGGCGAAAACCGAGGCTGAAACCTCTCGGATGCTCGAAACGATGGTGGTTCAGCGAATGGACGTTCGTCCAAAAGTCAGCGGGTATGGAACCGCCAAGTACGCGCGTTCTTGGCGAGCGGTCACGCAGGTCGAAGGACGCATCGATCAAATTCATCCTGAGCTTCGTCCTGGATCCATGATCCAAGAAGGCGAGGTGCTGCTTGAGATAGACGATTCCGATTATCGCTCCTTGGTCGATCAGTTGAATGCCACGATTGACCAGCAAGACGCCGAGATCGAACAGTTGGAACAATCGATCGAGAACGCTAAGAAGAGTCTCGCACTTGAAAATGAAGCCCTGGGTGTCGTGCAGCGGGAATTCGATCGTGAACAGACGCTTTTGTCTCGGCAAGCGGGATCGGGTTCTGCGATCGATTCGAAACGTCGCGAATTGCTGGTTCAACAAAAAGCGGTGCAGGATCTGGAAAACAGCATCGCGTTGATCGGCCCTCAAGTCAAAGCCTTGCAGGCGGCTCGGCGTCAATCCGAAGTCCAGAAAACACAGGCTCAGCGGGACATTGAACGAACCACAATCACCGCGCCCTTTCGGATGCGTGTGGGCGAGGTGCAATTGGAAGTCGGGCAATACGTCAGTGTGGGCGAGAATCTGTTCGAGGGTTACAGCGGAGCCGAGATGGAAGTCGAAGCTCAGTTGTCGCTGTATGACATTCACCGGTTGCTTGTCGCTGAAGTTGACCGAACCAAGATCGATGAGCAATTTACTCAGGCAGCATTCCGGGAAGCGTTCGCGTTTGACGCGGTGGTCAACGTCGCAGGTAGCGAGTTGACCGAATCCTACAAGGGCCGCTTCTTGCGTGTCCGTGAAGTCGTGGATGCTCAGACCAAGATGGTGGGGTTCGTCGTCGGTGTCGAAAACGTTCCGCCACCCCAACAAGAGCATCCTCAGCCGCCATTGTTGGAAGGCGTGTTTTGCGACGTGGATGTATTTGGCACGACACTATCCGACCAAGTCGTGATCCCGCGTCGAGCGATTCGCAATGGATCGGTGTACCTGCTTGACGATCAAAATCGATTGACCACTCAGGACGTTGAGTTGACGTTCACGCAAGACGACTACGCGGTCGTTGCCTCGGGGTTGAACGGTGGCGAACGCCTCGTGATCGCAAATCCGTCGCCAGCGATCATTGGAATGTTGGTCGAACCGATCGAGGCAAAAGAGGCCGCCGAGGAATTGATCGCTTCGGTCGAAGCGACTGATACGGATCTGTGATCGCGTTTCACTGCTAAGTCAAGACAAAACGTAGTGGACGAGGCAACGAGTCCATCATCGTGGGACGCGTGGCCTCGGTAGAAGCCAAAATGCGGGACTCGTTGCCTCGTCCACTACCAAGCTGCCACACCATCCTTGAGACAATACTTCGCTGATTCGGAAACACTTTTGTGCTAGAGAAATTTGTCAATCACCGCACATTGGCCAACGTGCTGATGTTGTCCTTCATCGGGTTGGGGCTGTACGCCATCCCGCGACTGCAGAAGGAAACCTTTCCTAACTTTGACAGTTCGGAAGTCCAAATCGTGATGACCTATCGCGGTGCGTCGGCCGAGGATGTCGAGCAAGGAATTTGCTTGCCGATCGAAGACGCGCTGGACGGGATCCAGAACATTAAAAAGGTGACCAGCAGCGCCCAAGAGGGCTATGCATCAATCGTGGTCGAGATAGAGGAGCATGCCGATTTGTCGGAGGCCCTCAATGACATCGAAACGGAAGTGGAAGCGATTTCGGATCTTCCCGATGGAGCCGAGGATTTGTTCATTACCGAACTGAACCGCACGGATTCGGTGATGACGATTGCGATCAGCGGCCCCGTCGATCCAGACTCGCTGAAGGATTACTGCGAAGGTTTTAAGACACAACTCAAGCGATTGCCCGGAGTGTCGCTGGTCGAGATCCAAGGGTTCTCAGATCGACAGCTTCGCATTGAATTGGATGTCGAAGCACTGCGTCGGCTGGGTTTGTCAGCCGAGATGGTGGCCGCTTCCGTCCGTAGCCAGAATTTGGATTTGCCGGTCGGCACAATCGAATCCGAACACGAGGACATTTTGTTGCGGTTGGTCGAGCAACAACAGACGCCGCAAGACATTGAAGAAATTGTTGTCCATGGAGTGACCGGCCGGTCGGAAGTCCGGATCCGCGATATCGGACGCGTCGTCGACGGTTTTGCGGACGCCGAACAAGAGGCTTGGATCGCAGGCCAACGGGCGGGCATCATCCAAGTCAACAAGACGACATCGCATGACACCACCAAAATCGCCGAGGTGGTGCGTGAGTTCGTGGTCAAGGAACAGCAGCGGCAACCGCAATTGCAAATCACCATCACGAATGATGAATCGGACCTGATCGTTCAGCGGTTGACGTTGTTGGCCAAGAACGCATGGCAAGGCATCGTGCTGGTGTTCCTGGTGATGTGGGTTTTCTTCAACGTGCGACTTTCATTTTGGGTGGTAATGAGTCTGCCGGTCTCGTTCATGGGAGCCTTCTTTGTGCTGCCGCTGATCGGACAAACCCTGAACATGATGTCCTCGGTGGCGATCTTGATGGCGACCGGGATCTTGATGGACGACGGGATTGTGATTGCAGAGAACATTGCCAGGCATGTTTCGTTGGGGAAACATCCCATGCGGGCGGCGGTCGATGGTGTCAAAGAAGTCGCCGGTGGAGTGGTCTCGTCGTTTCTGACGACATGCTGCGTACTGTTGCCATTGGCAGTACTAGAAGGTCATATCGGAAAAGTGCTTCGTGTGATCCCGATGGTTTTGTTGACGACGCTGGCAATCAGTTTGGTCGAAGCGTTCCTGATTCTTCCCGCTCACCTCGGCCATTCGATAAAGCCCACCGATGCGAATGCTCCGCGAGGACTGAGAGCGAAGATTGACGCTGCAGTCGATTGGGTTCGTGAGAATGTGTTCGGCAAGTTGATTGATTTGGCGATCCATTGGCGGTTCCTGTCGATCGGGTTGTCGATTGCGACGTTCATCATGGCGTTGGCGATGGTCGCCGGAGGGGTCGTGAACTTCATACCCTTTCCTGATTTGGAAGGCGACATGGTCGAAGCACGTGTGTTGATGCCGCAGGGAACGCCGCTGAGCAAAACCGAAGCAATCGTCCGCGATATCAACGACGCGGTGGCGCGAACGAATGATCGGTTCCCAGATCAGCCGACCGGCGACGATCTGGTGCGTACGGTGATGTCCAAGTTCAATGAGAACAGTGACGCGGGTGAGTCGGGGCCGCACGTTGCGACGGTGACGGTTCGGATGCTCCAGCCCGATGAACGAAACACCTCTACCGCAGAATTCATTCGAGCGTTGCGGGAGGAAGTCGGGCGGGTTCCCAATGCAATTTCAGTCACGATCGCCGAAGCGACCCGTGGACCGGCGGGGCGGGCGGTCGAGGTGCTGTTTAAAAGCGACGACTTGCACATCGCTCAATCCGCCGCTCTCGAGACTCAGCAATGGATGGCTCGGTACTCTGGGGTTTACAACTTCAACACCGACCTTCGCCCCGGCAAGCAAGAGATTCGCTTGCACCTAAAACCCGATGCGGTGGCGCTTGGTTTGAATGTGCAAGCGATGGCGAGTCAGCTGAGCACAGCGTTCCAGGGGGCGAAGATCAGTGACATCCAAGCGGGAGTGGACCAATATGAAATCAATGTCCAATTGGCACCCGAAAGCCGGGACACGCTGGGATCGTTTTTGGACTTCCAATTTATTCTGGCTGGTGGGATTCAGGTTCCATTGCACTCGGTTGCTGATTTGGAAGTGACCTATGGATGGTCTAAGATCTCACGCGTCGATGGCTGGCGGACCGTGACTCTGACGGCGGATACCGACACTGACGTGGTGAACACGACCAAGTTGATGCGCGAATTTCAATCAGAGTTGATGCCCAAGTTGCTTTCGCAACATCCGGGGCTGAAGGTTTCACTTGGTGGCGAGGCCGAGCGGTCCAGTGAAACGGGATCGTCGATGGCATCGCTGTTCTTGCTGGGGCTGTTTGGTGTTTACGCCATCTTGAGTTTCCAGTTTGAAAGCTGGCTGGAACCGTTGATCGTGATGGCGGCGATTCCGATGTCGTTGATCGGAATGATCTTTGGACACATGTGGATGGGAATGGAGATTTCCATGCCCAGTTTGGTGGGATTCGTTTCACTTGCGGGGATTGTGGTCAATGACTCGATTCTGCTGGTGCTGTTTTTAAAGAAGGAACGCTCCGAAGGCAAACCGAGTTACGACTCTGCTCGCAGCGCAAGCCGTCTGCGTTTTCGCGCGATCATGTTGACCAGCATCACCACGATGGCGGGGCTGTTGCCGTTGACGCTTGAAAAGAGCACGCAAGCTCAGGTTTTGATTCCGACCGCGGTTTCGATCGTGTTTGGGCTGCTCAGCTCCACGATCTTGGTTTTGATCGTCATCCCCTGCGTCTACGTCGCGGCATGCGACGTCGGACTGATCCGACCGGACGATCACGAACCGAATCCGACAACCTAACCCATCAAACGTAGTGGACGATTGTCGTTGATTGCTCCGCAATCATAACGCTGGATCACTATCTCGATTTACATTGAACGTAATGGACGTGGACACGAGTCCCCAAAGCTTACCGCCATCCCGCAGGACTCGTTGCCTCGTCCACTACTGGGGCTTCGCTGATCGAAACCATCGTCTCGAGATGCAGACGCGTTCTGATCTCCAGAAACGCGTGATCAATTCCAAGTGACGTGATTACACGTCGAGATTTCGTACGTCCAGAGCGTGCTTTTCGATGAAATCGCGGCGTGGCTCGACCTTCTCGCCCATCAGCAAGCGGAACATTTCATCGGCAGCACCGACATCGGTCATGTTCACTTTGACAAGCGTTCGGTTGGTCGGATCGAGGGTTGTTTCGCGGAGCTCCTCCGCGTTCATTTCACCCAGTCCTTTAAAGCGAGTCACTTGCAACCCTTTCTCACCCGCCGCCCGAACTTCGGGAAGCAGTTCACGAAGGTCTTCCAAGGGACGCCGAACGTCTTCGCCACGGACCAATTCGAATCGCGCGGTCGTCGACCCCGTTCGCTCGATCGGAATTAAATCCTCCAGCGTGAACTGTAGCGGGGTCAAATCCTTCAATCCGCTGTTGATCGTCCGCACCTCGTGAAGCTCGGCCAAGTGGGCAAACACCTCGGGTTCCGCTTCCGATTCGGTCTTCGCTTCGCCAGCTTCGTCCGAGGTCAGCTGCAACTCGTCCTCGTCGACCTCTTCGTTATCGAGTCGCCATCCACGCTCGTTAAGCATCGTCTCGACGTCTTCTTGATTGTGGAACCAATGCTCTTCGTTTTCGTGGGTCAACAATAAAGCGGGCAAGCGGCCGGTCACGGGATCTTGGCGAACCGCATGAATCTTCAAACTGAAACCACGACGCTCGAGTGCCAAGATCGCATCTTCCATCGACGCTAGCGTGATACACAACTGCCGCATCGTTTCGCCTTCGGCCCGGCGTCCGTCTTCGGCTTCGAAATAGGTGTCGTTCAAACCACGTTCAAGCAATTGAGACTTCATCTCTTCTTCGCTTTGAATGTAGTAACGCGACTTGCCGTGCTGGACGCGGAACAAAGGCGGCTGAGCGACATAGACGTGCCCCGCGGCAACCAATTGATACATTTGACGATAGAAGAAACACAGCAACAGCGTGCGAATGTGACTACCGTCGACGTCGGCGTCGGTCATGATGATGACTTTGTTGTAGCGACGCTTGCTCAAATCTTGATCAGCCCCGATCCCGGTGCCGATCGCTTGAATCATCGACTGGACTTCTTCATTGGCCAGCACCTTGTCTTCGCGGCTCTTGTAAGCGTTGATGATCTTACCGCGAAGCGGCAGGATGGCTTGGTAATGCCGCATCCGGCCACCTTCGGCCGAACCACCTGCCGAGTCACCTTCCACCAGGTACACTTCGCACTCTTCCATCTTTTTGCTGATGCAATCGCGAAGTTTCCCGGGCAATCCGCCGCCGCCCAACGCGTCTTTACGTTTTCGCAGCAAGTCCTTCGCCTTGCGTGCTGCCTCGCGAGCTTCCGCCGCCAGCAAGCCTTTGCGAACAATCGTTTTGGCGACCCGCGGGTTTTCTTCAAAGTACTTGGCCAACTGTTCGCCCACGCCGGCGGCGACGATGCTTTCGACGTCGCTGTTACCTAGCTTGGTTTTCGTTTGCCCTTCGAATTGCGGATGCGGCACGCGAACGCTAATCACCGCGGTGATGCCTTCGCGGAAATCGTCGCCGCCAGGAACCGCGGATCCTTTGAATAGATTTTCTTTCTTGCCGTAATTGTTCAACGTCCGCGTCAACGCCGATCGGAACCCCGAAACGTGGGTACCGCCTTCGATCGTATGGATATTGTTGACGTAGGATTGGACGTTCTCGGTGTACTCAGCGCTGTACTGCATTGCGATATCGAACTGAGTTCCGTCTTTATCGCCTTGCAATTGAATCACGTCGCTGTGCAACACATCGCTGGCGCGATTGAGATGCTCGACAAACTCGACGATCCCACGCTCGTACTTGAAATCACCTCCTTCGCCATTGCGTTCATCATGGAATTTGATGTGCACGCCACTGTTCAGAAACGCTAATTCCTGAAGCCGTTTATAGAGCGTGTCGAAGCTGTACTTCGTCACACTAAAGATCTGATTGTCGGCTTTGAACGTTGTCTTCGTACCGGCTCGCTTGGTCACACGGCCTTTGACCACCGGACCGGTGGGGACGCCGCGCTCGTACTCTTGCGTCCAGGTGAACCCATCACGGCTGACCTCGACTTCGGCCCATTGGCTCAAGAAATTCACGACCGTCACGCCGACGCCGTGCAGACCGCCCGAGGTTTGGTAGGCCCCTTTTTCAAATTTGCCACCAAACTTCAACACCGTCATCACGCCTTCGAGCGTACTGACTTCGCGGTCGAGTTCTTCGGAAAGTTGGTCGTGACGCGTGACGGGAATCCCCCGTCCGTCATCTTCGACCGTGACGCTGCCGTCGGTATGGACCGTCACCGATACGGCGCTGGCGAATCCCGCCATCGCTTCGTCGATCGAGTTGTCGACGACTTCGTAAACCAAGTGGTGCAGCCCCCGCGTCGAGGTGTCACCGATGTACATCCCCGGACGCTCGCGGACGTGTTCAAGGTCCGAAAGGTGCTGCAAATCTTTGTCGGTATATTCCGAGTTTGCTTTGGGGGCGGTGGAGACTTGGATCGAGGCAACCTGTTGACCAGCGGCTCGCTCGACGGCTGCTTCAGGGGCCGCTTCGCCGCCTGCCGCTGGGTCAGAGGTCGAGGCAACTTCGGGAGTCGCGTTTGCGTCAGCTGCAGGAGGTGCGTCGTCGGAGGTGGGTTCCGATTGGGGGTCGTCGCTCATGAAAAGCCTGTATCGAGAACACTCGGGGAGTAGCCGAAAAAAGTTAATCGCTATGCGACGTATTCTAACGTTTTTCTCGACGTTCCGCGATGCCTCCTTGGCCTCCGTAAACAACACGTTTTTACGGTGTTTTAGCGGCTTTAGAAACGACTCGTCCGTTTCTCGATAAACCTGCGCGGAATCCCCACTTTTAAGCTCTAGCGGCAGCCGATTTAGCGAGCCGATCGGGGTAGGTATTTTTGGTACGCCTCGACCGCCAACTTGTCGCAGCGTTCGTTCTCGAGATGGCCAGCGTGACCTTTGACGTGATTGAAGATGATCTTGTGCTTTTGCATCAATTGATCGAGTTCACGCCACAGTTCCTCGTTCTTGATTGGCACCAACTTGGATCCGTCTTTGCGTTTCCAACCGCGACTCTTCCACCCCTTCATCCAGCTAGTCATCCCCTGGCCCACATAGGTACTGTCGGCATGCAAGGTGACTTCGCAAGGTTCCTTTAGCGATTCGAGCCCTCGGATCACCGCCATCAACTCCATCCGATTGTTGGTCGATTCCGGTTCGCCGTCGCTGCGTTCGAGTTCTTTATCCGTTTTTTTACATCGCAGAATGAATGCCCACCCCCCTGGGCCTGGATTTCCGCTACACGCACCGTCAGTAAACAGATCGACTTTTTTCATCCCAACTTACCTCATTCCTTTGAAACATCATTCTTGCCCCAAGCACCCCAGCCATTGGCCGCTGGATCTAACTGTCTAGTGAAAACAAAGGGGCGCCAACCCTGTAAAAACGGTTGAAACCCGTTCGACCGGAACAGCGAACCCGATACATTAACAAATGCAGGGCCTATCGAACATCGACCGCATCGTCGTCGCACCGACGCGGGCCAACAACCACGTTTCTGGGGGAATTCACGATGGACCGACCGACACCGCAACCCGATCGCATTGCCGATGGTCGTGGCGAGGAACATCGTGGTGGGAAGCGGATCGTGGCCTATTTTATTGTGCTCAGCATGGCGATGATCGCACTGGATCGGACCGCCGTCGTCGCACAAATGATCAACACGTCGGTGCCGCTTCAAACGATCGGAAGCAATTCGTTCGAAAACAATCAGTTCGGCTTCTCGCTGCAAGGCCCCAACTTCTTTGCCAATATCAACCCAGGCAACAACCCGGCTCCGTTTGCCCCCGAAGCTGTCAATTCGGGCGTGACTGGCAATGTGCGTCAGAATTTGGGCAACGGGGTTTCAGGCAATCTGCGTTTTAGTTTTGCCCAAGGCAGCAGCCAAACCTTTTCGAGCACCACGCCATCGGTGACCACCATGAATGGCGTCCCAGGATCGATTGTTTCGCAAACCGTCACCCCGTTTGTCACTGGGATCACCCCGGTCGTCGGGTCGTACCCCGTGCTGGCCAATCCGTCACAGATCAGCGGTCAATTGATTCAGCAGCAATTGTGGACGGTCCAGCAATCCAATGCCCAGCTTCGCGTCGACCAGTTGAAAGAATCGATCGAGCGAGCTGAGCGAGCGGCATCGCAAGGCAAAATCAAAATGGCCCGCGCGAACTACCTAAACGCAATTCGCATCGCCCCCGAACCGCTTCGGTCGTCGCTGCAACAACGCTTGGCAGCGGTACTGCAACAAGCCCGCAGCCGCTAGAGCTGCAAAACCAACAGGGGTCAATCCGCGGCCAGCGTTAGCCATCCGCGGCCAACGATGGCAGTGCCGTTCTATCCCGCTTGGTTGCTGGCGGCGTCTTGCAGTGCCGGAGGTATCGCCCCAGCCGGTGGCATCGAAATCGTCGAAGCGTTCGTCAAACGCCACGGCAGCGTGACCCAAAATCGGCTGCCGCGTCCCAGTTCGCTTTCAAAATCGACTTCGCCGCCGAGCAACTTCGCCAATTCTTTGACAATCGACAAGCCAAGCCCGGTCCCCGAGAACTCGCGAGTCAAGCCTTCGTCATTAAGTACCTTTTGGCTCTGACGAAACTTTTGGAAAATGATCGGTTGATCCTCTTCGGCGATCCCGACTCCGGTGTCACTGACGGACAACCGAAAGCGACCATTTTTCACATCCTCGATATGCACCGTGATCATCCCGCCTTCGGGTGTAAACTTGATCGCATTGCTGAGCAAATTGTTGAGGATCTGACCAAGTTTGTTTTGATCTTGGTACGCTTTGGGCAGATCATCCGGAATCTCGACCGTCAACGAAATGTTCTTTTCTTCGGACAGCGAGTGGATCATATCGCACTGCGCCGACACCAATCGCGACAGATCAAATTCAGCCCGGCGGACTTCCATTTTGCCTGCTTCGACCTTGGCCAAATCAAGGATATCGTTGATCATTTCAAGCAATAAACGCCCGCTTTTACGGATATTTCCCGCATACCGACGCTGTTTATCGTTTAGCGAATCGATGCCCTGCAGCACTTCGGAAAACCCAATGATGCTGTTCAGTGGCGTTCGCAATTCATGGCTCATGTTGGCCAAAAAGTCGCTCTTCAGCCGGTTCGCTTCGTACAGCTGGAGGTTCAACTGTGCAAACTGATCCACCCGAGCATCCAATTCGCGATTGACTTCCTGAATCTTATCCTGAGTCTCGGTGAGGTGACGAAGCATTCGGTTAAACGCGTCGGCCAATTCCCGAAACTCGTCTTCGGTATCGATCGTAGCACGTTGGTTGGTATCACCGTGCGTGATCGCATCGCTGACATCACGCAGGTGATACAGCGGTTGCAGGACCAAGTAACGGATAATCGCGTGCAAGACAAACAGCGTGACCGCGATAATCAACATCGCCAACGCAATCACGATCGCGCGAATCCACGTCGTTAGCTCATGTGTTTCCTGATACGGCATGCTGACGCGGAACACACGAAATGGATATTGCGACGCAAGCTTGTCGGGGTCCTCGTTGGGCGACGTCGAGATCGCGCCGCCGGTGGGGCTGTGACACGACAACACACATGTTGGTTTGAAAAAAACCGGCGAGTAATAGATGTAACGATCATCCACCGGACCATCTTCGGCAAACACCGTGGTGCCAAGAAATCCGATCCGGCTCATCGCCTCGTTTTCGCCCAAATCCAACGGACGCTCGACGTCGGGTCGGTCTTCGGCGATTTGGCGACTGAGCCATTCACGATACTGAGGCTGCAGACTTTTCAGCCGTGATAATTCCATCGCTCCGAGTGGAGTGCTCGAGGTCGGCAATTCGATTTGGGGCAAGTTGTCGTAGGGGGCCGAATCCTGCAACGCCAAGATTTTAAAGTCAATCTTGTCATTGAGCAGCTCGGATCGTAGCCCCTCAAGCAGGACCTTTTCTCGCTGCACGACGTCTTCGGGCAGTGCCGAGGACCATTGTGCGTCGCTGTGGATCATCATCAGCTCGGCCGCCGCGTAATCGCGTGCTCGTTGCCGGGTCGTGTTGGTGACCAGACTCTTGGCTAACAATTGGACCACGAAAAATGCAGCACACATCAAGACGAGCAGCGCAGAACCGAAAAAGAGCAGACATTTCCGCTCAAGGCTCATCGATGCAAAAACGCTCTTGATGAAGCGAAACATTAAAATCCAAGGCAATCGTAGCAGAGAAAAAACAACGAAATGGCGCGCACATCGATGCAACCGTCCCCCGTGATCCGCCCTCGACGAGGCCGACGGATCGCAGCACCCTCGAGCAACCTTTCACCGATCAAGCAAAGCGGGTCGCTTCCAAGTATACTTGAAATCGGCCGCGCCATCGCTTGACCTAACTCTTGAATGAGCAATAGTTTACCACGGTGAAACGAATCAAGGGACGGACAACGCATTCGCAACGAACGGACGGCAAAACCCGCCAACGAAGTCGATGCTGCGGTGACCACGCGAACCTTCGCATCGGGCTCGGCACGCATCCAGTCGCCCTAGTGTGACGAATTATTCCGATCCAGGGGAGGCGAATTTCGCCGCCATTTGGGGAATCCGCACCTCCCTGGACCATTAACCTGCGATCATTAAAACCCGACCTGATTGCGCAAAGCTCTCCATTTAACCTGGTTTCGCTGCTTGCTAGCTGATTTTCTGACAACTAGCATGTGGGGGCAGGGTGATGGCAGCAGCCTCCGGTCGAATTGATTTATTCGGTTTTCAGAAGAACGCCATTTCCCCAATCCCACCTTAGAAACTCGCACGCGAACCGCACTTCGGTGTGGAGGAGACAAAACGAATTATGAAACGCACGGCCCGAAGTCTATACCGATGGAGCCTCGTTACGACATTGACTTGCCTGCTCGGTATCAGCCCCGCATCCGCTGGATGGCTTCTACGACACGCATGCAGTGAACCGGCTCCCACCTGCGGCGCGCCGTGTCCCCCAATCGCCTGCCCACCGATTCATTGCCCCCCCATTCACTGCCCACCGGTCTATTGCCCTCCGGTCATCCAATGCCCTCCGGTTGCTTGCCCTCCCGTCGCCTGTCCGCCGATTGAATGCGTGCCGACGCCGGTGGGATCCTGCTGTGGCGAAGTCTCCTACGAAGCCGTCGACAATCAAGGCGTGTGCGACTACAGCGGCGTTGACCATGGGACCGTAATCGAATCGGCTCCGATGCAATACGACAGCGGAACCGAATACGCGGCCCCGATCGACCATGGCAACATGCCATTGGAATCCGAATTCGCACCTCCTGCGCCCGCCGACATGGGACCGACCGACACGCAATCGTCCAACGAAGCCGACCCCGCTTCGCCATCGGATTCTCCGTTCAACCAAACGCCGGCTGAGGAAGATCAAGATCCGCAGCCTGCACCTGCGATGCCCGCGGAAACCACGCCTGAGCCTCCCGCAACCGAACCACCTGCGGAGACTCCGGACATGCCTGAGCCACCTGCAACCGAACCGCCAGCAACCGAACCAGGTCCTGCCGACGATTTGTTTGGCAGCCCAGCTCCGGCGGAAACCGAGCCAGCTCCAACAGAGCCTGCCGCTCCGGCGGATGACTTGTTCGGTGAACCCGCTCCTGCTGAAACGACTCCCGCACCGGCGGATGATTTGTTCGGTACACCACCAGCCGAAACCGAGCCTGCTCCGGCCGACGACCTGTTTGGCACACCGCCGCCGGCGGAAACCGATCCTGCTCCGGCGGACGACTTGTTCGGCGAACCACCTGCGGACACCCCCGATTCGATGCCTGCCGAAGAGCCAGCACTGGACGATCTGTTCGGTAGCGACGCCGCGCCCGCCGGCGAAGAATCGGCTGCCAAACCGCCGATGGACGACGATATCTTTGGTGGTGCAGCCGACGCTCCGGCCGACGCCCCCGTTGAGATGCCAGCCGAGACGCCTGCCGAAGAATCGATTGACGATCTGTTTGGTGGCGATGCTCCGGCCGACGAGGCACCTGCGGCAGAACCTCCAGCGACCGAAGCTCCTGCAGCCGATCCAAGCCTCGATGACTTGTTTGGCGGTGACGCACCAGCGGCGGACACCCCAGCCGAAGACGCGGCTCCGATGGAAGCCCCTGCGACCGACGCAGCCGACACCAGCCTTGATGACTTGTTCGGTGGCGACATGCCAGCCACGGACGAAGCCCCCGCAGACGCTGCGGCCGACAGTGACGCCAGCATCGACAGCCTATTCGGCGAAGCCCCCGATGCTGCTGCCGACGCGGCAACTGAAACGCCAGCCGAGGCTCCGTCCGACGACCTAGACGGCTTGTTCGACACGCCCCCTGCGGACGCTGCCGAACCAGCGGCTGATTCGATCGATGATTTGTTTGGCACTCCAAGTGATGCCGACGAAGACAAATCGAAGACCGAAGAAGCGGGCACCTCGATCGACGATTTGTTCGGTAAAGCCGAACAAGCCAAAGATTCGTCGCAGTTGGTGGTTTCCGAGAAGACCACCGTTCGCATCACTTCGCTTGACGACACTCGCATGCGAACCTGGATCGACAACACCGGAAACTTCCGCACCGATGGACGTTTGATCGAAATCAATGCCACCAACATCCGGTTGCTGAAATCGAACGGCCGAAAGTGCACCGTGCCATTCTCGCGAATGTGTGCCGCGGACACCGCCTATGTCGAATCGATTGAAAAGCAGATCGAAGCGTCGAAGGTGGCGATGTTGATCAGCCGCTAATTGATCTAGCGGATCAAGCAATCACGCGAACCGGGCCAACGAGCAATTCGTTGGCCCGGTTTTTTGTTGGTCTCCTTTGACATCAACCGGGTGGTCTTTGTAGCGGAGCGATACGAAAATAGATGGCATTGGCCTTAGAGCCATCGGCTCGTTACCCGAGGCCTTACGACCTGCGGCTCATTACCCGAGGCCTTACGGCCAACGGCTCATTACCCGAGGCCTCACGACCAACGGCTCATTACCCGAGGCCTCACGACCAACGGCTCATTAGATGGGGCCTTGCGGCCATCGGCTCCGGAAGGTGATTGACGCTTTGATAAAATCATTGGACCGTCGCGACTTTCGATCCACGGTGAAATCTCCGTCAAACACTTGACGGTTGTTCGCGACGAAATGCCCGGCTGCGTCAGTAAACGGGGCCAGCGGTAACCAAGCCGTTTGCCAATTCGGCTAGACTAACATTCAGTGCATTACGCTGCACTTGAGTCCCCCATTCCTGGCTGCGGCTATGAACTCATCAAGGCAATTTTGTCATGGCCTCTCCTCCAGTCCGCTTGATGCATTTTGACCCGAGGTGGCGTCAAGAATTCGAGCAAACTCGCAGCAGCATCCTGCTGTCGTGCGAAGGCCGGGTGGTGGACGTGGTTCATGTCGGCAGCACGGCCATCTCGGGTCTGATCGCCCGTCCGACGATCGATGTTTTGGCGGGCGTAGCCGACATCTCGATGATGGAGTCCGCGGCACTGCTGATCGAAGGACTCAATTTTCGCCGCGAGGCGACACCGGCATGGGCGGGACAATCGATTGCGTTGTGCAAACCTCGTTACGCTACGCCTGACCACCCCGATCCAACCCATTGTGTCTATTTAATGCAGACATCCGCCCCTGCCTGGATTCAAGCGGTTTCCATTCGCGATTATCTACGGCAAAATGCGGAAACGGCACTCGATTTCGAAGAGGCCAAAGTGCGACGTTGGCGAAGCGGCGAGGGGGATCGGCAGCAGTACGAAGCGGACAAAGCGATCTTCTTTGCCCACCTGATCGACCAAATCGACGCGTCCTAACCTCGCTTGGCCGAGGCAAACTATAATCAAACCGAAACAAGCTGATTGTTTCTTTCACGTTCTCCAATTCCAGGCTCTAGTCTCCTATGCCGCGCAGCCGACTTGGCCCGTTAGCGATCGAAGCCAAACTGGGTGACCATCCGTCACAAAGTTCGGTGTGGCGTGCGATTCACGTACAGCTACACAAAGCGGTTGCCGTCAAAGTGTTCTCGTCGCCGTTTGGCGCGACCCCCGAAGCACGCACGCAGTTTGCCGCCGAATGGGAAACGTTGAAAACGCTACAGCATCCCGCCATCGCCCGCTGCTATGGCGGTGGATTCGAAGACAAAGAGGCCTACTTGGCTTACGAGCTTGTCGAAGGCGAAACGCTGGCGGCGGAAATCGAGCGACGCAGCCGTTTGCCGTGGGAATCGGTGCTCGAAGTCGCCGAGCCGATCATTGCGGCCCTGTGCTACTTGCACGAACGTGACATTGTTTACGGGATGCTTGGCCCCGACAAGATTTTGTACGCAGGATTGAGCCCATTGCTGGTCGATGTTCGCACCGATCGCATTCATTCCAATTTCAAAACCTCGCGTCCTCCCACGCCGCACGAAATCGCTTTTCGTCCGCCGGAATGGATCGACGACCCGACTTCGATTACCCACAAATCGGACCTGTATTCGTTTGGTGCCACCCTGTACTTTGCGATCACCGGACGACCACCGGTGCAAGGCGATACGATCGAAGAGGTCACGCGAAACGTCCGCGAACAAACGCCGACGTCGGCGGCATCCTTGGTATTGGATTGTCCGGTTTGGTTTGACAAATTGATCATGCAGCTGTTGGAAAAGGATCCCGCGAAACGTCCCTTTGGCGCTCCGGCGGTCCAATTGGCGTTGGCTGAAGTACGCCGCCGTTCGATGTCACGCACCGGGGTGGCCGAGCATGCGTCGGCCGGATTCAGCCCACTGAGCGTGACCGACCAAAAGGAACGCGACGAGGCTCGTACGCTGCTCGGCCGTGAACTGGTTGACGAAACAAAAGAGAAGCTCCCTGATGCAACGCTTTGGCACGACAAATCGTGGTTCTTGATCGGCGTGCTGATCGCGATGCTGGCGATGCTCGCTTGGGTCGCATGGCCGCTGAACGAAGACCAAATGCGAAAGCGAGCCGAAGACCTGTTGGCGCAAGAAACACAATCAGCGCTGAACCAAGCAAAGAACAACTATCTTAAACCGATGATCAATCAATTCCCCGACGGGGAACACACCACGTGGGCGGAAGAACAGGTCGATCGCATCGAGATGATGCAAGCCGAACACGCGTTATCGGTCAAAATGAAACGCAACCTCGCACTAAAGAACGAGGGAGAACGGTTGTTCGCCGAAGCCGAGCAATTCGAACGCTTCGGTGACACGTCCACCGCACTGGATAAATACCGCAGCATGGAAACGCTGCTTGGCGACGATCCGAAATACCGCCCCTATGTCAATCTGGCGCGTCGTCAAATCGCACAAATCGAAAATCGCTCGTTTGTCAAAGACGAAGCCGCGACGATTATCCAGGAAAAATTGGATGAGGCCGAACGAGAGCATTTGCGAGGCAACGTGGTCGCGGCTCGCCAAATTTGGTATTCGATCATCGAATTGTATGGCAACAACAGCAACGTCGGCCCGCTCGTGCTGCAAGCCCAACAGCGGCTGTCGGCCAGCAATACTCCGGCTCCCGAATCCGCTTCCCCTAATCCGCTAAAACCACCGCAATGACGCCTAACGACGCGCCGGATGACTCACCAATCGAGGCAACACTCGCACCAACGACAACCAGCAATTCGACATCGGGCACATCGACCGATCGTATGATTCAAAGCCGCGGCGCGGTTTTGGCCATCTTGTTTTTGGTAATGGGGGCGTTAGGCATTCCACTATTGTGGATGAACAAAGCGTTCTCCAATGCGGAACGTTGGTTTTGGGCGGTCGTCGTCACGCTCTATACGGCGCTATTGATCTACGTCGCCTGGCGAATCTGTATGTGGAGCTACCACCAAATCTTCGGTTGAAAATGTCATTGATGGCTCCGCAATCCATCACGCTCGGGCGTGCCGCAGCGCGAACGTCATGATCGCCGATCGATCAACGACATTGGCAATCACGCTCGCGTGCATCGATACACGAAGGCTGGCGGTATATTTCGCCAAACCGTTGGACTTCGCCCCACGTGCGGAAACGTTTTCTTTAGCCGAGACGAAAAACGTTGCCCTGCCGGCAATGCCAATCCCTGCCAATACGCGAACGTCGCAAATTGGCCTCCCGGTCGCAGCACCTCTAACATCGAATCCATGATCTCGGCTTGCAGCGATTTCGAGAACGAAGCCCACGGCAAACCACAAATCACCGCATCGACATGCGGCATCGATTCGCGGCGACACAGCTCGACCACGTTCGTCACACTGTCTTCGTAGACGGTCACCGACGGACATCGTGATCGCGTCGCGGCGACCAATTCGGCCGACCGTTCGATCGCGAAAAATTTGGCGTCCGGATGCAGCCGCTGGACAATCCCCTCGGTAAAAACGCCTGTCCCTGGTCCAAATTCGACCACGTTGCGAGCGGATTCCCAATCGAACCATTCGACCATCGTTTTCACCAACCCAGGACTGCTTGGGGCAATCGCCCCCACCTGAGTTGGGTTCCGAACGAAGTTTTTCAAAAATGTCAGCGTGTTATTCATCGACATAGCGTATCGCAACCGAGCCACCACGCGGTAGGGCGTATTATTTTCTCGCTCGGCGTCCGCTACATTGACAATTATGCGAGTCCCTAATCCCAACAACGCTTCCCCGGTCGGGGCCAACATGACGCCGATGATCGACGTTGTCTTTTTGTTGATCATCTTTTTCTTGGTGTCCAGCCACTTGGCTCGCCAAGAGATCCATTTGCCTGTCGAACTGCCAACCGCCAACACTTACCTCCCTGAAAATCCCGATCGAATGGCGCTGACGGTGACCGTCGACGACCAATCTCAGTGGCGAGTGGGCGGAAACGTGGTTGCGATCGACGAGTTGAAGCAAATTTTAAACGAGCATGCATTGCGTAGCGGATCAACTGCCGCAGTGCGATTGCGAACCGACGGATCGGTCCATTACCAATACATCGAACCGATTCTGCGAGAAACGGCACTGGCAGGCATCTACGATGTCACGTTCTCGGTGCGTGAGGAGACTCGCTGATGAAAATCCCGTCATCACGACTGCAAGGATCACTGAAAGTCGAAATGACTCCGATGATCGACATCGTGTTTCTTTTGTTGGTGTTCTTTGTTTGGACCAGCAGCTTTGAGCTGCCCGAGTTCGACCTTCCCAGTGCGATTGCACAGCCGCCCAGCGTCGGCACCAACGACGAATCGACCGACACGCCGCCCGTCGAGATTTTTGACGAGATCATCATCCGCATGCTCGCTTCGTCGGCCGGCAATGCGATTCAGTTGAATGGTCAACCTGTCGCAGACACTAACGAACTGGAAAGCCGACTTCGTGAGATCCTAAAACTGGGGGTCCAACCGCCTGTGATCGTCGATCCCGATCCTACGATTGCGATGGCCGATGCGATCAAGGTTTACGATAGTGCACGCGCGGCCGGCGCGGACCGAGTTCTCTTTACCGCGAACGACGAGTCATGATCATGCGTCCCTTCGCACTGCACGTTTTGTGGATGCTTGTCCTCGCGTTGCCGCAACTGCACGCGATCGCCGATCAAAACTCGGCGGCCCAAATGCCGGTGGCCCGTGTGACGAACGACCGCGATGCCGATTTGATCCGCGAACTGATTCGCCGAGGCGACTTCGAGACTGCCGAACGATTGATTCGTAGTGGGCTTCGATCCGCAACGCCAATCAGTGATGCCTATGCACGCCAAACCGTTTGGTTGTCCGAGCTCGAAACGGCTCGACGTCGCACGATCGACAATTTCGAAAACGAAGACATCCTCGCGGCCCAACAACCGATTGCCGAGTTAATCACCGCCTATCCCGAGCACCCCCGACGGCTGTTTCTCGAGTCACAACAGATCGCGGTCGAATTGGCCGCCGCCGAACATGACCTATTGGCGATCATGGTCAATCCCGGCGACACCGACCGCGGCGATCGGGCACTCCGCCGTTTGACCGATGCCGCGGCAAAATCAGAATCGCTCTCCAAGGCGGTTGCTGAGGAAAAGACGCGTTTGAATTCGCAAACCAGCATGTCACCAAGCGTCATGGCAATGCTCGGTGACTTGACGCGGTTAGAGCAAGAAACGCAAGTGCAGATCGTGCAAATCAAACTGATGGAAACCGAGCTGTTCCCCGCTGGCAGCAACGATCGACTCGCTGCCGCCACTGCCGCACTGCAATCGGCCGATCAAGCGCTGACACGATTGCCAAGCGAATGCCAAGCACGTAACGAAGTCGAGCGATTGCGGGTTGTGGCGTTGTTGCGAAGCGAGGATTTTGAGCGAGCTCGGCGGGCCTTTGACGAATTGGCTCGTGAGGTCTCGCCCGAGTCCGATGCACGCGTCCGTGCTCTCGATATTCAGATCGATCTTCATTCGAATCGCCAAACCGACGCAATCAAGAAACTCAATGCGTTTTATGGCAAGCAGCCTTCGCAGGCGCCGTTGTCGATCGAGATGGACTTGGTACGCTTGGAATCACTTTTGACGCGAAAGGACACGAACCAGAACGGCGCTGGTGACTGGATGGATGCAATTGGCAATCGGCACGGTGCGTATGGACGTCGCCGCGCTGAAACGATCGCGATTGGTTCACTGCGTTCGCAATCGGGCGACGCGTCCGCCGATGGCACAGGCAACCGGATGGATCCTTCGATCATCGCCGCCCAGGGGCGACAATATTTGCGTGACGGCAACCCGCTGAGGGCGGCCCAGTTGTTGGCCAGTGCGGCGATGACCGAATCGAACCCGGACCATGCGATCCAGCGGTCGCTCGAAGCGGCGGCAGCCTTTGTTGCTGCGAAACAGCCCAGCGATGCCGCGGACATATTGGCAGGCGTTGCCAAGTTGAAACCGACCGGCAACGGGGCCGCCGCAGCACACTTGCAAGCGGTGCTGCTGAAAACTCAGAACAAGCCGGCGGCCAGCGAAATCGAGGCGATGCTGCGAACCACGATCACCATGTGGCCCGACAGCGAGCACGCACCGCAAGCGGGCAATTGGCTGATCAAGCTGCTGTCGGCCGACATGCGAATCGTCGAAGCGGCCGAGGTGGCTACGGAACTTGGACTCGACCACTATGAAACCGCGTTGGAACATTGGCGGCGTGCGTTCCGCGAACGTGATCCCGCCGATCAAAGTGAGTTGACAACACGAATGCAACAAGCGTTTGCGTCGTTGATGGACGAAGCGGACGTTGCAGTACGATACCGCCAATTCGCAGCCTACTTTTTTGATCGCGACGCATTGAACGATCTACCGGAATCTGCCGCGTCGGAATCCTACAGCGAGACGTTGCTGCAATTCCGCCTGCGTGGGAAACAAGCTACCGAGCTGCCCGCTCCGCCTGCGGACGCGTTGGACGACACCGTCGCCCGACTGATGCAGGACGGACGGCAAAACGCGTCGCTTCGATCAAAGATCGCGTCCCAGATTGAAAGTTGGCCGCAGCCGTCGGGGCATTCATTGGCAAAGGCCGAGCGGCAGATTTGGCTCGGAAAAATCGAGGATGCCAAGGCGACGATTGAAGCTCTGGTGAAGGACTCCGCTTCACCTGGTGCAATCATCCGCACCGCAGCAACGCTGTTTGGCAGCAGCGAGCATACCGACGCGAGGCGTGAATCGATTCAGTGGTGGGACCGTTTGGCAGCCGGGTTGCCGGTTGGCAGCGACGATTGGCACCAGGCAAAGATCGAGTCCATTCGAGCGATCAAGCAGCTCGGTGACGCCGAACAAGCCCAACAGCGAGCACGCTACATCCTGCTGACGCGTCCCCCGACCGCTCCGGACCTTCGCCGCCAATACCAAGATCTTCAATAGCGAAACTCGCCTAATTGCAGGTGGGACCGTTGCGGAGCGGGACTCATCCGGTTGCGACGAGTCAATTGCGAAACCTCTACTCGCGTCGCTTGTTCTCTGTGCCTTTTCGCCTCCCATTCCAGCACTGGTGGCGTGCCATTTTCAACTGAGATGCTGCGTGCTCTTGCATCTCGTATCTTGGGCGAGATCGGCAACAGTGCAACTAATTGATCCAAGTCAATTGAAGACGGCACCCCCAGCACGAGTGTGCGCAATCGATCTCGTTGGCGATAACGCACCTTTAGCCGTATCCGGTCCTCGCGATGGACATACAACTGGGTTGCGACGAATTGGTCCGCTTTGATCACGAGCCCCGTTTGACCATGTGTTTTTTGCAGTCGATCAGGTCGCAACGTGACGTTCGGAGGGATTGCGGCAAGTAGTCCAAACTGGCACGCAAGCAACACCAGTATCATCGGTAACGCGGCAAACACCGTCCACAGATTGGGAATCACCAATGCCGGAAGCGCAATTTTGAGTCCTCCAATAATCACGGCGCAAGAAACGAAGGTGCCAATAAAAATGTTTGTTATTGCATGACGATTTAGAAGGCAGCTGCGTAACGATTGCCAAAGCTGCGGTACAAATGCCCAGCGTGGAACCCACCAGGTGATCTTCGACGTGCCACTCATCCCCTAACTCCCACTAAAAAGTGCTGACATCAATCCAGGGCACGAAATGAGTGGTAGCGGGGGCGCTGATTTAGAAAACCATTGTCAGTCAGCTTTCCAAGCGGATACCGCCGGCGGTGAACGTGACGTTTTTCTGGGGACCGCGGATACTCTCGCCGCGGCGATCACACCTCAATCACGCTAACGGCTTGGAAAGCCGTGCGACAATCCATTGTCGGTCAGCTTTCCAAGCTGAAACCGCCGGCGGTGAATGTGACGTTTTTTGGGGGACTGCGAATACTCTCGCCGCGGCGATCACACCTTAGGCGCGCTAACGGCTTGGAAAGCCGTGCGACAATCCATTGTCGGTCAGCTTTCCAAGCTGAAACCGCCGGCGGTGAATGTGACGTTTTTTTGGGGACTGCGGATACTCTCGCCGCGGCGATCACACCTCAGGCACGCTAACGGCTTGGAAAGCCGTGCGACAATTTTTTGTCGGTCAGCTTTCCAAGCTGACACTGCTGGCGGTGGACGCGACGTTTTTTTGGGACCGCGGATACTCTCGTCGCAGCGATCACACCCCCAGGCACGCTGACGGCTTGGAAAGCCGTGCGACAATGCATTGTCGGTCAGCTTTCCAAGCGGATACCGCTGGCGGTGAACGTGACGTTTTTTGGGGGACTGCGGATACTCTTGTCGCAGCGATCACACCCCAGCCACACTGACGGCTTGGAAAGCCGTGCGACAATCCATGGTCGGTCAGCTTTCCAAGCGGATACCGTTGGCGATGGACGTGACGTTTTTTTGGGGACTGCGGATACTCTTGTCGCAGCGATCACACCTTAGGCGCGCTAACGGCTTGGAAAGCCGTGCGACATACCATTGTCGGTCAGCTTTCCAAGCTGAAACCGCTGGCGGTGAACGCGACGTTTTTTTGGGGACTGCGGATACTCTCGCCGCGGCGATCACACCTCAGGCACGCTAACGGCTTGGAAAGCCGTGCGACAAAGTATTGTCAGTCAGCTTTCCAAGTTGATACCGCGGTCGGTGGACGCGACGTTTTTTTGAAACCACGGATACTCTCGCCGCGGCGATCACACCTCAGGCACGCTAACGGCTTGGAAAGCCGTGCGACAAACCATTGTCGGTCAGCTTTCCAAGCTGATACCGTTGTCGGTGGACGTGACGTTTTTTTCGAGACAGCGGATACTCTCGCGGCGGCGATCACACCCCAGCCACGCTAACGGCTTGGAAAGCCGTGCGACAAACCATTGTCGGTCAGCTTTCCAAACTGAAACCGCTGGCGGTGAACGTGACGTTTTTTGGGGACCGCGGATACTCTCGCCGCGACGATCACACCTCGGCCACGCTAACGGCTTGGAAAGCCGTGCGACAATGTTTTGTCGGTCAGCTTTCCTAGCGGATACCGCTGGCGGTGAACTCGACGTTTTTCTGGGGACTGCGGATACTCTTGTCGCGGCGATCACACCTCAGGCACGCTGACGGCTTGGAAAGCCGTGCGACAATGCATTGTCGGTCAGCTTTCCAAGCTGATACCGTTGTCGGTGGACGTGACGTTTTTTGGAAACTGCGGATGCTCTCGCCGCGGCGAACACACCTTAGGCGCGCTGACGGCTTGGAAAGCCGTGCGACAATCCATTGTCGGTCAGCTTTTCAAGCGGAGACCGCTGGCGGTGGACGTGACGTTTTTTGGGGACCGCGGATACTCTCGCAGCGGCGATCACACCCCAAGCCCGCTGACGGCTTGGAAAGCCGTGCGACAAACCATTGTCGGTCAGCTTTCCAAGCTGATACCGCGGTCGGTGGACGTGACGCTTTTTTGGAGACAGCGGATACTCTCGCGGCGGCGATCACACCCCAAGCCCGCTAACGGCTTGGAAAGCCGTGCGACAATGTTTTGTCGGTCTAGACTAGGACGTCAGTGCCATGTCGACGACCTTGACGAGCTCTCGGCCGGTGCGGCGACGCGCCCATTGCTTCAGCTCGAACTGCGCCGACCAAGCACTGTGGCACACCCTGGCCCACCATCGGGGCGCGACGACTCGTAACTGCAATAGCGGCGTCGGCTGGGCGCCAATGCGTGCTTTGTACGGCTCGTCGCCTCGCATGTACTCGACCCCACGAAGCCCTTGATCGTGCACGTATTTGAGCGTGTTCACCGCGAGAATTCGGCCGGGCTCGAGTTTGGATGCGTCCAGATCAAAGCCGCTGCTGTAGATGTACAGCAGATCGTCGGAAAGGATCCCCAACTCGCTGCCGATGATCCGACCGTCCAATCGCAGCACTGGCAGATACAAACGATCATTGCGGAACATCTCATGAGCCATCTGGATCACGAAATCACGGAGCCGTTTGTCGGCATAGGTTCCTGGTTCGCCCACGGCGTTCCAGCGGCGCTGATGCAGCTCGATCATCGCGCCGATGAACTCGTCCACCTGCTCGGTCGAATTCGCGACGACGCGTTCCATTCCTGGCGTTTTGTCCACCGCTTCGAGAAACCCTTTGGTCTTTTTGCGAGTCCGTTTGCTATGGTTGCTCAACTGTTGTTCCCACGATTCCGCGGCCTGCAATAGCCAGGTGCTCATACGTGATTGGGCATGAACGATCACTCCCGCCCGGGCAAGCGATGCAGAGAAGCATCGCATCACGGGATCCGCAGCGCTAACTCCATCGAGTTCGAGAAAATCCCAGCCACAAGCGTCCGTCGCAGCATGTTCACACAAAAATTGAACCATCGCATCGATAATGCTGTCGGCATCCGCGTCGTTGGGGTTCAAAAGGATCGAGGCAAAGTCAGTGCAAGCATTGTTGTCCCCGATAAAACGCAGCGTTCGTGGCGAAGCAAGGCTTCGACAAAGTGGCAAAATCCCGCGAATCTGCTCCTGCGAGTCGCGGACGACCACCACGCTGGGCTCCAATGAATCGCCAAACTGGGCCCACCACGGTTTCAGCCAACTGGTTTGACGAAAGGGAACTCCGCCGGAAAGCAAATTCCAGCTGCTGGGGTGATCGAACAGGGTGCTAACGCAGCGCAAACATTCGACTCGGTACATTATTGGGGCCATCACCGGGAAAATTTTCAGGGGGGATTCACCTGAAAATCTAGCCCCGAGGAAGGGTCGCGTACGGACGCAGCGCTAGGTTTCGCTTACAATGCAGCTTGCAAAAAAACGCCGAAGCTACGCAATCGTCACGATCGTTTTATTCGTCCTTTGCGCCGCTTCGCATCCGAATTTGCCTGCCGCATGCCCTACCTGATTCTCCTTCCCCCTGTTTTCTTCACCTTCATTGTTCTGGAAATCAAATGACGTCATCCCAATGGTTTGTTGGTAAATTGCCGATTGCAATCTTGGTCGGACTCGGATTACCAGCCCTAGGCGTTGCCGAATCTCCGTCGTCTCAAGCAAGTGCAACGGCGAATCCGTCGTCTTGGGCCGAATTTCACGGCGTCAATGCTCACGGGTTTACCGCCGACGGATCGCTTCCCTCGCAGTGGGACGAAAACGACTACGCATGGCGTCATGACACCGGCGATTACAACGTCGGGTCCCCGATCATTGCCAACGGGTTGGTGATCTTTTTGACGTCGGATGTCAAGAAGCAAACGATCGCGGTCAGAGCATTGGACTTGAAAACCGGGCAATTGGCCTGGCAGCGTCCCTATCCGCATCACGTCAAACGTCTGCACTCGCGAAACACCGCCGCGTCCAGCACAGCCGCCGCCGACGCAACTCACATCTATTGTTCCTGGAGTGATCCTGAGCACACGATGCTGAAGTGTTTCGACTTTGATGGCAACGAGATCTGGTCGCGTGATTTTGGAACTTGGCAAAGCCAACACGGCTTTGGCACGTCGCCCCGGATCTTTGGTTCGCTGGTCATTCTGTTCAATTCGCAGCAAGGCGAACAATTAAGGCAAGACGAAACCCCGGGACAAAGTCGGATGATTGCGGTCGACCGCAATACCGGCGAAACCGTTTGGGAAACCGCATTGAAAACCACTCGGACTTGCTACGGGGTGCCCGCCATTTTCCAAAGCGACGATGGCACGGCTCAAGTGATCGATGCCAACACTGGTAACGGCATGTTTGGGCTGGACGCCACGACAGGCGAAATGCTGTGGAGTTTGCCGGTATTCGGTGCACGCTGCTGCAGCACCCCGTTAGTCGTAGGCGACTTGGCGATTGCGACTGCGGGCAGCGGAGGCGGCGGCAACCATCTTGTCGCGGTCCGTATCCCCAAGTCGAAAAACGAATCTCCCGAACAAGTTTACCGAATCGACCGAGGGTCGCCGTACGTGCCGACCCCCGCAAAGAAGGGCGACCGTTTGTTCATCGTCGACGACAAAGGGATCGCATCATGTGTGGATGTCACGTCGGGCGAGACCCTTTGGAAAGAGCGAATTGGTGGAAATTTCGGAGCCTCGCCGATCATCGTCAATGACACCGTGTTGATCATCAGTTTGGACGGGAAAGCGACGCTGCTGCGAGCCAGCGACCAATTTGAAAAATTGGGACAAGTCGATTTGGGCGGTCCCGTGGGCGCCACGCCGGCCTATTCAAACGGACGGTTACTGCTGCGAGTCGGCAATGAAATTCGCTGTTTAGCGACCGCTGGCAGCTAGATCGTGGTGCAAAAGGCGAATTTTCGCGTTCACCGTAGTGGACGAGGCAACGAGTCCTTGCAGAATAGAGAGGCGGCTGGTTTAGTACGGCAGCGACGACAATTCATCCATCTCATTTTGGCCGGGGGGCTTGGCCTCGGCCGCGACAATTTACTCTTCTTTTGCCCTGTACTGCCTTATCATCATGTCCATCGTCTCATCCAACGCCGAGCGATTGATTGGGCGAATCGCTACGTTTCGCCGCGTCACCGTGGCGTTTTCCGGCGGGGTGGACAGCAGCGTGGTGGCGGCTGCGGCGATGCGGGCAGGGCTGGATTCGTTGCTGGCCGTGACCGCGAACTCACCCAGCGTACCGGAATGGCAACTGCAGTGGGCCGGCCGAATCGCCCAGCAGATCGGAATTGAACAACAGGTCGTTGCCACCGACGAAGCCAATCGTGAAGAGTACCTTCGCAACGACACTCGTCGCTGTTTTTATTGCAAAGAAACGCTGTACCGCACCCTCGCTCAATTGGCATCCCACGACCCCACGACCGTGTTGGTGTCGGGGACCAACGCCGACGACCTTGGCGATTACCGTCCTGGGATCGAAGCAGGAAATCTTGCTGCCGTGCAAACGCCGCTAGCCGATCTTGGACTCGGCAAGCAAGACGTTCGCGAGTTGGCTCGATTTTTTGGTCTCGAAAACGCCGAACTTCCGGCGTCCCCCTGTTTGGCCAGCCGCGTGGCGTACGGCGTCCCGGTGACTCCCGAACGCTTGCTGCGGGTCGAACGAGCCGAATCATGGCTGCGGGACCGCGGATTCAGCGATGTGCGGGTGCGAGTGCATCACGACGAACTGGCTCGCGTGGAAGTCCCTGCAACGGAACTTTCGCGTTTACTGAACAGCTCACTGGCAGCCCAATTAAACGAAACGCTGCGAACGATCGGCTTTCGATTTGTGACGATCGATTTACAAGGCCTTGAATCCGGAAGCATGAATCGGGTGCTTGTTCGAATTGGAGAGAAAATTCATTGACTTCGGAAACGCCCCTGCCGACACCACCGGATGAATCCGATTTGGCTTCGTCTAAATTGATTGGCTGCCGACTCGGCGACTATCAAATCTTGCGAAAACTTGGACGTGGCGGGATGGCCGACGTCTATTCGGCGCGTCATCTGACGCTTGGCCGTGACGTCGCGATCAAAATTTTGCGCAGCGATTTTGCGCGAGACAAAGATTACGTCACTCGGTTTCGCCGCGAAGCCAAGGCGGCGGCGAAATTGAATCACCCGAACATCGTCCAAGTCTATGATGTGGGAAGTGTCGATTCGTTTCATTACATCGCTCAAGAACTTGTCGATGGCGAGAATCTACGCAGCGTGCTTTCCAAACGCGGATCCTTGACGACGGACGAGGCCATCGATGTCATCGTTGGCGTTGCTTCGGCGCTCGAGGTTGCATCCGAGGCCTCGATCACGCATCGTGATATCAAGCCAGAAAACATCATGCGATCCGATCGCGGCATCGTTAAAGTTGCCGACTTTGGTTTGGCCCGGTTAGGATTGGATGTCGATGCGACGCGAGGCGATTTGACGCAAGCCGGACTGACACTGGGCACCCCACGTTACATGAGCCCCGAACAGGTGCAAGGGCACACCGTCGATGTGCGAAGCGACCTGTACTCGCTTGGCGTCACCATGTACCACTTGCTCGCCGGCCGGCCCCCATTTGAAGCCGACGACCCGTTGGCGCTTGCGGTGATGCATCTGCACGAGACCCCGCAACCACTCGATCGGACTCGAGGGGCGCAAGACATTCCCGAGTGGCTTGTTGCGATCGTGATGAAATTGATTCGCAAACGGCCTCAGGACCGCTTCCAATCGGCCAGCGAATTGCTTGAATCGATCCGCTCGCAGGCATCCGACGCAGGTTTTTCCAGCGGCGTGACGGTCGGGACGGCGGCCGCGACCATTCGCCTGCAACGCGTCACCGACGATGCACGTCGTCGTCGCAATCAACGTTTTCGGCATTACGCCGCGGTGATCCTGTTGCCTCTTCTTTGCACCGCCGCCGCGACGGCCGCGATGTTGTCGCAACCGGCGAAGAGCATCGGTCGTCTATTGCGTCCAGACCAAGTGCCGCAATCCAATTCGGTCCAGGAACAATACCTGGTCGCGCTGACTCGCAATGACGAAGCCGGATGGATGGCCGTGGGTGAAAACTTTCCCCCCGACGCGAATTCGACCAACACTAGTTATTACGCGAAAAGCATGCTGCAGTTGGCTCGAATGATGGCCGGCGAAAATCGATGGAAACAGGCCGACGCGGTGCTTGAGCGGCTGAGCGCCGACCCCAGGATCGACCGGCTTTATCGCACACTGGCGTTGGCTCAGCGTTGTTTGGCGCTTGAACAGCTGAATGATTCGAAGCGGCTTGGTGAGGTGCGTACCCAATTGCAAGCCGCCTATCGCGAACTCGAAACCAGCAATCGCGACGCGGTCTTGCTGGTAAATCGCTTGATTCCCGAAAAAGACCGTGTCAGGCTTGGGTTACAGCCCATCGTCAACAGTCCCTCCAACAGCTAAAACGTGACGGAGACCGTGACAGGTGCGGCAGGACGGTCATATCGGGGCAAGGCGATTCCACGCACCGCTGCAACGTGTCGCCCGCCGGCACGAGCATGCAGCGTGCTACGATCCGAAGGATCCGACGAAACATTCAGTGAGGAGAGATTGATGAGCTATACCGTGGGTTATTGCACCAATGTGCATGCAGGCATGGACTTGCCCGCCATTCGCCAAAATTTGCTTCAATACGCGGTGTCGGTGCAATCAAGTCTGCCGATTGACACGCCGCTTGGCGTGGGATTGTGGTTGCCGGCACAAGCGGCCACCGAATGTTTCGAAGGCGGTGCGAAACCGCTGCGTCAATTCCTTGACGAACATCGGCTCGAAGCGTTTACGATCAACGGATTCCCCTACGACAATTTCCACCAAGACGTGGTCAAACACCGTGTCTATCAACCGACATGGTGGGAAACAAGTCGATTGACTTACACCAAACAACTCGCCGTCATCCTGACCGAACTGCTGCCGCAATCCCAGACGGTGGGATCGATCAGCACGTTGCCGATTGGATGGGCCTCGGACAAAGTCACACCGGAACACCTGGAAACGGCGGCCGAGAACCTACGTCAATTGGCCGAGTTTTTGGCGGCGCTCGAGGAACAAACCGGACGCCGCATCGTTGTGGCGATCGAGCCCGAACCGGGATGCATTCTTCACACCAGTCAAGACATTGTCGATTGGTTTGACAAACACCTCGATAAACCTCTCCATCGTCGTCACATCACCGTTTGTCATGACGTGTGTCACGCGGCGGTCATGATGGAACGGCAAGCCGACGTGCTGCAACGCTACACAGCGGCGGGCATCACGATCGGAAAGGTGCAAGTCAGCAGCGCGATCGTGGCAGAGTGGGACGCCATGTCGCTCGGACGACGGCAAGAAGCAATTGAACAATTGAGCAAGTTTGCCGAGGATCGCTACTTGCATCAAACCGGACGGATCACCGGCGATAACCAGTTCGAATTGACCGAAGATCTACCCACGCTGATTTCGCGGGCGCGTGGCGCAAGTGACCCCGCACGTGGTGACAAACGCTGGGTCGTCCATTTTCACGTCCCTATTTTCCTCGAGCGGTTCGGACATTTAACGACCAGCCAAGAGGAAGTGCGTGACTGCCTGCGAACCTTGCTCCGTAGCGACACGTCGATTGATTTTGTCGGCCACCTCGAAGTCGAAACGTATGCCTGGAGCGTGCTGCCGGACGCGATGCGAAAGCGAAGTCTGGCGGCCGACATCTCCGAAGAGATCCGCTGGTTGCGACGCGAGCTGATTGATTGTTTGTAAGTTTCCGCAGTCGCGTTTCGGATTGTAATTCGAGCCGCACTGACAATGAACAAAGCCCCCATTCCCCCATTTTGAATGCTCCTCTGAACATGATTGAACTCGGCGTCAATATCGACCATGTCGCAACCGTTCGCCAAGCACGGCGTACCTATGAACCCGATCCGGTAATCGCAGCGGCACTCGCAGAACAAGGCGGCGCCGACGGAATCACGTTCCATCTGAGAGAGGATCGTCGTCACATCCAAGAGCGTGACGTCGAGGTGCTGATGCAAACCGTGACCGTCAAAACCAATCTCGAAATCGCCTGTACTGACGAAGTCGTTGCGATCGCGTGTCGGGTCAAACCGACTTGGGCGCTGTTGGTCCCCGAAAGCCGAGAAGAGGTCACGACCGAAGGCGGACTGAATGTTGTTGATGACAAAGGTCGTATCCGAGATGCCATCGAAAAATTGAGAGGCCAAGGCATTCTGACCAGCCTGTTTATCGACCCCGATTTGGAACAGGTCCAAGCGGCCGCGGATTTAGGGGTGGATGCCGTCGAACTGCACACGGGACCCTATGCACTGGCTCGTGGTGCACAGCAAACCGAAGAGCTCAAACGATTGAAAACGGCTGGTGAAAAGACGTCGGAACTGGGAATGCGACTGCACGCCGGTCACGGGCTGAACTACGCCAACGTACGCCCTGTGGCGGCGATCCCCAACATGATCGAATTGAACATCGGTCACTCGATCGTCAGCCGCGCCGTGATGGTGGGCATGCGTGACGCGGTAGCCGAAATGCGTCGGATCTTGGATCTAGTCGCGTAGTTCGCAGCCACACGACCGGCCCATCACCGCAGCCCAAATGGGTGATCGCGATCTCCTGATTTTCAATAGCGACGCTCGCCAGAGCGTGGATCGTTGCGATTCAATTCGTTGCCATTCAACCCGCGTCACCACCTTCTGGCGAAGGTAGCCACGAGAAAATCGCCGCGAAATTCTTGACGGCTTTTTAAATTGATCCAAATACAGGTCGCACCCGTGAGCCGCGGGCCGTAAGGCACCGGGTAGTGCGTGGGCCCCGGCCGCTGACGCGTCGCGGCTCAGTAAATCAGTCACCACCTTCTGGCGAAGGTAGCCACGAGAAATCCCCCCCGAAACTCTTGACGAGTTTCGCTACGAAGTGCGGTCGCTGCGCTGACCACGACAGCGAACCAAACCTGCAGCCCCCCCCATGCGGCGGCATTTGGTGTAGACGCCACGTATTTCGTTAGAATCCCTGTCACTCGACGGGTACGAACCGGCGGTCGGATACGTTGAATATTGTCGGACGAGACAATATTTCCGGCGTACAATCAAGATTGCCTGCTTTGCACGCCGCTATCGTTTTGATTCCTCATCCGCCTCTGTTTATAACATGATGACGCAAATTGCGTTGCTTCTCCCACCTCTGCCTCCCCCCACTGCTTCTGCGGAAACCGAATGTCCTTTTTCAAGATCTCCTGTCCTGGCTGTAACAAATCGTTAAAGGTATCTGAGAGTCTGGCAGGCAAGAGTCGCGCGTGCCCCTATTGCCGAGCGACAGTGCGAATTCCCGAGACCGCTCCGCCGGAACCCGAACCCGCTTTCCCCGGCATCCAAGTCAGCGAGACTCCGGCATCCGCAAAATCACGTGCAAAGTCCTCCGCCGCAACTGACAGCACCGAACGCCCTGGCGCTGTCACACCAGCGATCCAAACAACGGCGGCCACCACGGCGGCCCCGGCCAAGAAGGCCGTCAAACGACGTCGCCGCGAAAAAAGCTGGTTCAGCAGCAGCAGTGACTCCGCCAGCAGCGACGTCAGCTTGGTGCTCAGCTTTCTGATCGGCGGCGGCATCGCCCTATTGTGGTACGGGGCGACCTACCCGATCCGTGACACCGCGTTTGGGCAATTGTTTTGGCAACGGGGACCGGTCCCGTTTCCAACGACGCTGCTGATGTTCTGGGCGTTGGCGATCTTGGGGCTGAAGTGGCTGAATCTGAAGAAACAGAAGGACGCCATGCTGTTGGATGTGTTGCCGACAGAGGTTTCACCCGAGATCACCGTGGCTTCCATCGATCGATTCATCCTGCACATCAACGAGCTTCCCGGCGCCAGCAGCGATACGTTTCTGATCAACCGCGTCGTCCGTGGGATTGAACATTTTCGTGTTCGCAAAAGTGCAGCCGAAACGGTCACGATGATGGAATCGCAATCGGCGATCGACGCCAACAACGTCGCCGGCAGCTATACCATTTTGAAAGTGTTCATTTGGTCGCTGCCTATCCTGGGGTTCATCGGGACGGTGATGGGGGTCAGCGCGGCGGTCGCAAGTTTGGCGTCCAGCCTGAGCGGCGGCGGCAGCATGGACGCGATGAAGGCGGCACTGCAAGACGTATTCGGCGGACTCGGCACCGCTTTCGACACAACGCTGTTGGCGTTGATCATGAGTATGCTTGTGAAAATTCCTGCGTCCGCATTGCAAAAGAGCGAAGAGGATTTGATCACCAGCGTGGACGAGTATTGCAATGAAAACTTGCTGCGTCGACTAAACGACGGTCGCGAAGGCACCGGCGAGCGTAACGCAAACGACGGTGATTCGGACATTTTCCGAAAAGCGGTCGAACAAGCCCTGGGCACCCATCATGCCGAAATGGAACAGTGGCTCTCAAAACTCGATACCATCGGCACCCACCTGACCGATCAAGTCTCGGCGGGTTGGGATAAGGTCAACAAGCGAATCGAAGAACAGCAACAGAAACACGTCAACGTGTTGCACGAGCAGCAGCTTGACCAACAGGCCCGATTGCAGGCCCAATTGGACCAGATGGCCAATGCGGCAGACAAGATCCAGCAAACCTTGACCTCGTTGGCGGAACAAACCAGTACCCTGCAAACCCACGTCAACGAAACGTTCTCGCAAACCAATACCTCGCTAACCAACCATTTGTCGGGCGTGCAAACGGGGTTGGCTAGTTTAAGTGGAGTGCTCGAACGACTTGGCGACCAACAAGTCGTCGTTCAACAAGTCGCGGCTCAGCCCGAACCAAGCCGCAACGGATGGTTCAGCAAGAAATCACTGACACGTGGGCGAGGTTAATCATGGCACGCCGACCGAGAGCCTCCGACGACGACATCTCGCTGTTTCCGTTCCTCAGCATCATTGCCAGTGTGATTGGGGTGCTGACGATGATGATCGCCACGCTTGCACTTGCGCAAACCGACACACCCGATATTGCTCAAATTGAGCAGTTCGAAAAATCCCAAAAGGAACTCGACGAAACGCTCGAAGAGGTCGCCGAACTGCGACGTGAAATCGAAGTTTCCAATTCAACCGGTTTGCAACTGCGAGAAGAAAAGAAGCTGCTGAACATCACGCTCGAGCAGCTTGAGGAACTGCTGAAGGAGCAAGAGGAGATTGAAAAGCAGCTGGCTGAGCAGGAGAAGGTCAAAATCGTCATTCCAACGCTCAGCGAAAAAGAACGCGAAACCGCCAGCGAAATGAAAGCGGAACTCGAAGCGTTGCAGGAAGAGCTGGCACAGCTCGAGCGAGAGGCGGCCGAGCGGGCCGAGGCCGCCGAATCCAACGTGACCGTGTTGCCGCAAGGCAGCGGATTGAACTTTGTGCCGCACTTCGTCGAGTGCGCCGAAGGGGCGATCGTGATGCATCACCTACAACCGCCCAAACGAATCCGCGCAAGCGAAATGGCCAAGGACGCGGACTATATCGCGTTATTAGAAACCACACTGAATGGCAAAGACGATACGATTGTGTTCTTGGTCCGCAGCGACGGATTGTCGGTCTATCGCGCGGCCAAAAAGATGTGTGACAGTCGTGGCATCCGTAACGGCAAAATTCCGGTGGTCGGCAAAGGACGGATCGATTTGAGTGCCTTTGCGACTTCTAATAAAACGGAGCGTGAACAATGAAACGCCAATCCAGCAATGATGACGAAGACGGCGGCTTGGATTCGCTGCTCGACACGATGACCAACGTCGTCGGTATCTTGGTCCTTGTCTTGATCGTGACGCAAATGAGTGTCGCGGAGGTAGTGACACGGGTTACCGAGGAATCTCAGGTCGACGAGGCAAAGATCGAAGAACTGCAAAAGAAACTGCTCGAGAAAAAGCAGGAGGCATTCGAACTAAACCGAATGCTTGTCGATCCCTTGAATATCGATGCCGATGCGCAGCGCGAAGAATTGCGAAAGAGCAAGGAATTGCTCGCTCGGCGGAAGAAAAACATTGAAGATCGCAAAAAGCAAATGAACGAATTTGCCATGAAGATCCAAGCGGATCGCGAAATGGCAGAAAAGAAGGCTGCCGAGATTGCCAATACCAAAGAGCAGCGAGAGAAGATGCAGACCTTGATCGCAACCTCGCTGGAGCGTAAAGCGGAACTCGAAGCCATCCTCGACAAAACGCCTCGGCGGCAAGCTGCCCCCGATATCAAGGTCAGCATTCCCAACCCGCGACCCGCACCACCGGGGACCAAAGAGGCGACGTTTATCTGTGTCAACAATTTGGTCTATCCCGTCAATGCAGAATTCTTTCGCAAGCGAGCGGAACTCAAAGCCAAGGCGATCATCCAGCGTGGCGGTCTCGACCGTGATCCCGTTGCCGGCATCGATCCGGAGAAGTTCGCGGCGGTGTACGAAAAACTAAAGGACCAGGACGAATTTTTTGACGTCGAGTACTTCGTGCAATCGAACAAGTGGCCGCGAATTCGTTTGATCCCTCGCGAAGGCCGCGGTGCGAACGAATCCGCGATCCTGAACCCACGCTCGAAAATTCGCCGTGAAGTACTCAGCCAACTCGATACGACCAAGTACTACGGACGCTTTCACGTGTTGCCCGACAGTTTTGATGTCTACGTGGCCGCGAGAGGACTGTTTAGCGACGAAGGCGTGCTCGCGGGCTGGGAACCGCAACCGGCCGATTGGGTCTATACGACTCACATCGACGGCGGCATCCGACTTGGACCGCCACCGCCACCCCCGAAAAACCCACCCGATCCGAACGCGCCGAAACCCAAACCCGCTTCGGTGATCGACTAGAATGCGTCAGCGGCTATTTTGGGAGTGGTTTTCGTCTCGGCGTTTCGCGACTGGACTCGTCACAAAGTGACGACAAGCAGTAGCCCCGGACGCCAGTCCGGGTTTGGGAAACCAAAGCGAAGCAGGTCGCAACGCGACGACAGTAAACGCGGGCGTACGCGGCGATGGACCACCGGGACTGGACAACAGTCGTCGCTTTGCGAGTAGGCCCGCAACAGAGGCGACGTCGTCCTCCGGACTTGCGTCTGGGGCTATCGCCGCCATCGCTGTCGCGACAATGAATTGAAAAAAAGTACAAGGAAACTGGTTGATGCATCGCATTTTGTTGCTCGGGATATTCCTGCTGGCGAACGCCACTGCCAACGCCGAGTTTCCTCCGCTGTTTAACACCGAACCGCTCGCACAGGCTCCGGTGATGACCGCCGCCGAGGCGGCCCGTACCTTCACGGTCCCCGACGGATTTCGAGTGACGACGGTTGCATCGGAACCCGACGTCATGAACCCGATCGCGATGGCTTGGGATTCGCGTGGACGGTTGTGGATCGCAGAGAATTTTACCTATGCAGAACGCCAACAACGTTTTCAACTTGACCTGCGCGACCGGGTCATCATTCTCGATCCCGCCAACCAGGACAATGCGACGGAAGACTCGTCGACAAATCGCGTCCGCCGCACTGTGTTTACCGATGACGTGCAAATGTTGACCGGAATCGAAGTCGGCCACGGTGGGGTTTGGTTGATGTGCCCTCCCAAGCTGATCTTCATTCCCGATGCCAACGGCGATGACGTTCCCGATGGCCCCGGCACGGTCGTATTGGATGGCTTTGATGTGGCCAAGCAAAACTATCACAACTTTGCTAACGGAATTCGCTTTGGGCCCGATGGTTGGTTGTACGGTCGCTGCGGCGGTTCATGCCCAGGACGAATCGGTAAACCCGAGACGCCTCGCGATCAGCGACCGGCACTCGAAGGAGGCATTTGGCGTTATCACCCGAAACATGAAATCGTCGAAGTTTTGACGGCGGGAACGACCAACCCGTGGGGACACGACTGGAACGACGTCGGCGAAATGTTTTTCTGTAACACCGTCAACGGCCATTTGTGGCACATGATCCCAGGAGCCCATTTCCCACGCCCCTTCACACTCGATCCGAACCGACGCGCCTACGAGATGATCGAAATGCACGCCGACCATTGGCATTTCGATACCGGGCAAAGTTGGACCAAGTCGCGTGATGGTGCGGCAAACGATTTCGGTGGCGGTCATGCCCACTGCGGCACGTTGATCTATCAAGGCGATCGATGGCCGAACGCCTACGTCGGCAAATTGCTGACGTTCAACTTCCATGGACGACGCGCCAATCAAGAACGGATCGAGCGACACGGCAGCGGCTACGTGCTGCGACACGAACCCGACATGATGCTGGCCAAAGATCCGTGGTTCCGCGGCATGGACCTGAGCACCGGCCCCGACGGCAACGTGTTTGCCATCGATTGGAGCGATACCGGTGAATGCCACGAACACACCGGAGTGCATCGGGAAAGCGGACGCGTTTACAAAATCAGCTACGACGATCCAGCAGACGAGCGGACGGACACAAGACTCACCGACGTTGCCAAATGGTCGGCGACCGATCTGGCGAACGCTCATTTACCGGGCAACCGTTGGCAACGACGTCAAGCTCGCATGGTGTTAGTCGGACGAGCCAATGCGGGCCACGACATTTCAGCGGCAACCGCACGACTGCAGCAGATTTTTTCCGCCAACGATACCAACGAAGCGACGGCGGTTCAGTCACTATTGACGCTGCACGCGTGTGGTGCGACCACACCAGACGGCTTGACCGCGTTGCTGGACCACCCTCATAAACAGGTCCGTGTCTGGGCCATTCGGCTGCTCAGCGAGACTTGGCAGATCGATGATGTGATGGGAGCGGGCTGGAAATCGGATTTGCCGGATTCGATCACCGCAAGTTCCAAGACATTGACCCAGCGTTTTGCCCTGATGGCCAGCCAGGACTCCTCTGCGGCGGTACGCCTCGCGTTGGCGTCGACGCTGCAGCGATTGCCGCTGCAACACCGCGCGACATTGGCCAAACCGCTGGCGATGCGAATCGAGGACGCCGACGATCACAACATCCCGCTGATGATTTGGTACGGCGTGATGCCGCTCGGACAAAACCACCACGACGAACTGGTCACGGTGGCATCGACGAGCCAGCAACCTCGTTTGACTCAGCTGATTGCTCGCTGTTTGGCAGAGGAAATCACGCGATCGCCTGCCGCGATTGACTCGTTGTTAACTAACGTGTCCGAAAGCAACGATCACCGCTTTCAGCTTGCCGTTTTACGCGGAGTCAGTGACGGGCTTCGCGGCTGGGCATCGGCCGAGCGGCCCAAGTCATGGGACCTCATCGATCGTCTGGACCACGACGAACTTCGCCCGCTGATTCGCGAATTAAGCGTGGTGTTTGGTGATGGTCGTGCGATGGACGAGGTCAAACAAATCGCACTCGGTCGATCCGACAAATCTTCCAACGAACCGATCGCTTTCGAGACTCGATTGGCTGCACTGGAAACCTTAATCCAAAGCCAGAGCAAGGAATTGAGACCGGTCTGCGAGAAATTGATCAACGACGCACGCATGAACGTTTTGGCCGCCAAAGGCTTGGCAACCTTTGACGATCCCAAAGTCGCCGTGACGCTGGTGTCGGGATACAACCGATTCCGTGGCCCCGATAAACCTCAAATCGTGTCACTGCTGTCGTCTCGAAAATCATTCGCCAACGAGTTGTTGGATGCGATTGGCAAAGGCAAGATCCCTCGTCAAGATTTATCGGCGTTTCATGTTCGGCAAATCCAAAGCCTCGGTGACGACGCACTGAATCGACGAATCGGCGAAGTCTGGGGCGAGGTACGTGAATCGCCCGAAGACAAACAGCGTTTGATCGAGAAACTGAAAACCGAATTGACTCCTGAGGTATTGTCAAACGCGGATCGCAGCGCCGGCCGAGCTCTGTTTCAAAAGCATTGCCAAAATTGCCACCGATTGTACGGCGAAGGCGGCCAAGTCGGCCCCGACCTCTCCGGCGGCAACCGCAGCAACCTCGACTACCTGTTGTCCAACATCGTCGACCCCAGTTCGGTGGTCGACAAGAACTATCGGATGACCATTGTGTTGCTCGAGGATGGCCGCGTGATCAATGGCTTGCTGACCGACCAATCCGATCAAACGATCACGATTCATACCGCAACGGAACGGATGACGATCCCCCGCAGCGAAGTGGAACAGCAAAAGGTGACCGATAAATCGCCGATGCCCGAAGGATTGCTCGATACGCTGTCCGAGCATGAAATCCGTGACCTGTTTTCGTATCTGAGCCACCACTCGCAAGTCGCGCTGCCGTAGTCGATCGCGGTGACGACGACGGTCCGGGGCTTTGGTTGGGTGGCATGTCAAAACGGGCGGCTCATCAAAATGGGTGGCCCGTGAAAATGCTAAGGATCCCACGATTCGGACAGCGCCGTGGTTGCACGACGAGGGGGCTTCACCTGATAATGGTTGGTGAACGGAATTGCAGAATTTGAACCTTCAATTTGAGCCCCAAGCCTCGGCATGAGCGTCCCTGCTGCACTCGACACGACGATCGCGGTAGTGACACCGGAAAACATCGCCTTTAATTACCAGTTGGCGGGGCCGTTTCGCCGCTTGCCAGCGTATTTGATTGATGTCGCGATCCGCTGGCTGATCATCATTGTGGTGGTCGTGTTGATGTTGATCACCGGCTCCTTGCTGGATCTGCAGTTTTTTGGTCCGTTCATCGGCGCCGGAGCGTTGATCTTGAATTTCGTGGTCAGCTGGTTCTACGGAGCCACGCTGGAGACGTATTTCAACGGACGCACGGTGGGCAAATGGGCCACCGGCATTCGCGTCATCGATATTGAAGGCCGTCCGATCACCGGCAAACGGGCGTTGATCCGCAATTTGTTGCGGATCGCGGATTTTCTGCCCGCCGCTCCGTTATCGAGTTTGGGTGCCGAAGATGCACCGCCGGCGTTCATCATCCCCACCGCAATGGTTTGTTTGTTGTCGATGATCTTCACACGTCGGATGCAACGACTTGGTGATTTGGCGGCCGGCACGATGGTGATCGTTGACGAGCGGAGTTGGCGATTGCCGATCGCCAAAGTCGACGACCCACGAGTGCCCGCGTTGGCATCGTTCATTCCCGCTGATTACCGGGTTTCGCGAAGCATGGCAAAAACGTTGGCGATCTATGCGGAACGACGTCACTATTTGACTCCGGCGCGTCGACGCGAAATTGCCAAACACCTGACGATCCCCTTGATCGAACGTTTTGAATTTCGCAACGACATCGATCCCGATTTGTTGATGTATTCGTTGTACTACAAAACGTTCCTCGCGGACGGATCGGGCGAGCTTCCGGATTTGGGAAATCTGGCGGACTTTAGCCCGTTGGCCAAAGATGCGAACAAACCAACGCAAGTCTTGGCAGCCAACCAACCTTTGACACCGATGCGGGCTCCCTCATGAATGTCGCCTCGATCTTAGACAAGCGTCGCGTCCAGTGGAACGAACTGGAATCGCTGTGCGATGCGATGGAATCGCGTGGCCGCACCGATCGTGCGGGCGGGCCTGAACATCGCGGTGCTCAAGGGATCGCACGATTTTCGACGCTATACCGTGCTGCCTGCGCCGACCTCGCACTGGCCGACGCTTACCAATTGCCTCCTAACACGGTGACCTACCTACACCAACTGGTTGCGCGGGCACACAATCAACTCTATCGAGCGAACCAATTTGAACCGTCCACATGGGTCGACGTGTTGTTCTACGAAGCTCCGCGGCAGATCTTTGCCGACTCGTGCGTGCGAGTCGCCACGATTCTGTTTTTCGGGCTCTTCACGCTTGCCATGTACATGGGCTACGACGAACAACGGTTCCCCGGATTTGCCAATGCCGTGATGGGCGAGACCCAATTGGAAAATCTCGAGTCGATGTACGAACAAAAACTCAACGGTTCGCTCGACCACTATGTTTCGATGGCCGGGTTTTACATCAACCACAACACCGGCATCGGATTGACCTGTTTCGCCTCGGGAATTTTGATCATTCCGTGTCTGTTCAAACTGGCCTACAACGCCGTCGTGCTGGGCGTCGCGTTTGGTTACATGGCCCGCCCTGATGTGACCGGAGGCGACAACTTCTTTCAGTTTGTCACCGCCCACGGACCGTTCGAATTGACCGCGATCGCCTTGTCCGCGGCGGCTGGGTTGCGGCTTGGCGTCGGATGGTTTCGCACTGGTGGGCTGAACCGAATTGATTCGCTACGCCGCAGTGCGATCCAAGCGATTCCGGTGATGGCCGCAGCGGCAACGATGTTCGTATTGGCGGCGTTTACCGAAGGATTCCTGTCTCCTAGCCCACTTCCGTTCATCTTCAAAGCAGCCTGGGCGATCATGTCATCGGGCATGATTAGTTTTTACTTTGTGATTCTTGGGTTCCCGTGGCCCAAACGTTCACGCGGCTCGCATTCGCCGCGTTACGAGTCAACCACGATCGACTCGGACGCAAGTGGTCAACGTTCGCTGGGGCACGTGACGCATGCAACTTGATCGCACCCATGTGGTTGTCCGACGCCGGACGTTATCCGAGATCGGTGATTTGTCCTTAGTGATGCTGCGCCGTTATCCCGCGGCAATTGGGATTGGCTTTTTTGCCGGCGCGGCTCCGTGGGCAATCCTCAATTCACTGCTACTGTATTGGATCCCGATTACTGAATCGGATTATGGCGCCGACGATCCCGACGCGGTCGCAGAAATTTGGCGATATGCGTGCTGGATGGTGCTGTTGGTCATCCTGCAAACGCCCGCCGCAGGTGTCGCCACGACGATCTATCTTGGCCAAGCCGTTTTTGAAAGCCGCCCCACTTGGACCAGCGTGTTCAAAGATGCCAAACAGTACTTTTGGCGTTGGTTGTGGGTGCTGGGGGTGATGCGCTGGGCGATCCCGGCGATGGTGGTTTGTTTGTTCCGGCTGGGGCAACCTGCGGATTGGTTTTGGGATGGCATGATTCCGCTTTGTATTCTGGCCGCCGTCACCTTGGTGCGCAGCAACCGTCCATTTCTGCCCGAAATCCTGTTGCTTGAACAGTGTCCGCTTCGCAGCCAAACCGCGACCGACATCACGTTGTCTCGCCGCAGCAAGGCACTGCATCAACCCATGGCGGGTGATTTGGGAGGCCGATTTTTGGCGTCGTCTTTCATTCTGTTTTGGATCTTCATGAGCGTGCTGTGCTCGATGTTGTTCGTTCGCGTGATCGCGACCGGCAATCCCGATTGGGATCTGTTCTTCCTGATCGTGATGTTTCCCGCGGCGCTATGGTTGGTCGCAGGAGTCAGCGTGGTGATGCGATTACTGAACTACCTGGATACCCGAATCCGGCTGGAGGGTTGGGAAGTGGAATTGGCAATCCGCGCTGAAGCGATGCGACAGTTTGGCGAAGAGGCGGGATTGTCGGTGCGCCCTCAACATCATCAACCTCCCGCAGCGGGTCGTGGTAGAACAGCAGGCCAAGGATCGGCGAGGCTATCGGGTTCCGGGTCGGCGACTGCAAATCCGTCGGCCGCCGTCACTCATCCCATTGCCCAGGCAGCCAATACCCAGGCAAACACAGCCCAGCCGATGCAAAACCGTCCGGTGGTTCAAAATGGCCCCGTAGTTCCAAATGGTCCGGGGGCGTCATGATGCAAACCATTCTCCCTTTGCCTCGCATCGCAATGTTGCTGATCATGGCAAGCTTGGTCGTCCAAGTGAACCAACGAGTTAGCGGCCAAGACGCTGGTCGGCAAGACGCTAGTGTCCAGCCGCAACCTTCGTTCGCTGAAAACGCATTGTCGTCTACGGTTTGGTTCGACCCCGACGAGCGAAAAATCGTCCCGGTTGCAGTGCAAACCAGCGTCGACGATACCGAACATCGCGATAGTCGTTGGTTACCCAAGGCGGAACAGGTCGCCAAAAAATCGACTCCTAAAGCCTCGACCACAACGACCGGCACGACCACGAACGGTTTGTTTGGAACCGATCTAACGCTTGGCAATCTGTTCGCCTGGATGTTGTTGGCGGCGATCATCGCAGGGCTTGTCGGCACATTGATTTACGCATTGTCCAAAGCCGACATCGATTTGAGTGCTTCGTCCAAAACCACAGCAGCGGATGAACAAGCTGGCCCCGACGAACAAATGATCGAACGAATGAAGCATCTGCCTGCGGAATTGCGCCGCACCGATGTCAATCTTCGCAGCGAAGCGGCGCGGCTGATGAGTTTGGGGCAATTCGACCAAGCGGTGATTTTGTTGTTCGCCCATCAATTACTGTTGTTAGATCGTTCGTCGCTGATCCGACTGAACCGCGGCAAAACGAACGGCAAATACGTGCGTGAATGTCGTGCCGCCGATCCTGAACTTGGCTCACTACTAAAGGAAACCACGACGGCGTTTGAACGATCCTACTTTGGTCGTCAACAGATCACCGATACGGAATTCCGTGATCTGTGGAATCAAAACGAAACGCTCGAGCGAAAAGTCCACTCGCATCACGAGGTGGCGGCATGATGCGGGTGCGATCAAACGGTAACGTCAAGTCATGTCCTTCGCGGATTCCGTGGATACTTCTATTGTCGGCCCTTAGCATTACCACCCTCGGATGCGGCGGGTTGTCGACAAAGTACGGTGATTCCTCAGGTCGCAATGGAACGCAAAGTTTAAATGGCTTCGGCGCCTTGCGTGAATCGTTCAAAAACGCCGGTTTCCAACACCGTGATGTCTCGCGGCTTTCCAAACGTGTGATTACCAATGATGCCCTCGTTTGGACTCCGGCTTCCTTTAGCGGTTTTTCCCCCCGTGTCACACGCTGGATCGATCGCTGGCTCGCCCAAGGCGATCGCACGTTGATTTTTGTGATCCCCGACAGCGGGAGTGAGACGGATTATTGGATCGACGCCAGCAAGTTAGCCCCGCCCGAACAACGCTTGGAATATCGCCGACGCATTGCCAAGAGCATCAACCGACGCATCCAATCACGGCTGAACCGAAGTGCGACTCAGTCCAACGGCTGGTTCACCACGACTCCCTTGTCGGCCGGTCACCCGCTGACCGAGCTCGATGGTGAATGGTCGGAAACGATCGCCCTAGAGTCCGGCGAAACCAATTCGTACACGATCGAGCACCAAATCGAACCCTACTCCAAACCCAAGTCAGCCAAGAAATCAGCGAACACGACCACCACAGCGACGACCACCACAGCGACGACGACACAGGGCACGACAACGCAAGGTACAACGACGCAGGGCACGACGGTGTTCGTTGGCGACAACCTCGTCACGGACACTCCGGTCACCCTGCGGCCGTTGCTGCAAGACCAATCGGGCACGACGGTCGTTGCCCAAGTGCAATCCAACCGCTGGAACGGTTCACAAATCATTGTCGTCGCCGGCGGATCGCTGCTAACAAACTATGCGTTCACCAAACCGCTTGCGGTCCAATTAGCCGACCAACTCGTGCTGACTTCGCTGCCGCCGTCGTCGTCATCACCGAGTGCGGGTTTCATCAGCGTTGATCCGCTGATCCTGCCCGTCAGCGAATCCAAGCCGGGGGTGCCGAAGGCGTCCGGATGGGAACTGTTGACCACGTGGCCGATGAGCTTGGTGACCGTCCATGCGGCCCTATTGGGTTTGGTGATTTGTTTGATGTTGTTGCCGTCGCTCGGTCGCGCTCGCCACGTCCGGTACAGTGTCAAAGGCAGCTTTGGCGACCACTTGGATGCCGTCGCCGCGTTAATGAACCGCGCCGGTGGTGAACAATTTGCTCGTCATCGCATCAGCGAGTACATGCGGCGAATTCATGGCGAAACGCAAGGCCCCTGGGTGTTGCCGGAACCTGCACACGAAACGATCCACAGCCCTGCGTTGCATCCCGCGACCGCTAAATCAGCTCCGCCGCCCGGCCTACCAGATCCGGCCGCCGGCAGTCATACTCCATCATCAAGTCAAACCACTCGTTCTCTCGACCCAACCGACTCTGACACCACGGCGAACTCTTGAGCAATCTCCCACCTTCGAACGACCCGCTCTCGTCCGCGCAGCCCAAATCCCAACGCGAACCCGGGATCGCCGATCGCGGTGCGCCTCCCGTGCCGAGTGGATCCCAGCCTGGGCCACCGCCACCGATCCCCACGGCGGTTGCAACCAATGTGCCTGCGTCGGCACCCAACCCGGCGGCCACGCGGTCAACAAAGATGCGACCGATTCAGCAGCTGTTTACCAAAATCTCAACCGAGATCAGCAAGCTCTTTGTCGGCCAAGACGAGTTGGTGCTGGGCACCCTCACCGCGTTATTCGCAGGCGGTCACGTCCTAATCGAATCGGTCCCTGGACTTGGCAAGACCTTGTTCGTGCGAACGCTTGGCCAAACTCTCGGTTGCGAATTTGGACGCATTCAATTCACTGCCGACTTGATGCCCTCGGACATCACCGGTGCCCCGGTCTACGACATGCAGCGAAGCGAATTCCGATTCCGCCCCGGCCCCGTATTCACTCAGTTGCTACTCGCTGACGAAATCAACCGTTCGCCCGCAAAAACACATGCGGCTCTGCTAGAAATCATGCAGGAGTATCGCGTCACGGTGGACGGGACCAGCCACCGTGTGCCGCGGCCATTCCTCGTTTTGGCGACCCAGAACCCGCTGGAAAGCGAAGGCACTTACAATTTGCCCGAAGCTCAACTCGATCGGTTCATGTTCAAATTGCGAGTCGACTATCCGACGTCGGATCAAGAGGCCGAGATTCTTCGCATGCACTCGCAGCAGGTGGATCTGAATCAACGTTTGCGTGACGAGGTCAAAACGGTCACCAGCCCCGACCAATTGATCGCAGCGATGAAATTGTGTGGCGAAGTGTTGATCGAAGACAGCTTGCTTGATTACATCAACAAAATTGTTCGTGCAACGCGGACCTGGCCTGCGTTCCATATCGGAGCGTCACCACGTGCGGGGATCGCGTTGATGCAGTCGGCTCGCGCCCTAGCAGCGTTCTCGGGACGCGACTACGCGATTCCTGACGACGTGGTCGAAATCACCTTGCCCGCCATGCGACACCGCGTTCAATTGACGGCCGAAGCTGAGATCGAAGGACGAACGACGGACGAGGAACTGCAAGCGTTGGTACGAGGTATCGAGGTGCCGCGGGATTAGTGATTTGAACGGCGAAAATCAATGAGGTCCGTAGCGGAAGTCGCGGGCGGCTTGTTGATTTAGTCGTACGATGGACTTCCTAGTCCGTCGAATACGCCATTGACGGACTAGAAAGTCCATCATCCCCCCCTTGCCGAATGAAACTTCATTAAATCAACAAGCCGTCAAGACTTTCGGGGGGACGCATACACCATGGAACGAAAGTCTTGACGACTTCCGCTACGTGAAATTAGCACAAACCCTATAAAGAAGAATGCTTCACCGCGTTCGCCCAAACGGCCAACGACTTTATGCCGTATTACGATCGTTCAATTGTTTAAAACCGCGTTTCGGTCGTCGTCCAATAGGGTCGTCCAATGAAACTGAATTCTGAAAGTGTTTGAAGTGTCCTCAGCTCCTTCTGCCAACGACGATTCCACGACGCCGCATCAGTCACTCAGTCTGCCGGGCGATACGTTCTTGCGTCGCGTGCGTCATTCGGCCACCAGCGTGTTGGCCGACAGCCCAACGGGCCGCGAAGTACTCGAATTGTGTGACGATCACGCCGAAGCACGGCGAATGATCTTGCAGGACCGCAGCAGTGGCACATCGGTGATCGCGATCGTGGGTGCGACCGGGCAAGGCAAATCGTGGTTGATCCGCCAATTGATTCGCAAATCGTCTGCCGCCAATTCAATTCGTAGCGGTAACAACGCGGACGAAGCGACTGAGAAATTGGTTTGGATTGGCCCCATGCCGCCCGCCGATCTGGATCCACGCTACGAGCAATACTTGCATTGCGATCCGGCTCATATGCAATCGATTGGCATCACCTACATGCTGGTCGACGCGCCGGGATCGACCGACGATCGTCGTGCCATCGCCGGCGTTGCCTCGCGAGCATTGTCGCTAGCCTCGGCCATGTTGTTGGTTGTCCGACGCGACCAAATCCGCAGTGTCGCCGTCGGCATGCTGGCCGAAGCCAGTGAGGGCAGCATCGTGATCCCGGTGATCAATGCGGTTCGTGAACATGATGATCGTTTGGACGCCGATATCGACGCGTTTGCCAAACGGATGCGTGAAATGGCGCCCACCAGCGTGATTGCTCGGCCGATCGTGATAAAGGATTTCGAGATCGAAGGTCGCGACGAATCTGAAATTGCCACGACTGCTGCCGAGAATGTTGCCTCGCGATTGCAAGAAGAGCTAGGACAGTTGTGGGAAGGCGATCGACGCCGCAGCACCCGACTTGCCGCACTGGACGGACGTTTTCGTGCCGCGTTGCATGGGGTGTTGAGCGACCAATTGCCAGGATTGACCAACGCGGTCCGGCGGCTGAATCGCGAAGCCACCGCCATTCCAACGCAGGTTGCCGAATCCTTGATTGGCAGCGACGGGCCGCTGCGAGCCGCCGTGCGATCGCGTTTGCGATTGGCGTTGTTGACCGAAACCGCCGCGTTCTGGTTTCCTTATCGGTCGCTGCTTGGGCTATTGAATCTAACCCACGGGGCCTGGGATCGTGTGATGATCTCATTGTCGGGATCGCTGCCATCGCTGGTCAGCGCCGTTTGGACGACCACCAAAAATTTGTCCGCTCAACAGGGAGCCGAGCAAGACGTCCGCGATGGACTTCGCCGACGAAGTGCCGCGGCGGTCGCCGATCGCTTAGGGCCGCTGGCGAGCCGTTTTCGTGACGAATTGGCCGAACTGAGACGGCAACCTGTCAAAGCGGCCGCATGGCACGATGACGACAACGATCAATCCCGTTCGCAACTTGCCTACTTGGCAGGCATCGACACGTTGCAAGAGATGTCGCAAACGATTTTTGACGAAGAGGTCAACCGCGTATCGATCTCGCGGTTTGCGACCGTCGCGTTCGCGTTGGTCGCGACGATTGTGTTTTGGTTGTTTATGGCCGGCCCCGTCGTGGCATTGTACCGAGACTATTTTGTTGCCAGTTTCTCGACGCTGACGACACTCTCAGGCGACTTGGATCGCTTTCCACGTCCTGAGTTGGCGATGATGTTGACAAGTTTGTTGTTGGCGATCTTGCCAACCGCTTTGATTTCGATGTTGGCGCTGTCGGTGGCCCAAAGCCGCACTCGCGTTAACCACGCCGAACAGCGGATTCGCGAGCGACATCATCAAACCATTACCCATCTGCAAGAAGAAGGCGTGCTGCGACTCCGCTGGGATGACCCGCTGCTCTCGGACGCCGAATTTTTACTTTCGGTCGGCGCGGCCGATTACGACGAAAGGTCATAAACATGGATGAATCGACCGGGCTCGCCCAAACACTTATGAGTGCAGCGCTGCAACCGCATATCGCTCTGATCGCCCAATCCGACACGCCCGAAGCGGCGGGATTTTTTGATATTGTGCTCAGCGGTGGCGTGATCGGGTTGATGATTCTGTTGGTGCTGTTTGCACTCAGTATCGCGGCAGCCTATTTGGTGTTCGACCAAACGATGACGCTGCGAAAAAACGAGATCCTGCCCGAAGGAGTCAGCGACACGGTTCGCCAAGCGTTGCTGAACGCACGGCCGGCCGAAGCCGATTCGGCATGTCGTCGTGAACCGAGTGTGTTGAGCGTCGTGTTGTTGTCGGGGCTAAGCGAATTGGAATTTGGATGGCGTGAAGTCGAAAAATCAGTCGAAGACTCGTTGGCCGAACAATCTGCTCGTTTGATGCGACGGATCGAATACTTGTCGGTGATCGGCAACATCGCACCGATGGTGGGACTGCTCGGAACCGTCACCGGGATGATCTTTGCCTTCCAACAAGTCGCCACGACCCGAGGTGCTGCCGGAGCCGGTGATCTTGCCGAAGGAATTTACCAAGCGTTGGTAACCACGGTCGGCGGGCTGATTGTGGCCATCCCATCGCTGGCGGCCTATGCGATTTGCCGCAACCGAGTGGATTCCTTGATCGCCCAAGTGGCCTATCAAGCTCAGCATGCGTTGACTCCGATCAAACGCCGTCCCACCGCACGGACACGACCAGCGAATCCCAATCCGGCTGCATCACCTGCGCCACGCCCGCAAGGCGGCAATCCGCCAATGCCTCCCAAAACGTAGCACTGCCTCCCAAAACGTAGCACAGGCTGCCAGCCTGTTGTCTTCCCTCTCGCGATCGTCATCAAGGCTTTCGTCCTCCTTCGCGCCCAACCCTCTCCGAAACTCTTGGCGAGTTTCGCTACGTCAGCACGGCTCACACTCTAGCGTCTCCGGCTAATCGTGGACGCGATATAATTGCAGGCATGAATGCTGATGCCGCTGCCCATCCCGACGACGACGATCCCGGTTGCTTTGCATCCGATGGTGAGATCGATGCACTTGCCGAGATCGATCTTGGCGGTAGCGATGGCATCGACGGCCGCGACGGCAGGACGATCTTCACCCCAAACCGCGGCTATGGTGCAGATGGGCAGCGAGGCGAAGATGCTGGTCCTGCAACCGCAGGCCAACGAGCCGCAGCGGCCACGCTGAAACTGACCTATCCTAAACACGACATAAAGTGGGGAACGGTCGAGATTTCCGGTACGGCGGTCACATCCGATGGGTCGTCGCATCGGATTGAATTGCAACAGACCATCGGCGATCACGGCTATGTGTTCATCCGCGCCGTCGGCGGCAAAGGAGGCAACGGCGGACGCGCTGGCGACGGACAATCGGGTGCACCCGGCAGTCCCGGTCGCGATGCCACCCGCTATTCCCGCGGTACTAATGGTGGACCCGGAGGCGATGGTGGCGACGCTGGCAATCCAGGCGACGGACAACGCGGGGGCGACGGCGGTGACATCACGCTTACACTGGACCATCAACATCTCGGTTTATTGATGCTCGTTACCGGTGACTTGTCCGGCGGCGACATTGGCTTTGCCGGCGAACCAGGACGTGGTGGAAAGGGGGGACCGGGCGGACGCGGAGGCAGAAGCTATCACTGGACCACGACGCATCGAACCGGCGGCAAAAACGGCCACACACGCACGGTTCATCACTCCAACCCCGGCGGCAGCCCTGGGCCGGACGGTCGTGATGGTGCGCCATCGTCTTACCGGACTAGCGATGGAATTCCGGGCGACGACGGTCGTTTGCGAATCGTGGTTCATGGTCCTGGCGACCGACAAACCCAGTACTCGTCTCCTTATGACCTGGAACTCGTCTCGTTCGATATCGCTAGCGAGTACCGCATCTATGAACCCAACAGTCTCGCTAGTCTCGAGCGGATCACGGTCCGCAACCGTGGTGGCATGCCAACGCCCCCGAACTACCAAATTCGAATTTGCTTGCCGTCCGATACCTGGATCCAATCGGACGAAACCGACCTGGTATTGCCAAAGGTCCTCGAACCAGGTGAAACGTTTACGTTTGATGATGCCTGCTTGTCGCTGCGATGGAGTAACGTGATCGTCCACGCTCCTCGGAAACAACCCTTCCGGCTTCGGCACGATGTGAACCCAAGGGCGTTCATGGAAAGCGGCATCCATCGACCGTTTCGTGATTTCGAGAACGAAGAGCAGGTCGATGTTCAATTTCCGTTACAGCTATCCGAGATCACGGCGCTCAATAGCCTCGCGCCGGGCGAGTCGACTCGAGTTCGATTTGCGATCACAAACATAGGTGACGAAACCTTTGATGACCGAGCGTTCCACCGCAGCGCTCGCGCCGGCATCCGCTTGCTCGATGGCGATATCGACAAAAGCCAATTGTTGTTTTTTGACGACTCGGACAATCCTCATGATCTGCTTGCCGAAGAATTCCGGCACGCCGTCCGCAATCTCGCCGCCGGTGAAACGCAATGGATCGAAACTCGCATCGGCATTCGCGAACACAGCGATGTGATCGCCTATCAATGTTTTACATTCGGTGTCGATCTGCTGTTACAACATCCCGGATCGAGTGCCCAGCGGGACCAGTATCGACGGGTCGACTATCGCAAGGAAACGATTCGTGTGTCGGAACGATTCCGCCGCGACGAAGGATCGCGATTTTTGTTGATTGCCAATCAGAAAACCGATGTCAACGACATCGAAAAGTGGACCGAATTGGCCGACTACTTTGGAAGCGGCTTGGATGTTTGGGACGTTTCTTACTATGGTTTCTTGGACTTGGCTCGCAAGATCCAAGCGGACCAATCGATGTTGGAAATGTGGCGTGGCATGACGATCATCATTCCCAACAACTATTACCAGACTCCGGCGGGCAAAAAGACCGCATTTGAGCAACTCTCAAAGGCTCAGTTCTTAATCGCCGCCGCAGATTTCGACATCAATTTTTATGTAGTGGGCGATTCACGCAGCGGTGGCGATGCCGCACTGCAGTCCTATTTGATTCCGATCAGCAATGTCAAAACCGCCAGCCAAATTCAAAGCCAGCAAGAGTTTTTGAAACAGGTCAAACGTTGGAATCAATACGTCGCGCGGTCCGGTGACATGGTCGGTGGAATCACCGCAGACGCCGGTGCGATCGCCGACGCATCGCTCGGTGCAGTACACGAATTCGAGATTCAAAAACGAACGTTTCTGTTTCAACCCAAACCGCAATGGCTTGAACAACAAGCGGTCCGGTTGCAAACCAAGCTGCGAAAACAAGATCCTCTGCACCGCTGGGTCATCGTCTATCGAAATGACACCGGCGACACCGACACCTCGTGGGGATTTTTTCGCAAACGGAAAATCGGCAAACTCGAAGCACGGCGTTCGCTGGATTCCAGCAAAGGATCTGCAGTGCTGTTCGAAGTCGAGTCGATCGACATCATCGGCGACGATTTCATCAACAGCCAAGCGAACAAACACGGTATTTTCCTGACGCTCAAATTCGAGGACAAAGTCGATCGTTTTATCCGCTTGGTCAGCGAACGGACGTTCCCCCGGTTCCGTGAAAACTACATCGATCGTCCGTTGACCGCCGAAGAGATCCGCCAAATTGGCGGCGAACTGATCGATTCGATCATTGTCGATCTTTTCAACGAGCAGCGAGTTGCTCGCAACGCAAAAACTTGGGGCACCTCAGGCGTCAAGACGCTGCTACCGAAGCTGAATTATCTGGCCGAGCGTTCGCTGAACTATGGACTGACGTATCGTCAAATGCAAGAAAACGAAGCATCGGTCACGCTGTTGTATCAATTGTTGGCCAACCTTCGTTACATCGCGAAACAGTCGCGCACGATCTGGGATTATCCGATCTTTCCCACCGCATTGTTCAAACGCAGCCGGGCCGTGTCACGTTACATGCAAAACCGAGTCGACCAAATCATTGCGAATCTATTTGGTCCCAAGCTCAGTTGGTGGGATAAATGGAGCTCCGCGAGCGACGATTACGATCCATTTGGAACTCAAAAAAATGCCGCTCCCAAGGGGATCGCTCGCGAGTCGGCGATGCAGGCAATCGACAAGATTGAAGCCGAATTGCGGAAACGCAATACGCCATTGTCAGAATTGGAACGAGCCCAACATCATCCCGGATTGACCTACGATCCTGAACTGCTGACGCCACGCGACCGCGTAATTTCAGGCAAGGTTTACGATCAATGGGTGCGTACGGAAACGGCGTTGGAAATGCAGCGTGCGGAAACCGAATACGCGATCGCCAAACAACGCAGCGAGTTCCTTGTGCCGTTGGAAACCGCCTCGGCGATTCCGACCAACACGCCGACTCGACAAACGCAGGGTTAATTGCGTCGCACGAGCCGCCGCGGAATTCCCCGTCTTCCTTTTAGCTTGCGATTTCCCGTATGCTTTTGGAAACCCGATCCACGGTTTTGAAGTGGTGCATTTTTTCGCAGGTCGCATCAAGCAAACGGAAACAAGGCCGGATCGGCGGATGCAGTTGGAAATTCTTTTCAATCCCCAGGAGGAAACACGGTCGTGAACGAATCCATCGCGAAACGTGTGGCAGAGTTACGCACCGAGATCCGCCGTTTGGATCACCTGTATTATGTCGAGGCCACCCCGGCGGTCACGGACCTTCAATACGACCGACTGCTCGAAGAACTCCGGCAACTCGAGACCGAACATCCCGAATTTGCCTCGGCCGATTCACCGACCCAACGAGTGGGTGATGCACCGGTACCGTACTTGGTTCAAGTTGCCCATTCGGTGCCGATGTTGTCGATTGACAATACCTACAGCCGCGAAGAGCTAAAGGCATACTTCGATCGCACCGAAAAAACGCTCGGCGAGCCGATCCAATGGGTGATGGAATTCAAAATCGATGGCGTCGCTGCCTCGATCCGCTACGAGCATGGCGACATGGCGGTCGCGCTGACTCGTGGTAACGGCCAAGTCGGCGACGACATCACGCACAACGTACGCACTATCCGCGATGTACCGCTACGTTTGGTCGGCGATACGCCGCCCGAGGTGCTCGAGGTTCGCGGCGAAGTTTACATGACCAACGCAGATTTGGCGGACCTAAACCTGCGGCAAACCGAGGCGGGGGCCGAGCCGTTCAAAAACACACGCAACGTCACCGCGGGAACCATTCGGCTGCTCGACCCCGCGATAGCGGCGGAACGTAAACTTCGCTTCTTCTGTCATGGCGTCGGTGAAACGACGGGGATGACCGCTGAAAACCACATCGATTTCTTAGCCGAAGTTGGCAAGCTTGGGATTCCCCCGACTCCGGAAGTCCAAGTGTTCAACAGCTCTGCCGACGCGTTAAAGGCGGTGGCGTTGTTCGAAGAAGAAATGCCCGATTTGCCGTTTGAGGTCGATGGAATTGTTTTCAAAGTCAATCGATTCGACCAACGTGAACGATTGGGGATTCGCAGCAAGAGTCCGCGTTGGGTCATAGCCTACAAATTCGAGCGTTACGAAGCGGTCACGGTACTCGAATCAATCAGCGTCCAAGTCGGCAAGACCGGCGCGATCACCCCGGTCGCCCATCTAAAACCCGTCGACATCGCGGACACCACCGTGTCACGAGCGTCGCTGCACAATGCCGACGAAATCGAGCGATTGGATGTCCGCGAAGGCGATGTGGTCGTGGTGGAAAAGGCGGGCAAGATTATTCCCAAAGTCGTCCGTGTCGAAAAGCATGAACGCAAAACCGAGCGACCTCCGTTTCAATTTCCGACGCATTGTCCTGTCTGCGGAACCGAGTTGGTGCGTGATGATGGCGGCGTCTATATCCGATGCCCTAGTCCCGAATGCCCGGCCCAGCTGCGTCAACGGTTGATCTACTTCGGCAGTCGCCCAGGAATGGACATCGATGGACTCGGTGACGAACTGGTCGATTTGCTGGTACAGCGGGGCATCGTTTCCAGCTATGCCGATCTGTATCGGTTGACGATCCCAGAGCTTGCGGATGTCAACTGGCTGAAACAGCGAAAAGGCAAAGACGGCAAGATGATCGACGTCCAAGTCGGCAAGAAGAATGCGGAAAACTTGGTCGCCGGAATTGACGCCAGCCGCGATCGGGGACTCGCCCGCGTGCTTGCGTCGATCTCGATCCGTCATGTCGGACCTCGCGTGGCACAGCTAATCACACGTCACTACCCGACGATCGAGCAACTGCAATCGGCATCGATCGAAGACCTTGCGTCGATTCATGAAATCGGAGACGCGATCGCCAAAAGCATGCACGAGTTCCTGCACAGCGATTATGGGAAAAAGGTCTTCGCTGAACTTGCCGAAGTCGGCGTCAAACTCAGCGAAGAGGTTTCCGACGAAAGTGGTGGTCCGCTGGAAGGCAAAACACTCGTGGTCACCGGGACGCTTCAACAATTTACACGCGATGAAATCAAGGGTTTGATTGAAAAACTTGGTGGTCGAGCATCAAGCAGCATCAGCAAAAAGACCGACTACTTGGTCGCCGGCGAAAAGGCGGGCAGCAAGTTGACGAAGGCGCAGTCACTAGGGGTGAAGGTTTTGACAGAAGCCGATTTCAAAGCGCTGATCGAAGAATGAACCTTGCGTTCCGTGATGCAAGTTTTATCGATACTATTCGCTCAGCGCGAGCGAAAAGACGCTCGTTCTCTGGCTCTAGCCTGGGAGCGAAACGTTACGCTGGGCTGCTGGAACTTTGGTGTTGGCGTCTTTTTAGGTTGCGATGGTTTCCTGCCACCTCTCCCCCACTTGGGAGACCGCTGATCTAGCAGCAAGCGAATAGGCCGGAGGCCGACACATGGGCTGCCGTTGGCGTGAGCCAACGGTGCAGGGGCGACCTGTCGCAGTAAGGCCGGAGGCCGACACACTGACGGCAGAGTGTGTCGCCCGCTGGGCTATGCTTTCCCACCTCCGCTAGCCGGTGGCTCACGCCACCGGCAAAGGGCGTGTCGGCCTCCGGCCTGTAATCAACGCTGCGAAATCATCAAACCGCATTCGCCGGCGAAAGTGCGAGTGGTATTTGCATTCGCCACCATCACCGACGATACTTGGTGCCTTGTATTTTTTCGCGAATACGAAGTATTCCTACCGACGGACGATGCCCCTGCCCCCTTTTTCTCGTCACCGAGTGAGTTAATGAGACCTTTGATTGCGACGATGTTTGGTTTGATGTTTTCTGCAGCAGCGGTTCCTGCGATGGGCGTGGATGTCTACGTCACCCCGGACGGCGCTGGACGAATGGACGGCAGTAGTTGGCAGCATGCGATCTCGGGCGATTCGCTGAAAACCGCGGTCGACGATCGTCTAAACCCCGGTGACCGATTGCTGATTGGAAGTGGCGTCTACCGCGATGCAACGATCACGATCACCCAACCAGGCGAATCAGAACGCCCCAAACAAGTCATCGGGGTCGATCAAGGTGAGGGACTGCCAGTGCTACAAGGCACCTGGAATGCCGACGCGCCGAACAAAGGTGCCACCGCCGTTCGGATCTCCGCTGGCGTGGACCATGTCAGCTTGCAAGGTCTACGGATCGATGGCTACGTGACCGGCGTGTCCATTGCGAAAGCAAGTAAGGGAAAGGACAGTGCCCATCTTTTGTTTGAGGACGTCGACATCCGTCACGCTCGCTATGGGTTCTATGTCGCGGACAGTGACGACTTGCGACTCGTCGACTGTGATTTGACCCGCTACACCAAACATGGTTTCCGTTTCGAACAGGGATGCGACCGAGTGGAATTGTTGCGATGCACTGCCGATTGTTCCGAAGGCGACGAGTCGTGGGAGGAGAAAACGGAGTTGCTGCCGTTCGGCTTTAACATCAACAACGGCGACTCGCCCAATCGAGAATTCTTCTTCAATCAATGTGTGGCTCGTAACAACATGATGCCACTGCAAAAGGGGAAATATAAAAACGGAGACGGCTTTGTCGTCGAGGGTAGTGCTGAGAACGTCCGTTTCTACCAATGCCGTGCCATTCGCAACCAAGACGCCGGTTTTGATTTGAAGGTGGAAGACGTCAAGCTGCTGGGCTGTATCGCGATCAACAACAAACGCAATTTCCGTATTTGGTCCACCGGCGTGTTGGCGAATTGTTTTGCGAGCGGCGGAGTCCTGGGGTTGTGGTGCAACGGAGGCCCCGTATTGGCACAGCGGTGCACGTTTATCGGATCCAGTAGCGCGGCCGTGCAAACCGATGACCGCGCCAAGTTACCGGTCACTGTTCGTGATTGCATTATCGCGGACACAAAACAGGCATTTCGTAAAACGTCGCATGGACCAATCGCTGCGGAAGCAACGATCATTTCAGACGCCGCCGGTTCGGTTGACGACCCACAATTCGTCGATCCGACCGAGAACTGGGAAGGAACCGATTCCGCATTTAATAGCCGCCGATATCCGGACAAAGGCTATCACAGCGATCTTAAAACGATGGCCGATCTAAGTAAAAAATGATCCAGCAACCAGACCACAAGAAATTAACATCCCGTAGTGGATCTTGCTAAAGATCCCCGTGCGCCGCAGGATGCATTCGTTTGGCCGTTGCCGGATGTTGCGAGGAACGTTCGTGGAATCGCTGAATAGCGACGAAGCTCTTGACGGCTTGTTAATTTATTGAGCCGCGACGCGTGAGCGGCCGGGTCCCACGCACGACCCGGTGCCTTACGGCCCACGGCTCACCGTGGCGATTTGCTTTTGGATTAAATCGACGAAACTCTTGACGAGTTCCGCTACCAAAACGGCTTGCCCACTTTGACCACAGGGAACAAAATGACCGTAGTGGATCTTGCTAAAGATCCCCATGCGCCGCAGGATCTTTAGCAAGATCCACTACGAAGGGATGCATTCGTTTGGCCGTTGCCGGATGTCGCGAGGGACGTTCTCGGAATCGCTGAACAGCGACGAAACGGTTGACGGCGTGTTGATTTATTGAGCCGCGACGCGTGAGCGGCCGGGTCCCATGCACGCCCCGGTGCCTTACGGCCCACGGCTCACCGTGGCGATTTGCATTTGGATTAAATCGACGAAACTCTTGACGGCTTGTTGATTTAGTGAAGTTTCCTGCGGCAAGGGGGGTATAATGGACTTCCTAGTCCGTCAATGGTGGATTCGACGGACTAGGAAGTCCATCGTACGACTAAACCAACAAGCCGTTGACGAGTTCCGCTACCAAAACGGCTCGTCTATTTTGACTTTGTTTTTGGCTCTTTTGGGTCCTTCGATTTACCCTTCGTCTTTAGCTCGTCGATGTCGATCGAAACTTCCTTCGCGGCGAAGACTGATCTTTCATACAAGTAGACCGTCAGCGTCGCCTCCTTCTTACTGGGCTGCTTGACGACCACGCGAGCGGTTGGCATCGTCGTTCCCGCTGCAACGATCTCTCCTTCAAAATTAGAATCGCTTTTCAATTCAGCGATCGCTCGTTGCACGAGTCCGGCTGCGATGTGACGCCCTTGGATCGCCGTTCGTCGTGCATCGACGCGGGCGATCGCAAGTTTACTTGACCTCAATATCGCGATTGCCGACATCGACAACACCGCCGCGGCAAGCGTGCACAGCAACAATGCCGAACCCGTCCGACGACGTGCTCTTCTGGACGGCTGCAAGCGGTTTAACTTGATCATTTCCCCGCCTTTTTCGGTTCGATAATTTGCGGCGGGAACACGACCGTCGACGTTTCGACGACCTTGCGATTATCCGTTGTGTCCCGCCCAACCAGCTCGAGTTCGAGTCCCACGGTTTTGCTTGACGGTTTGGGCTGGACGATCGTGCGAATCGTAAAATCCAGAATGTTTTCGGCGAGCACGACATCCATTGACTTGCCATCGCTCATGACCAATTGATTGTCCGAACGAAAAACCTTGACGATCGCGGCATCGCGTCGCTGCAAAGTCAAACTCGAAGCGTTCATGCTCACGACCGTTCCATCGTCAATCGTTTGCGATAACCAAGTCAGAGTATGTTGCAGTTCTTCGGCCGTTGACCCGTCTGCCTGGGCACTTGCAATCGAACGTGCCGAAGCACGGATCACTCCGGCGATCGGCACGAACAGAATAGCGACGAGCCCCGTGCATGCGATCACTTCGATCAAACTGATTCCGCGACGACGCGTTTTTTGGTTGCAATACGTGCTCATGGTTCGCCCCAATGCGATTGCAACTGTTCCACCGGCTCGTCTTCATCCACACGTCCATTGCGATTGCGGTCCTGCCAAACTTGTGTTGCAATCGTTAACAACTTCGACGACTTGGAGGTCGAATCACGTTGAACCAGCACACTGGCGGCTAGTTGCTGCCCGTCTTCGGTCACAATTGTTGACCGTTCTGCAGTCGACATTGGACGTGCCCATGCCTTCGCAAACGCCACTTGGTCCGAAAGTAAAATCTTTCGTTGTCGCAGCAACTGATCTGCCTCGAACAACATCGATTCATGCAGCTTCAATCGGCGATGCATTTTTTGGGATCGGGTCAACAAATGAAGCGACGGAATCAACAATACCGAAAGCAACATCGATCCGGTAGCAACGTCCAACAACGTTGCCCCGCGACGTGGTTTCGCTTGCGGCTTCCTCTCGATTCGCATCATAGGTGTCCTGATCAAGGCACTTGGAATTGGACTTTGCCGGTGGTCGGTGACACTCGAACTTCGCCACTGACACCGCCCTGGATGATCCGCCAGCGAAGGTCGCGGTTGGCGGTTCCCAGTGGCGAAAAAAGAATTTCAGATGGCGTCCCCTCGACGGTGACCTCCGGTCCCAGATCGAACCACGTCACCCTTTCATCACGAATCGGCCCAGCGACTTCGGTGATCAGCAACATCGCTTGACCGTCTTTGCGAATTCGCTCGACTCGGACATCGGCTTGGTTGGTGATCGACGTGTTGCGGGCCATTTCCAACGCGTCTGCAACGTGATGGATCACACCGGTTACGCTCCGCTGGGATGACCAACGTGGCCGTAACACGAACGAACTTGCCACCGCAGATGCACTTAGCAACACGACCACCATGACCGCTTCGATCAAAGTGACGCCGTTTCGTTTTGATTTTGGGACCATGATCGACACCTAAAGCGTCGGGACATAAAAATGGGTCGGCGCGGAGGTGCAAACGATCTCTCGCTCGCAGCATCTCCTCGACGACCCTGAATATTGTGCGAATGCGTTACGGCGTGATTCGCCATCAACGATTCGCTTGGCCTGGATCGCAGCCAACTCCACCGGGAGACTGGCTACGCCTGATTTAGCGTTTGGTGAACGTACCGGTCGCACGTGCATAGGTGTAATTGCGACGGATTGCCGTGATCCGTGTCTGTTCAGCCGGAGTCGTATTGGAAAGGTAGCCGCCGGTTACCAAGTCGTTAACGCTACGAGGGAATGCGCCGGTTTCAAGAAAATAGGTTTGTGCCATGCTGTTCAGCGTGGCGACTTCTTGTTCGGACAACTTTTCTTCGCTCTTGGCTCGCATCGGTGCCACCGTGGCAACCGTCGCCGCAGCAACAACCGCGAGAATCACAACTGCGGCAATCACTTCAAGCAGTGAAAAGCCATTCTTTTTATTTCGTTTCATCTGAGTATATACTCCGTGTGTGGACTTTTGATTGCAGGCGGCCAGACAAGAGAGCTATTCTCGTCTACCCAAATCTAGGTCAGAAATCGAATCGGAATCCTGTTGGAGTCAAGAAATGCCCAAAATGTTTCAAAGCATCAGTCCACTTGATGACACTGTCCTCTTCGATGGTCCCGAATCGACCCCTGCAAATATCAGCCAGGCGATCACAACGGCACGGCAATCCGCGATACTTTGGCACAACACCCCGCTTTCTCAGCGAATCCAGATTGCTCGCAACTATGCAAAACACTTAAGCGATCATCGCGACGAAATTCGCGAGCTGATTACAAGCGAAGTCGGTAAATTGCCTTGGGACGCCGACGCCGAAGTCGGTGCTGCGATCGGCAAAATCGATTTAACCGTCAATGCCCTTGAGCAGCGACGTAGCAAAACGGTGATTGAATCCGGCAATCTGGCTCGCATCGTTCGCTATCATCCGCTAGGTGTCGCGTTGGTTTTGGGACCGTTTAATTTTCCGCTTCATTTGCCGGGAGGCCAGATCGTGCCGGCGCTGCTGTCCGGCAACACGATCGTTTTCAAACCGAGCGACCAAGCCACGGCGGTTGGCAAATGGATGATCGATGCATGGCGGCAAGCGGGACTTCCCGATGGCGTGATGCAGATGATCCAAGGAGGCGTCGAGGTTGCTGTCAATGCAATCGATTCGCCGCTAATCAATGCTGTTTTTTTGACCGGCAGCCGTGCGGCCGGACGTGCCATTCATCGCCAACTGGCAGGTCGCCCCGACGTCTTGTTGGCCTTGGAACTCGGCGGCAACAATCCTGTCGTCGTCAGCGACTCGATCCCATCCAAAGCGGTTGCCGACCTTGTCACCTTTTCCGCTTTCGTCTCCGCCGGCCAACGCTGTTCATGCGCCCGACGTGCCTTGTTTATCGAAAACTCAGACTGCGAAACGCATATCGATGCGGTCGTCCAACAAACTCGATCCTTGGTTGTGGGCTTGCCAGGCGACGAGACAGTACCCCAAGTCGGACCGCTGATCTCTACGCTTGCCGCTACCCAATTGCGAAAGACTTACGACACCCTACTAGCCCATGGATGCCGCGTGGTCGTGCCTTGGCAAGTCAATCCGCGTCGCGAAAACTTGGTGCATCCAGCGATTGTCGATGCCACGAAGTGCACTGACACTCAGCTTGCGGCGATCGGTGATCTCGAATGGTTTGGGCCACTGCTGGTGATCCAGCGTGTCGCCGACTTTGATTCCGCGGTCAGTGCAGCGGCCAACACCAGCTACGGGCTCGCTGCATCGCTGCTTGGCGGCACCTCGAACATGTTTGAAACCTTTGTTAATAGCGTTGGTGCCGGAGTGGTCAATTGGAACCGCCCCACGACCGGAGCCGCAGGCAGTTTGCCGTTTGGTGGGTTAGGCGATAGCGGCAACCATCGTCCGGCGGGTTATCACGCGATCGATTTCTGTAGCGATCCAGTAGCCTCGCTCCAATCCCCAACCGAAACCGAATCGTTCGCCACGCTCGCCCCCTGGGACGTCGTCAAGTAACAGATCCCGACGCACCAAAATCTCAAGCCCCCGCGGACGGTTGAACTGCCAGCTGCACCATCAAGTACGCCCCCGATCCAATTTGAAATTTTCAATTGTCAATTTAACTTTTTCGATCTCTGATTCCCGTCGCCGTTGTGGAGGAGCCCGATAGAATCCGAACCATGGAATTCGATTGGCAGACGATCAACGCGAAGATCGACGAGCGATTTGCGCCAAAGCAGATCGAGAGCCAATATGGTATTATTCTGATTGACAAACGCTAGCTCGCGAGGGATGCCGAACCATGATTACAAAGGTTGTTTCAATATCAATATTGCTTTCACTCTTTTGCGTTCCATTGATCGCCGAGGACGGAAAGCTAACCGGCGTCGCACCGCTTGCCGTCTACGTCGAACTTGACGGGCTTAGTCGAGAAGTCGGACAAGAAATTACCGATGGAATGTACATAAAATTGCGAGAGGCACGAGTCCCGACGACGAAGCCGAAAGGGTTGAAGACCGAAGATTCACCTTTCATCCACTTTGAAATTACAGTTCGAAGGGTGGCCGAGCCATCAGGGTACTTGCTTGTTGGCTTGTGTTCGGTCAAAGTTCCCACCCAAAACCCTCTTAACGGAACTCCAATGCATGGCCTGATAACATCAAGCTTTATCGTTGAATTCAGGGAAGACATCAACGAAATGGTGGACGTAACTGAAAATTATCTGAACGGGACGCTTGATGACTTGGCGCAAGCTTGGCGTGCGCATAATCCGCTGCCCGGCGAGTTTGTGATGCCGAAAACGGCGCCGTCCGCGAAGTTGCCTTCACTTTACTGGAACGGCAACGAGGGCGAGTCTCACGCAGAAATCCAATCGCCGCGGCCCGGTGAACAGTGAAGTCCAGGGCATTGCGACTCTCACATGAATCGTTGCTTTTGCATTGCGTCTCTTGCGTTAAGAATGATAAACGCGGAGTTCTCCTACCTAGACATGAACGAAGCGTATACCCCACCGCATCACCCCACTGACTCATTCATGGCATCCGCAACGCGTCCGCTTGATACGCTTTGTTTCGCCATCAACTTCACATTTGCCATTCTCTTTTTCATCGTATGCGTGATCGCAATTGGTTCCGCCGATAACCCTTTCGCCTTCATCGGCGGCTTTATGTTGGTACTGCCAGTGGCCTGCTATGCGATCGCCGAATGGATCTGCTGGTACCGAAAACGTCATGAGCTTACTCGTCCGCTTGGTGTACTAAACCTATTGCTTGCTGCGTTTTTTGTATTTGGACTTGCGACGACTGTCGGCGAAGTATTGATGGCCGAGGAACCGGCGGATCCCTGGTTCATCCTGATCTTCGGGTATGGCTTTGCGATCATCGCGGCATACCTTGCATGGTGTGGATGGCGACGCGTTCGCTCGGTCCCGCGTGTCTCCGACACCATCCCAATCGATAATTAACGCCCCGCATTACATAACCGGCGAACGTGAGCATTCTCAAGCGAGAGATCAACGACCGCCCCCAAATCACTAGCGATATCCAGTTGAGATGATTCCAAACAGTACGAAGATCCCGGGTACGTCGCTGAAGCTCTGCGGGTTGACGCAGCGGCTGAATACAAAAAAGGTGCGTGAACGGATCGTCGAGTGTTGCAACGAAACGATCATCTACGACCGGCTGTTCCGTGAACGACTAGCAGGAAGGCCTTACACGTCGGACGACGCGAGGGATTTCATTCAGTGGGCTGCGGCGGGATGGAGCAGCCATCGGTATTACGTGTTTATCGCGAACGATCCCGACGGTCTTCCGTGTGCTAGTTGTGACTTGAAAACCGCAACTCGAATCGATGACGAAATCGGATACTGGCGTTCCCAGAGAGTTGCAGGGTCGATGACGATGATTGTTCGGCAAATGCTGTTGGTGGCATCGAACAACGGATTTAATGGTTTCCACGCACGCGTCGCTCGCGACAACCTCGGCTCCATCGCGGTTCTCGAACGTCTGGATTTCGTGCTGTCGGATCGCCACGACGTAAACGGACGTCTCGTGTTCACTCGACGAGCACGCGAATCTCAATCGACGTAGACGCGGTGTCACCCCAAAGGAAATGTCAGTGGCAATCGGTTCAACTGTTGTGCCACGGATGTTTTCAGTCGCTTCCGACTGACCAATCCGTTTGCAACAAATTGAATTGCGACTCGATCACGGGTCGGGTACGATGACTTACGAACGTGATCATCGGGGCCGCGTTCATCCCTGCAACCGCCGCGAACCATGGGATCGTGCCGGAGCTGCAGCATCCTTTTTGCAAGTGGCAAATCACCCCGTTCCCGGCTACGCATTTCATTAGTCCAGCAAGAACAACAACACCTGACGCTTCCCCTATGAACTCGCTGCGACATACAAATGGACTTCAACTACTGTGGTCTGCATCCTTGCTGACAGTGTCACTTGCTGGATTTAGCTTTCCCTGGACATCCCGTTTCTACCTCGCTCCGTTTGGATATCCGGCGTTGGCCCCCTGGTTGTTCATCCCGCTCTTTCTCGCTTCGTTTCACGTATTCGTTCGTTGCGCTGCCGCTGAACTTGGCTGGCAGATACCGCAGCGTTGGATCAAGCGAGTCCACCCCATCTTGCTTTGCTTGCTCGTTTGTTTGCTTTTGCCTGCTCCTCCCGCAACCAAATTAGGGTTGGGGCTTGCAATCGCTGTTACCGCGGCCTGCATAGTGTGGGCTGCGTATGCTTTGCGATCTGAAAGGAATTCACAGGTCATACTCCCCAAAAAGCAAACCGAGTGACGCCCCGTCTGCTCTGGAGCGAAGGTAGAGACCATTGGCCGGTTGCTCCTCCCGCTAGGACCGGCTCTACAGCCTTGCAAGCATGCGTCTAGCGTCAATCAGCGTTCCCGCCACACGGGACGTGCGATGGTACCCAGCGTTGCTCCCCCCCGCTTAGTTCCAGCCATCGCTACCTATTTTCTAATCTACCATTTTTTGACCTTTGATTTTTTAACCTTTCCTCGACAGTCTCCTGTTGCGCTGACGGTATCACGGGGCCTCACACCGAATCAGCCAGCTAACCATGCGACAAATCGTCGTTACAAGTGGCCGCCTCTGCGGATCGAGGCACATGTTAGACAGAAAGCTCGGCGACACAAAGCGACACGACTCACACGAGCCCCCGAAATCTTAACAATCGTGTGACGGCGAAGGCTGGAATGAGAGTGGGAGAGCTGACGCGGGCTACGAAACATTGCCACAAAATCGAGTACGCGCAGAACGGTCGCTGAAAACGCATTCGTCAGCCCTGCTCGATGCAACTTTCACCAATGGTGTAAAGAGTCAAATATTGTGATCCAGAACGCATAAACTTGTAGCAAACCGCTTCCTCAAAGCGTATTCTTACATCGGAGTAACGCCACCACTGAGCGTCCGACTAACGGATAGATGGTATTACCAATGGAACATCAATCGCCCATCCTCCCGTACGTGTACCGTTCGTTACGAGTGCTTACTTTTTAAAATGGCTTCAACATGACAAATGCAACTGGACTTTTACGTTCGTTAGGGATCATGCTGGTCGCATTGTTGATATCGACTCCCGTCAATGCTGCCCTGATTACAGGATTCACGATCGAGGCGACTGGCACCGTCGCACCTGGACCATCGTACCTGCGTAGCTTTGATGCAAGCGGTGCAATAATCTCTGGCCCGATTGACCTGGGGATCGGCGTGTATGGATTGACGGTAGGCCCAAGCGACTCGCTTTACGCCTTCAAAAATTCAGGGCCGGACATGGGGCTGCTTCGGATCGACGCATCGACCGGACAGACCACAGCGCTTGGATCATCGATTTTCTTGCAATCGATTGACTACAATCCCGCCAACAACACTCTTTACGGCATCGGCGGGGCCGCTGGGGCAGATAAGCAACTCTACTCATTCGATCTAACCAGCGGCAATGCGAATCGCATTGCAACTCTTACCGGACTTACCAACGCGTTTGACGTGCAGCGATTGGCGATTCGATCCGACGGTGTTGCGTATCTCGCCAGCTTGTCTAGCACCGAGGTAAGTTTTGGCACCTTGAGTCTCACCACAGCAGAATTTCAGCGATTAGGCACAACTTCCAACGTCGGCGAGTTCGGCGACCTCGCGTTCGATTCGGCTGACGATCTATTTCAACTGAGCGGTGGAAAATTATTCCGTGTAGACCAGTCGACCTTTGCAAAAACCAATGTCTCCTCGGTCGCTGGAGGAGCTGGGCTAGCGTTTGCGGCAACAAGTGTTCCCGAGCCATCGCTCGCTGGCTTGCTGGGCACAGCGACAGCCTGGATATTCTGCGTCGGTCGTTTCAGAAAGAACGCTTGGGGCCGCGAATCGGACAAGCCTTAATAGGGGCATCTGGCAACAAGGCCGCCTGCCGTTTGGCTCATTATTTCGGCTCGACGTAGTTGTCGTATCCCTCGCCTTCGGATTGAGCTTGATACTCTTCGATCGCACCTTGATCGAGCCCACTGGAAACCGGAGCGGCCTCTTTCTCGGCACAACCAATCGAGAACACAAGAAACAAAGAACTCAATAACAACACGGATCGCATCATTCTGCTCGCCTTTCTAAAACAAAAAAATATGGAATCGAGCCCACAAAGACTCGAACCTTAGGAGTGTCAACACAATGTTAAAAATTACGACTCACTTGGCATTGCGTTCTCACGGTTCAACAAATCAATCGCAAGGAAGTGAGTGCTTTGTCAGGGCAAGAATCCAGGGGGGCTCGTAGCGGAAGTCACACGCGGCTTTCTTTGCATTTGCCGAACGGGTAATTACCGGTTCGGGCCGAAACTCTCGACGGCTTGTTGATTTAATGAAGTTTCCTGCGGCAAGGGGTGCATGATGGACTTTCTAGTCCGTCAATGGCGCATTCGACGGACTAGGAAGTCCATCGTACGAATAAAACAACAAGCCGTCGACGAGTTCCGCTACCCCTAAATTCAAGCTGCCACACAGCAGTCGAAGTAGCGGGCCCAGTTCAACTCGGCCCGCTTCCACCAAGCCTCGGTCCCATCGCTGAAGACCGAATCGCTGAAGACCGAGGCGTTTCGTTTTCATCTAGGAATGACAATTCACTAGAAATCCAAGGTGATGGTCTCTTTCGAAGCTCGAGTTCCCAAAGCGCCCCACACACCGTATTGACTTTGCAGACCGACTGCGGGCGATCCGCTTCGTGTATCGGGCTGTGCCGCCGTTGACGTTCCCGCTTCGATCGAATCGGTGATGAATTTGACCGCACCGTCCCCCATCAAAACATGGCAACCGCCTTGATGGCGACTCGACGGCGGTGCTACCGCATCGCGACGGTCGTCCTTCTCCGAGCACAATGCCTTGTTCGGTGGCAGAATGGTAAAGATGCACGAGTAAACGGGCATGCGATCGGCCCAGCGGTATCCTCGACCGAAGTTCGTGTTGACGGTTGCCGCAGCAGGCCAGAACTGAGGGCGAGCGGGATCGACTTGCTGCTGCCCGTAGGTAGGATCAAGTCGACATTGGTTCTTTTCATTTGGCGCCCCATAGGGATTATTCGTGGGCAACGACGTGCGAGCGTCTTTGTCGCCCAAATCGGTTGTCAATTCGCCCATGATGATCGTGTTGGCCAAACCATCGAGAATGTCACGAAATGCCGTTTGCCGTCCCGGCATGAACGCACCGCGATAAGCAGCATTTGCGGTCGATGCCGTACCGGTGGTCCCCGAATACGGATAGGTCGCACCGCTGGCGATCGTCGTGATGTTGAGGTAACTGTCACGGCTGCCGACCGCCGAATCCCCTAAGCACGCGCCATAGTTGGTGCGTCCCAGCGCCGGCAATCCGGTTCCTGGGTCACTTGGGCATCGCAGTGCCGGCAATTCGGTCGCCCACGGCAAATACGCGAGCCGGTCTGGCGTCGGTCCCATCGCTGGCCAAATTGCGGGGGTTCCGCCACCGTTGTCCAACGGGTTGCTGATTTGCTCCCAAATCGCTTGCTGTTCAATGAACGGCGTCAAGCCAACCAAAATTGACAATCGGTAGTTATTGGCCGTATTGATGTTATCCCAGTCATTGTTGCTGGTGGCAGTCTGAGTTCCACCACCATGCATCGGCAATTTGTTGTACGCCGAGTGGTAGTTGTGGACTGCCAAACCGAGCTGTTTGAAGTTGTTACTGCAACTCATTCGGCGAGCCGCTTCACGCGCGGCCTGAACCGCCGGCAACAACAGCCCAACAAGCACGCCAATGATAGCGATGACCACAAGAAGCTCGACAAGGGTAAAGCCGTGGCTTTTCGAATTACGAGGAGGCATGAGAGATCCTGATCCTAGATATGGAAAGAAAAAGACAGTGGGTTACTCCAACCACGCGACACAACCCTTTGCTCGCTTGCGGCGATGAAACAGTTGAGTCTGCAAAGGATATAACTCAATTCTCGCGAGAAAGTTTTGCAATACTGTGCATTTTTCAATAAAGAACCGCAAGAGGGCTGCGATTCAACCGTTATGAAATTCTCGGACAGCGGTTTTCGCGGAGTAATGACTGCGCCGGAGAACCCCATTCCGGTCATACCAGACTCCTGAATGCAGACAGACCCCCTCACTGGAGACGCAATTTGCCCCAAGACAGCGGCGCCATCTATATGATGTCCAATCGAACCCCAAATGGGATAGCATTTGGGGGGCTTAGTTCTTGGCCACTGGAACGATCGGATTGACGTCAGATACCGGGGCTACGCTTTTCTTCGGGACGCTGCTGTATCGAGCTCTGCACCGAAAAAGCGGGAGCAGAGTTGGTAGACGGCTTGTTGATTTAATGAAGTTTCCTGCGGCAACGGGTGTATGATGGACTTTCTATTCCGTCAATGGCGTATTCGACGGACTAGGAAGTCCATCGTACGACTAAATCAACAAGCCGTAGAAGAGTTCTGTGCAAGCCGAATTCGCAGCAGGCCACACGTCTTAGCGGCCAAAACCATCTCTATTGAGTCACGACTGCACCAAAAGAGCTAGGCCTCTCGGGGGCATGGTCGTCATGGGTTGGACTGCCCTGTAAATCGACGTGTGCCAGCCGATTCGACCGTAGCACCACGATCTGCCAGAATGAACAGCAACTGCCCCCGTCGTCGACACCGGCGATCATCGGTGATTAAAAACGAAACCGGGGGCAACGATTCCTACAAACACCCCATTTCCGCCTCTGGTTTGAGCGAGAGAGTCTCTTGAAATTAACCGAAGTCCAAGTCGATCGCCTTGTCGGCCCCACGCATCATTTTGGGGGTCTTGGTGTTGGCAATGTTGCTTCGCTGTCGCACGCGGGCAATGTTTCGAGTCCCGCCAGCGCCGCACTCCAGGGGCTCGACAAGATGCGTTTGGTCGCAAGCTATGGCGTACCGCAGTTCATTTTGCCGCCCCAGCTTCGGCCTGATGTGAACTTTTTAACGCAAGTCGGTTTTCAAATTGCCGATGGCGAATCGCTCGAACAAGTGGCCCAGCAAACACCGACCGTTCTATCTGCTGCAATGAGCTGTTCCGCGATGTGGACGGCGAACGCCGCCACGGTTTCGCCCGCAATCGACAATCGTTTTGGTTTGCCAGCGATGACCGTGGCGAATCTAGACGCCAGCATGCATCGAGCGATCGAGGCCGAGTCCACGACGCAAGAACTTCGCTGTCTTTTTCCCAAAACCAAGGTCCTGCGGCCGCTTCCCGGCGGCGCCGCGATGCGTGACGAAGGGGCCGCCAACCACATGCGATTTGGCAGCGATCAAAATGAACCTGGAATTCATTTGTTCGTCTACGGTGACGGCGATCCCGCGGCGAAACGTTTTTGGCCTCGTCAATCACTGCTCGCGTGTAAGGCGATTGCAATTGGGCAGGGACTCGATCCGGAAAACACCTTTTTGGTCAAACAACATCCTGATGCGATCGATGCGGGAGCATTTCATAACGACGTCGTTGCGGCGAGTCACCACGACTTGTTGATTCATCATGAGCGGGCCTTTTACGATCCGGACCACGTGATCTCGCGAATGGCCGATCGCTACCAACAATGTTTTGGCCGCCCGCTACGGCGAGTGGTCGTAAGCGACACCGATCTGCCACTCGCCGATGCTGTTCGCACCTACTTGTTTAACAGTCAATTGATCAGCCCCGCGGCGGAGAACGAGACCGCAGTGCCGCCGGTTCTGATTTGTCCATCCCAGGTGCAACAGCATACTCCGACGCGGACGCTGGTCGAATCGTGGATCGGCGAATCGAAATTTTTCAGCGAGGTACGCTATGTCGATTTGAATCAGAGCATGGCCGGAGGCGGAGGGCCGGCATGCCTCAGGCTTCGGATTCCGCTGACCCCACCTGAACTGCAGCAATGTGACTCGCGTTACCGGTGGACCGAAGAACTCGACCAACGTCTGCGACGAACCATTAGCGAGTTCTATCCGACGCGAGTTTCGCCAACGGATCTGGCTTCGGCCGAATTGATTTCCAAATCGCGACAAGCTCACTCGGAAATTGCTAAACTATTCCAGTAGAACGACTTGCGGCCATGCTGCCGCAGCTCTGCCGAGGGGATTCCCACCTTTTTTGAGGAAACCTCCCTAACATTCTTTTCTCGGTTTCGTTGTCGAAGATGAAACCCACGTCTATCTCCTATCGCTAATCTCATCATCATGCCGGATCACGCCCCAACTCAGTGGCCCGCCGAAACCATCAGTGCATTGGTGGATCGTTTTGAGCGACCGCTGTTGGCGTATGCGTCACGGATGCTTGGTGGTGATTGGCAAGAGGCTCAGGACGCGGTGCAGGAAACGTTTCTGCGGCTGTGTCGCGAAGATCGTCAAAAGATCGAATCTCGCATCGCAGCTTGGCTGTTTTCCGTATGCCGAAGCCGAGTCATTGACATGCAAAGAACCAAACATTCGACGCCGATTGACGCGTCAAAAGTCTCGCTCGCCGACCCAGCCCCGGACGTGTCCGAAGTGGCCAGCGACGAGGAAGCTCGCCATCGACTTACCGAGATGGTGGATCAATTGTCACCGCGACAACAGGAAGTACTGCGTTTGCGGATGCAGGCCGGATTGAGCTACCGCGAGATCGCCGAGGTGACCGGATTGACGGTCAGCAACGTCGGCTTCCATCTGCACGAAGCGGTTCGCAACCTACGCAACTCGCTGGCGATGAGCTAAACGCGAAAAGGTGTCCAAGCTCTTTTTTGCAAAGCTTCCGATCCATCCACAATAAAACACTGAGTTCTAATATGTCTGAATCCATCTGGAATGATCCTCGGATTACCGCTTACGTGCTTGACGAGTTGCCCGCCGATGAGCGTGCCGCTTTCGAAAGCGAAATGCAATCCAATCCCGAATTAGCCGCGGCGGTCGAAGAAGCTCGCGGCGTGACGAGCAAGCTTGATTCGTTGTTCGCATCCGAATCGACGCCACCGCTGGACGCCAATCGCCGCGATAAGATCATCGCCGGTGATCATCGCCCAACGTTTGTAACGACCCAACCGAAACGAGCATGGTACCAACTTGGCACCGTAGAGCTTGTTGTGACTGCGGCAATCGTCTTGATCATCGCTGCGATCGCGATCCCAGCGAGTATGTCGCCCAAAATTGCGATGAACGGTGACGCTGTGGCTGATCCCCAAGAGGAACCGACACTCAGCCAAGAAGACTACATGCGAATGGCAACGAGTGGGCAAGAACAAGACGAAGAGATCGTCGAGCTATCGGCAGATTCGCTCGGTGGCGAGAGAGAGTTGACGCCTCATGATGTGGCCGACGCCAGCGGATTTGCTGCCGCCGAAGCGGCGGCACCAGCAACGTCTCCGATGGCAACGGCGCCAATGTCAGCCGCAGCGATGTCCGCCGATTCCGCATCCGATCAGTTTCACAGTCGTGCAGAAGCAAAACGCGATGCAGACACAGCTCCCCCCCAAGTCGCGATGCGATCGATGCTGAAAGAATCTTCTGCGGACCAAGGTGGGGAAGGTTCGGAGCAAGCGGGAGCATTAGGGATGTCCCCGCCGCCATCCATATCATTGCAAGACACTAGCGGATTGCGAACGGCGGCGGAGCCGAAGCCCGAAAAGTCAAGAGGATACCCACTTGACAAAAAATGGAGCCAGATTGCTCCTGCGGCTCCAGCAGCTGAGGATCCTTTTGGAGCCACTAACTCGGATCTCTTTGCGGAAGTGGAGGCCGCACAAACCGAATTTGCCCCAGGTGGAATGGCGATGGGCGGATCGCAGAATGAGTCCAACGATCGTTTGAAAAGGGGAAGAAGCGGAGGTATGGGGATGGATATGCCTGAGAGTCCCTCACCGAGCGACCGCGAATCCCAATCTTCTGATCTCAGCGATGGTATGGCAATGCTAGAAGGCGGTTATGGGCTGCCTAGCGATACATCAACACTCCCTTCATCCGAGGTCAGATCGAATCGAGATAATAACATTCCGAGATTGTCCAAGGCCGTCACGACGCTTGAAAAAAAAGGGCAGACAACCGCAGGTGGATATGGGCTTCCGATGGATACGGTGCCCTTGAACACCAGATTGGGATCCGAGCTGAAACAGTCGATTCCTGGTTTGCCCAAAGCCATCCAATTGCTGGACGAAGAGGTTCGCAACCCTGAAGGCGTTGGTCCTGGAACCCCAGGTGACCAGTTTGACGTGATCGAGGACAACCCGTTCCGGCGTGTTTCTGAGCATCCACTAAGCACGTTTTCAGTCGATGTCGACACCGCCAGCTATAGCAAGGTGCGTGATTTCCTTGTTCGTGCAAACCAGCTGCCACGACCCGACGCAGTCCGCATCGAAGAGATGATCAACTACTTTGACTACAACTACGATCCGCCCGCCGCCGACGCGGAACATCCTTTCGCGGCACGCGCGGTCGTGACCGAATGTCCTTGGAATCCACAGCATCGATTGGCCCGGATCGCGCTGAAGGGAAAAGTGATTGAGCAATCTGATCGACCGCGCTGCAACTTGGTGTTCTTGCTGGACACCAGCGGTTCGATGAACCAAGCCAACAAATTGCCGCTGGTCCAAGACGGCATGAAAATGTTGTTAGAGCAATTGAACGAGAACGACCGAGTGGCGATCGCAGTCTATGCCGGATCGGCCGGATTGGTACTTGATTCCACGAAAGTGAAAAACGGCAAGAAAGTTCGCAAGGCGCTGACGCAGCTCTCCGCCGGCGGCAGCACCAATGGCGGTGCCGGCATCGCCTTGGCCTACCAAGTCGCTCGCGACCATTTCATCCCTGACGGTGTCAACCGCGTGATCCTGTGTACCGATGGCGATTTCAACGTCGGCACGACCGGTACCGACGCACTGGTACGCATGGTGGAAAAAGAAGCCAAGGGAGGCGTCTTTCTGTCGGTGCTCGGGTTTGGCATGGGCAACCATAACGATTCGATGCTCGAGCAAATCAGCGGCCGAGGCAACGGCAACTATGCCTTCATCGACAATGAAAAGGAAGCTCGCAAGGTACTGGTCGATCAAACCAACAGCACGCTGGTGACGATTGCCAAGGACGTCAAACTGCAAGTCGAATTCAATCCAACGCAAGTCAACTCGTACCGTTTGATTGGCTACGAGAACCGAGTGCTGGCGAAAGAAGACTTCAATGACGACAAAAAGGATGCGGGCGAGATTGGGGCGGGGCATAGTGTCACCGCACTGTACGAAATCGTCCCCGCAGGCTCCGAACCGGACGCGGCCAAACCCAAGGTCGACGACTTGAAGTACCAAGCCAAGGTCAAACCAACCAAGGCGGCACAGAGTGACGAAATGTTGACAATCAAGCTGCGTTACAAACAGCCCGATGGCGACACCAGCACCTTGGTCGAGTTTCCGGTGACGGACGAGGGGGACAGCTTTGACAAAGCCGACAAAGAGACTCGCTTTGCCGCCGCCGTCGCCGGTTTTGGAATGCAGCTTCGCCGCAGCGAGTACAAAGGAAACTGGACGCTCGGCGACGTGGTCCGCGTCGCGGAGGCCAGCAAGGGCGAAGACCGATTTGAATTGAGGGCCGAATTCATTGAGCTCGCTCAAAAGGCGAGTCAACTGATGGGCCAAGAATAAGCCGACGCGAGCGGCGCCCGCGTCAAGGTTCCTCCGACGCAATCACAGCTTTCCTGAAGCCGTGATTGCGTGTTGTTTTTTCATGCTATCGGGACTTCACCACAAACGTGTGTGGAAAACGATCGTGCCAACCTCTCGAGGTTTCTCCAAGAAAGGAGAACGCTTCGAACGGAATGAGCCGCGAGAAAGTGCGACCGAGAATCTGGCCAAATGTGGGTTTGCCTCCCTGTTCGTTGACCACTTTCGTTCCCGTGACCAACTTCCCCAGCGTCCTTGACGTCGTGGCTTCGCACAGAATGTAGTAGATGAGAAATAATGGCAGGCCAATCAAAAAGCCAGGGGTTTGGTTGATAAAGTCCACTCCGTCTTGACCGCCGACCAAGACGATGATCGCCCCAAAGACAAAACTGACCACGAACTGCATGATGTAGTCAATCAAAAAGTTCGCGAGTCGAAGTCCTTTCCCTGCGGGCACGACTTCACCGTCAACGAGATACGCGGCAGGTTCAGCCAATGTCGCTGTGGATGCGGCATAAGGATTTAGTGGTTCATTCATTTTTTCAGGGCTCTATTTCTCGGAGGGGTTTGGGAAGCGGAACAGAGGAATCGATTAACACTTGATCAAACACAGGTTGAGGTGAACTGGTTAGCAAAAAACCACGTTGCTGTTTTCCGTCAATGTACCAGTGAGCGTGTAGACATTCGAAACAAATCACCAGTTCGTAGCGACGGCCGTCCACGATGGCACGGATCCCATGACGCGGACTGAAGCACGCAGCGATCTGTTTTTTGTTTTCGGCGACACCGGCGTCCAAGGCATCCATAAGCGATTGACGAACCGAATCACTCGACACAAGCGTACTGCCTAGCACAGGCCAACGATAGAAGTGATCACCCTGTTCCGCCCCAGACGGCTCGGGAGAAAGCGACAGCACCTCGAACGAGGACGCTTGACGAAGCGAATTCGACGCGTGCTGATAACCATAGGGTGCAGTCAACACCATCACAAACAGCACTACCGCTGTCAGCAAGGCGAAACAGGCAGCGAGTCGTAACTGGTATCTCATTTTCTTATTTTTTATTTGGCGCGTTGCCCCATGATTAGGATCGCCTTGGCGCAGATTTCAGTAAGCCGCGAGGAACTGTGTCCGACACCGGGAACAGTAATAAGCTGAACCCCAGATTCGACCTGATTCTCAGCCGCAAACATCTCCATCTCCTTGACGTAGTGCTGAGCCCGATGCGTTGCGATCCGATCGATCTGCTTAGAACGATCCCGTTGGAAATTCGTCGGTGGGGTAACGCGCGGTGAGCTCACCATCGACAAATTCCATCGGAAGTCCCACATAGCCGATCCGTTGCTTCCTGCCATTTTCGGGAGGCGTTGGCGGCAGCGACTCCTGGTGGCTGAGGCGATAGAAGCCACCTTTGACTCTGAAATAGTGCCAACTCTGATCCGAACCAACGTAGGAAAACGGTTGCCCATTGGCGAATCCGTCCAGTTGGACAAGTGAAACCGTCACGGCAGAATCAAGATCGAACGTCGCCAAAGTCCAGTCAGGCTTGCCAGTCGATTTTATTTTTTCCTGTTCATTCGTCGCCACCGTCGTTGACTGATCGGTTTCGACGATAGCATCGTCGCTCGGTCGCTCGTCGTCCGGTTGCGGTTGAGGTGTCGTTTCCATGCAGCCCATGGCGAACAGTAACAGCAGCACCGGTAGCACAGTTTGTATGCGGTGGATGCCACTAATTTTGCGGTGCATACTCAACCTCTTTTCTTTCAGTCGGGTAATGCTGACGATCAGCCGGTCCAACACCAGCGGGTGCCTTCGGTCAGCATACCAGCCGAGCTGCGACCACGTTCGATTTCGCTGCACGATTCGCGACGGCACACTGGGACGTTACATTGTAAGGTCAACGCACAATGTCAGGCCCCCCAAAACCGGAGCTGCTTTTTTTATGTTCGCGATAACAGGCCGGAGGCCGACACGCCCTCTGCCGGTGGCGTGAGCTACCGGCTAGTGGACGCGGGAAAATAGAGCCCGGAGGGCGACACACTCTGTCGTCATTGTTTCGGCCTCCGGCCTTGTGGCAACAAGTCGCCTCTAAACCGTCGCCTCTAAACCGTTGGCTCACGCCAACGGCAAGTCATGTTTCGGCCTCCGGCCTATTCGCTTGCTATTAAAATCAGCATTCGTTGAAGTTGGTGGAGAGGTGACAGAAAACCGGCACAACCAAACATCATAGAAACCCGATCGTTTTTGCAGCCCGTGACCAACGCCTAGTGCGGGCGGCGGAGGTGGAAAACGAAACGTGGATGGGAATCGGACTACAGGGCCGGCAGCCTGTGCTGCTATTGGTTGAGTGCGAAGAGGACCAGGTTGGCGACGATCTTGGCGGCGTCATCGGTGGGGTAACCGGGGCACTGGACCGAGTTCTGACTCTCCAGTGCACAGCTGATGTCCAGTGGTGAAAAGAAGACACTTGCCATACCGTCGACCGTGGCAAACTCGATCATCGGTGCGCTGCTGCGGCGATCAACCACTTGCCCCGCACCACGGCCAGTCGGTCTGCGGATGGTCACCGACGTGATGTCGAATCCGCCATAGGCACTGGTCAATGCAGGATGCGAACCAGCCATCGTCTCGAGCGTCGAACTCGGTAATAGCAACGCCATTTCTCGGCGAAACGATTTGGCGAACGCTTCGTTGCCGCAAATCGCGGTGCCAATCACAAAGCCGCCGTTTTTAATGTATTCGGCCAGAGCCCGACGTTGGTCCGCGGTCAAATCAAACTCGGTGCGTCCATGCATCCACAACACGGGAACGCCGCTCAAACCGGCCGATTCAATCTGGACCGGTTGATCGGCCGCGACGATGTCGATCGGCACCCGGCGGCGAATCAATTCGGCCGCATTGGGGATCGCTCGCCGAGCCTCCTCGCCGCCGGCCCCCAATGACAACATGGCGACTTCGATCGATCCACGCGTCGGCTGCGGTGCATCCGCAGCGTCCAACACGACCCGTTTTTCCAACTTGTCTTTCAGTTCACGACCAGTGGCATATGCGATCACGTTTTCGCCGATCCGCACCGCGACATCCAATTGTTTTCGCACAGGCTCGGACACCTCGCGACGTGAAAACAACACATCGCTCAATTCCCAGCGACACGACAAAGAATTTGGAACGTAAAACACGGCGGTTCGGCAACACGCTTGAACCCCGTAGACCCAAAAATCCTTGTCGATCAATGGGATCGACGCTGGTGCCACTTCATGCTGGGCAAACCACACCGGATGACTCGGTGGCAATCGGTCCAGCGGCGCTCCGTCGAACCATTTTGCACACAACTCGCGAACGCTCGCTTCGAATCCCGACGCGTCTCCGCAGCCATCGCCCGCTTGGGCTTCGAACAAGATCGTGCCCCCTTGCTCGATATACTCGCCCAAGTTTTCGACCAACTCAGGCGAGAAATTCAGCGATGCCTTGCCGCTGATCACCAGCACCGGCGTCTGCAGCAAATCTTCGACCGACGCAGCGCGGCCCTTATCGTGTTGACCGACGATGGTTTGCCAAGTCAGATCGCGGCCCCAGTCGCGTTCGACATGCCGGACCAATTGTTTGAGTCCCTCGGGGTGCGATTGCCACTGGTTCGCCGGTTGGCTTTCGTATTGCAATTGCCCTGCGACGACTTGGCGTTTGCCTTTGCTGAGAAACAACAACGCGAACGAGGTGGCAATGTCGCGATTGTTTTCCATCACGCCTGTCCCCGACCAAAATCCTTGGAATTGATCATGGGCCTCGAGCAATTGTTCGGCGCCTTCGCGATACCAATCATGACCACCGATAAAGCGTCGTCCCGACAACCGGCCAACACGTTCGAGTGCGTACAGGTAATAGTAAAAGGTCATCGAATCACCGCCCGGATTGACTTTGGTGGTAAACCGATCCCCCAGCCACTGCAGCCCCGCCTGGACGGGATCTTTTTCCGGCGATTCGTTTCCGCAGCACTGGATCGTATCGCCGACGATTTTTGAGCTGCCGGCAGCGGTGCCATCGCGGCCGATGATCATCGATGCGATTCCGGCGCACGTCATACTGCCGGTCGGCGGTTGGCTGCTGCCGTATCCCCATCCGCCGCTGCTACGCTGGATCTTTTCCCAATAGGCGATCGAGCGTTCGAATACAGCCGGGTCAATTTCGATGCCACGATCTTTCGCAGCACCAAGTGCGAGAATGGCGAACTGGGTATTCGAAGGGTCGCCGTTGCCAAGCCCGTTACCGTAGCTCCAACTTCCCGCACGCCCACTGCCCCGTGGGTCGCGTTGCGAATTGATCAACCAGCGAACGTTGCGGCGGATGCGGTCCAGGTCACCGGCGGCACCAAGTTGACAGTAGACGAGCGTTTGCAGAGCGACCGAATAGGTTTCGTTGGGCTCATACAACCGCAGGTACCGCATGGCACGAATCATATCGGGATCGTCACGCGAAACGCCTGCGTTGAGCAGCGAGAGCGTACACAGCGCCGTCAACCCGCACGATTGGCTGCCGTATTCGTTCCATCCGCCGCGGTCGGTTTGCGAACTGCGAAGATAGGCAACCCCGCGATCGATCGCTCGCTGCACGCTGGCCGCGTCAATCTCGGCAGCATACGTAGGACGGATCATCTCGGTAAGCAACAAAAGCGTCGCAAAAACGATCGTTCCGACTTGGCGTCCTCCCGCCATCATCAATACATGTCTAAGATAACTCGACGAGAAAGTTTCCCGTACCTCGGCAAAGGAATGTACGTTTTTCATCATGACTAGTCCTCCTCCTGCACCCAATTCCCCCCCACCGAACCAACCGGCGCGGAATTTAGGTGACGTGTTACGCGAGTTTTCTCAGCATCAGCAAACGATGCGGGCCGAGCTTGCCAAGGTCATTGTGGGCCAATCCGATACGATCGAGCAATTGCTGGCCGCCATCTTCACCCGCGGCCATTGTCTGCTCGAGGGCGTTCCGGGGTTGGCCAAAACGCTGATGGTCAGCACGTTGGCTGAAATCCTTGACGTTTCCTTCAAGCGTATTCAGTTTACACCGGATTTGATGCCCTCGGATATCACCGGCACCCAGGTGATGGAAGAAAACGAGTCGGGGCGACGAAGTTTCCGCTTTGTCCAAGGTCCGATCTTTACCAACATCCTGCTGGCGGACGAAATCAACCGAACGCCCCCGAAAACTCAGGCGGCGCTATTAGAGGCGATGCAGGAGCGGCAAATCACCGTGGGAACGGAAACGTATCCTTTGACGCCTCCCTTCTTTACGATCGCCACGCAGAACCCGATCGAGCAAGAAGGAACCTATCCGCTTCCCGAAGCTCAGCTCGACCGATTCATGTTCAACATCAAAGTCGGCTACCCGACGGCATCCGAAGAAGAACAAATCCTGACAGCGACCACCCGAGGCGAAACGCAATCCGTCAACAAGGTGCTGTCGTCTCGCGCGATTCTAAACATCCAAAAGCTGGTTTCCAGCATCGCGGTCAATCCGCTGGTGATTCGTTATGTCGCACAGCTGGTCCGTGCGACTCGCCCCAAAGACGAAACGGCGCCCCAGTACATTCGCGACCTCGTCGACTGGGGTGCGGGTCCTCGCGCGGGCCAGAACCTGATCAACGGCGGTAAAGCGATCGCGGCGATGAACGGCCGGTTCAGTGTCGATCCGAGCGACATCCAGCGGATTGCCATTCCTGTGCTGCGTCACCGAATCGCGACCAATTTCCAAGCTCAAGCCGAGGGCATGGACACCGACGCGGTGATCGAGCGACTGCTCAAAGACATCCCCGTTCCCGAACCGGAAAAGATGACGAAGTCGTAATCGTGGCCTCACTGCTTTCCCCCGAATCGATCCAACAAATCAAACGACTCGACCTGCGTGCGAGGATGGTCGTGCGTGGATTTTTGCAGGGGTTGCACTCCAGTCCGTTTCATGGGTTTTCGGTCCAGTTCAGCGAACACCGACGCTATAACCGGGGCGACGATCCGAAACTGATTGATTGGTTGGTCTACGCCAAAACGGACAAGTATTACGTCAAACGTTTTGAAGCGGAAACCAATCTGACAGGCTATTTGGCGATCGATTTGTCTAAGTCGATGGGATTTACCGAGAGCCAGAGCATGACCAAGTTCGAATACGCCACCTGCTTGGCAGCGTCGTTGACCTATTTGATGACGATGCAGCAAGACCCGGTGGGATTGTTGACGCTGGGTGAGAAAGTCCGTGCGGAGTTGCCGGCACGAAGCCGACGGGGACATCTGGGCGACGTGATGGCGCGATTGACCCAAATGAAACCCGAGGGCAACACCGATTTAGCGGCGTCGCTGACTCAAGTCGCGGCGATGTTGAAACATCATTCGCTGGTCATGCTGTTCTCGGACCTATTGGACGATTCCGAAGCGACGCTCTCCGCGTTGGCTCGGCTGCGTCATGGCGGTCACGATGTGATCGTTTTCCACATTCTCGACGAAGCCGAAGTCAATTTTCCCTACGACGGTCCGGTTCAATTCGAAGACAGCGAGACCAGCGAGACGATTACGGTGGACGCGACGGGATTTCGCGAAGATTATTTAACGCAACTGAATGAGTTCCGCGACAACTTTCGAGAGCGTTGTGCCAATTTGCGAATCGACTATGTGCCGCTGGACACCAGCATGCCGTTTGACAAAGCGTTGACGGAATACCTGATGCAGCGACAAAAGTCCAAGTAACTTGAAACCAGCGGTAAGACAATCTCGTGACGTTTTTAAATGCAACTCTGATGCTAGGTCTCGCGGCAGCCGCCGTGCCGATCGTGCTGCATTTTTTGTCGCGGCGAGAGCCCAAGAAGGTGGTATTCCCCTCGCTCCGATTTTTGACGCAGCGATACGAGACAAACCGCAGCCGCTTGAAGATTCGTCGTTGGTGGTTGCTAGCGCTGCGGATCGCGGCGATCGCGGCTGTCGCGTTCGCGTTCGCGCGTCCGGTGATCCACCAATCGCTTTCCCTGACTTGGGTGACCATCGGTTTGGTGGCCGCCGCAGGCCTAGGCATGCTGATTTTGGCAGGGATTGCGTTTGCGCGAGGCTTTTCGCCACCGCTGCGTTATGCATTGACGGGCATCGCATTACTGGCATTGTTGTCGGCGATCATTTGGGGTGGTGTGACCTATGCAACCGGGCCACGACCGGCCACCGACATGGCGTCTCCGGTGGCAATGGCAATCGTGATCGACAATTCCGCCACCTCCGGATGGCAGACCAACAACGACAACCGCATGCAGCGAATTGAATCGTTGGCCGAATGGATTGTCGCTCGCGTGCCTCGCAGCAGCCGGATTGCGGTCATCGATCGAACGACAAGCCCTGCGTCCTTTGCACTGGACAGCGCTAGTGCACTGTCACAAATCGAACAAATCAAACCGCTGGCCGTGACGCAGCCGATCACCAGCCGGATAGCCGCAGCGATTGGCCTGGTTCAATCAAGTGACCTTTCGGCACGAGCGGTGATCGTGATTAGCGACCTCAGTGAATCGAGTTGGCAACAGGCGATCGATGACGCCGACACTCGACTATTGTTGGAAACCGAACCCACCGTCAATTTAACGCTGGTGGATCTGGGTGATTTCGAAGGCAGCAATCGTTTTGTTTCTTCGCTGCAAGTGTCCGATTTGACGCCGCCCGCCGCAACGCCCGTATCGGTATCGGCCCGTGTGGGGATCGCCGGTCAAGTGAACGAGAAAGGACAATCGATCACGGCTGAATTGGAAATGTATGACACCGATCCCGCATTGCCTGTGATCCGTGATGGCAAGGTTCAACGTCCGAAACTGCAAAGTGTCGATCGCACCAGCGTGCGACTTAGCGGCAGCGGAACGGCCGAGGTTCTGTTGACCGTGCCGCCGATGCCGGTCGGGACACATCACGGGCAAATCCGTTTGATCGGCGACGACCCGATCGCACTCGACAACGTTCGCTATTTTTCGATCGAAGTGTTGCCGGCGTCCCCCGTGTTGATCGTCAGCGATAGTGAAGAAGAAGCTCGCGTGATGGGCCAATCGATGACCGCGCCGTTAACGATCGATGACCCGAATGCAGAATACCGAGTGGAATCGATTCGCTACCAAGATTTTGCCGTCGTCCGGCTGGCCGATTTTGACGCCGTGATGTTATTGGACCCGCCCAATCGCGCGCTCCAAGATCCGCAACTTGCCCAATACATAGGTCGCGGAGGTGGCGCTTTTATCGCACTCGGGCCGGCGGCCGAGACGACATCCGAGGCTTCCCAAACATGGCCCAAACTCGTCCGTCGTTGGCGAGTGCCCGAACCAGGCTCGTTTTTGCAACCGCTGAATCAATCGCATCCGCTGCTCGCTCCGCTCAGCAACATTGCGGGTGGCGTGCCATGGAACCAATTTCGCATTTTCCAATACTGGCAAATCGAATCACGCCCCCAAGACACGGTCAAACTTCGCCGATTGGCACAATTCGCCGGGACCGAACATGCGTCGCTGGTCGAGCTGACGAACGTCGACGCGAACACGCCGGGCCGCGTTGTGATGATGACCACACCGCTGCCCGCGTTGGCCAATACGACTCGCCGCTGGAACGAACTGTTCAGCGGCACCGATGCTTGGCCCGCTTTTTTGTTGGTTCGCGAGCTGGCCGATTACTTGACGCAGCGTTCAGCGGGCCTGCGTGATTCGTTGGTCGGTCAACCGCACACCATCACCCTCGTCGATTCGGACGCCACCATCGTCGATTCGGACATGGCATCCGGCGGACGCGGCGATAACGCGTCGCCGCTGGTCAATGATTCCGCCCCGACGACGGCAGCGGCCAAACCCGCGGGCGAGCGATTGACGCGTCGCTACCAACTTTACCCACCGGGTGACGACAGCTCGATTCCGATCGATGTCGATATCGACGCTCGACAATTTACGATCACCAACATCAATGCCGCGGGAACGTACTGGGTTCGCGGCCCCGAGCTGCATACCGGTTTCTCAGCGAACATCTCGGATTCCGCCACACGACTGAACCGCGTTGATCCCGAGACGCTCGTCAATTCGTTCTCCAGTGAGCATGTGCGTCTGGTTACCGACCGCGAAGAAATCGATTTACGAGGCGATCAAGACAGCCAACGAGTCTCGCTACATTCCCCGGCGATGCTATTGGCATTGGTCGTGTTTTTGATGGAACAGATTTTGGGGAATCGTTTTTATCGTAAACGCGATAGTGCTCGGTCGTCGATCAAGGCAACGTCCACTGCTGCGGGGGCCACCGCGTGAGTTCGTTTTTGATCGAACCGATCTATCATTCCGCCTTCGTTGCCACTTTGGTTTCGCTGTTGGTCGTGGTGGTTTTGGTCTTGGTAACGCCACCAACCGAGAATCCGAAACAGCGTCGATGGTTGATTGGGCTTCGTTTTCTTGCCGCCTTTATTTTGATGCTGGCGATATTTCGGCCTGGCTTTGTCCAAACCGATACACGACCGGCCGAAGCAACGTTGGTCGTGGCGGTGGACACATCGCGAAGCATGACGTTTCCCGACGACGACCGCGGCGACCGATGGACGCATCAACAACAGGCATGGCAACAACTCGCCGAAGGACTCAGCACGCTCGACGAATCGATGAGCGTGCGTTTGCTTGGCTATGACAAAACGGCGAGCGAACTGGAAAACACTCTCCCCTCGGCACTGGACAACCGCGTCCCCACGGGCGATTTAACGGACTTGGCCGCCGCCGCGACGGCGGCCATCGCAGCGGCTCAAGGCCAACCGCTTGCAGGCGTCGTGATCATGGGCGACGGTGCCCAGACGGCTCCCATTGATGGCACCGGAGCCGAACGCATCGCACAGATGCTGAAGACATGGGGCGTCCCGTTGTGGACCATCCCGATCGGGCCGGCTGGAGGGCAGTCGGCTAACCGCGATGTTGGGATCGACGCATTGCCCGAAAGTTTTCAGCTGTTTGCCAAGAACGAATTTGACGTCAATTCTCAAGTGCAGTTACGCGGGTTGGCTGGCACCGAAGTGCCGCTGCGTGTTCGCTGGATCGATGAAAAAGGAAACTCGACCGTCGCAGCGGAGCGACAACTCGTTGCCGAAAAAGCAAACGAAGTCAAAGGAATGTCGCTGCAAGTCATCGCTCCGGCACCGGGTATCTATCGATTGAATGTCGAAGTCGATCCGGTCGAAGGCGAATTGGTCACTTCCAACAATTTGCAAACCGCGTTTGTGAATGTTCGCGAAGGAGGCGGGCGGATTTTGTATCTCGAAGGGGCACCGCGGTTAGAGCAAACCTATCTTCGTGCGGCGCTGAGACGGTTTCCCGATCTCGATTTGACTTACCAGTGGATCCCGAGCGATACGTCGGCGCGGTGGCCGATCGGGCTGCGTGATTGGTTTCAAAAAGGCAAGTTCGATATCTATATCATCGGCGACTTGGATGCCGATGCGATTGGCCGCGAACAATTATCACAGCTGGCACAATCGGTTTCCGACGGAGCCGGGTTGGTGATGCTGGGCGGTTACCACAACTACGACGCCGGTGGTTACGCGAACTCGCCCTTGGCAGATGTGTTGCCAGTGGAAATGGATGCGTCGCGTCGCATTTCGATCCAATCCGACGAAGTTGACAATCCGCGTTTACAGATCCCCGGCCCCATCACGATCAAACGATCGCGTTCGCATCCGATCACCAACATCGGTGGCGACGATCCTGATGCGACCTGGTCGACACTGCCCCGTTTGCTGGGGGCCAACCGCTTTGTCGGTCCCAAGGTTTCACCTGGGGTCCAGGTGCTACTGGAAACCGCCGACAGCGATCCATTGTTGGTGGTCGGTGAATACGGACGCGGGCGGACCGCAGCGGTCGCGTTTGATTCGACTTGGCGGTGGTGGCGTGAAGGCCGCAGCGAAGCGTATCGACGGTATTGGCGTCAATTGGCGTTATGGCTACTGTCGCGAGAAGAGGACTCGGGGGACCGCATCTTTATCGAACTCGATTCGCGACGGTTTGCCAACGAATCGGAGATCGGTTTCCGCGCTCGGTTGAGCTCGCTGACGGACGAACCGGCCCAGGTCAAATTGACTGCAGCGATCATTGATGAAAACAATCGAATCACAGCAATCACGGACACTGCAAGTTCGACCGTGGCAGGCGAGCAAACCGTCTCGGGGATGATTCCCAACTTGGAACCAGGCTACTACCGGCTGCAGGTCGCTCCGGCTAATCAAGATGCAAAAATCAAAGCGGAGACATTGGCATTTCAAGTGATTGACCAGAGTCGTGAAATGTTGATGCCGATGGCCGACCCCGGTTACTTGCGTCAATTGGCTGAGATTACAAAGGATCACGGGGGAGCCGCGTTTTCGCACGAGGAGATCGACCAATTGATCCAACAGATCGCCGAGCGTCGTCATCAAGCCGAAGCGCCGGTGGTCGAGAAACAGATGCTCGGCGACGATCCCGTTAGCGGATGGCTACTGTTTGTGTTGTTCGCCGGTGCATTGTCGACCGAATGGTATTTGCGGCGGCGGTGGGGTTTGGTGTGATCGCTGCGTATTCCATTGTCGCTGATCGCTCCGCGATCTTGGCGAGAGGCGGAATGGATTCAGCTACTACAACAAATTTAAGGTGGGTAGTATTGGTTGCTTTAGCACTACGCGGGGCGTTCGGCATATACCGGTGAAACGTCGATCCATTTGTGAGCCGACGGCGCTTGCCGCGGGCCGCTAAAGCTATGGTATTGACGTTGGATATTGGGAGTGAGTTTTTCTTCCGCGGCAGTTACCTCTCCACCGACGAAGTCGGGGGAGAGGTGGCAGAAAACCAGCGCACCCAAAAATCACGACAATACCAAAGTTTTAGCGCCGTCGGCTCAGATCATAATATGGAATGACTCATATGCACCTGCTTCGCTTCACGTTTTGATCGCGGGAGCGATCAACGACATTAGTTCACGCTAAATTTAGGCGGGAACGGCTCGTCGTCTTGCGAACGCCCATCACCGTCCTGTTCTTCGGACGAAACCGTGTGCAAGTTTACCTTGCCACTGCGGAGCAAGCGGACCAATTCGGCCGCTCGATCATCGACGTCCGCGATCGCCAACAACCGCAGCTTGGCTTCGATCTCAAACGGCAGCGTGTACGAGATGATGTCGGTGATCGGGCCCAGCCCCATCTGTCCCGCCATCAATTCATGCAAACTCTTGGACGCCTGCTTGCTGGCCGGGATGATCGTCGCAAATGCCTCGAGCAGTTCTTTTTTCAATTGAGTTCGGTGCTCGGCGCCGATCGGCGGGTAGAAGTCCGAGCGAACGTCGACTTCGGCCATGCGAAATGGACGTCCCGCATCGATTTCGCGAGTGATAATTGCTCGCTTCACTCCGACCAACAAAATGTTGTGTTGGTCGTTCTCTAATTCGGCGTGTGAGACGATTCGGCCAATACAGATCGTGGTGGCAATCGGTGGCTGCTCATTTGGCATGACCGCGATGCCCCCCGTCAGCGTTGCCATCGCGATCAAACGATCCGAAGCCAGCGATTCACGAAGCATCTCGCAATAGCGGGGCTCAAATAGATGCAAGGGCTGCATCGCGTGCGGAAACATCACTAACTCGGGCAACGGAAACAGACGCACTCGACCATCAAAATCGTCCGGCAACTGAATCACATCGTCTAAATTATCCATCTGCTTTTCGCACCTTTTTCCTGTACGAGCCCCTATCCGACGAGCTGCCTAGCGTGATGTGTTTGCGAGACATGCTACATCTGCCGTAGCGAAAGTCGCAAAGACTTTCGTAGATCGCTGTCCCAAGCAAAACTCTTGGCGAGTTTCGCTACGCTCATTTTATCATCAAACATAGCTTTTTTGCTACGACTCTCGCTTGCTACCCCATTCTAGGTCAAATTCAAGGGCGGATGCGAGGACCTTGGGGGGGGCGTCAAAAGCTACGCATCCGTCAGCATTCGCGAAAATTTCGTGGAGCAGTCGAGAACGATCCGGTTGAAATCATTGACGTCACCTGGGTCGTCACCGACAATTAGCAGTTCCGGTCGATGCCACTTCACACCCCACACTCCTATCCGCACGGATTGAAAATGCTTCTTTCGGGTGAAGAAATCAAGCGAAAGCTCAACGACACGATCCATATCGATCCGTTTGACGAAAGCCGAATCAATCCCAACAGCTACAACCTGACCCTGCATCATGAGTTGTTGGTGTACGAGGAGGTGATCCTGGATGCCGCGACGCCCAATCGCTATCGCCGGCTCGAAATTCCCGCCGAAGGGATCACGTTGCAACCGGGGCTACTGTACCTCGGCCGCACGGTCGAACACACCGAAACCAAAGACACGGCGCCGATGATCCAAGGCCGTAGTTCGCTTGGACGCTTGGGTTTGTTCATCAATCCAGGCGGCAGTCTGGGCGACGTCGGTTACTGTGGCACCTGGACGCTCGAGATGCACTGCGTCCAACCGGTGCGGATTTACGCGAACATGCAGATCTGTCAAATCTATTACTTGCAGGTCCAAGGCGAATGCGGCGGTTACGGCCCCGGCAAGTATCAAAACAGCTGCGATATCCAGCCCAGTTTGATGTACCGTGAACTCGGTGGCGACGATCACGACGGACAAATGGAACTGAATTTCGACGAACTGCTTCACGAGTCGCGTTAGGCTCGTTCACTGATTCGTTGATCACTCGGGTCGCGGAATTTGTATCCAACACCACGGACGGTTTGTACGACGTCGGCGTGGGTATCGAGTTTCTTTCGCAGCGAGCGAACGTGCACGTCGATCGTTCGCTCTAACACCAATGTGTCTTCGCCAAGCGCGACGTCGATCAACTCGCTGCGTGAAAACACGCGGCCGGGTTGCCGCAGCAAGCACTCGAGCAAACGAAACTCGCTACGTGTCAAATTCACGACGTCGTCGTTGACGGTCACTCGGTAGCGAACCGGATCAATCGCAACCCCTTGGCTTGCGATCAACTGCACCGCTGCAGATTCGTTGTCGCGTCGACAAAGTGACTTGACGCGTTCGAGCAAGACTTTGACGCTAAATGGCTTGGTCACATAGTCATCCGCGCCGAGCGCGAAACCGATCAATTGATCCGATTCCTCTGCCTTGGCCGTCAACATCAAGATGCGAGTATTCTTGGTTGCCGAATCCGCACGCAGTCGTCGGCACGCTTCGAGCCCATCGAGCACCGGCAACATCAAGTCCAAAATGATCACGTCCGGCAACTTCAATCGAGCCTGCGTCAGCCCGTCTTCGCCATCGTGAGCCACGTAAACCTCGTAGCCTTCGCGTTGAAGGTTGTAGGTGACGACCTCGGCCAAGGAACGATCGTCTTCGATAATCAAAACAGTGGTTTTAGCCATAATTCTTTCAGCTTATTTAGCAATCTTTTTCGTAACGGAGCAATGACGAACGATTTCGCCATCCACCAAATAAATTGCATCCTCAGCAATGTTGGTCGCGAGATCAGCGATACGCTCCAAATGGCGAATCGCCGAAAAACAATGGAGCGCGGCAGCCACAAACTGAGCATCTTGCTGCATCGTCAACCGCAAACGATTGATCAAATCGGTATTGAGCGCATCGACTTCGTCGTCGCGTAGAATCACGCTTCGGGCGATGTCGGTATCCATGTTGACAAAGGCGTCGAGCGCTTCACGCACCATGCCGCTGACCTTCGTCACCATCGGGCCGACACCGTCGGGAATGACAAAGCGAGGATAGTCTTTGACGCCGAGTGCACGCTGTGCCACGCTGACGGCCAAATCCGCGATCCGCTCCAAATCGTTGTTCACTTTGATGACGGTTGCAATTCGGCGAAGATCGATTGCGACCGGATGGTGAAGGGCCAGCATCTTCAAACACTCTTCCTCGATTGCAACCTCTTGCTGATCCACCTCTTCATCATCATGGATCACTTTTTCAGCTAGGTCTGTACGCCCATCCTGTAGTGCCCGCCCGGCGTTACCGATCATTTCCTCGACGACCGCCGAAAGTGACAAAATGTCACGATGCAGGTGGTCCATGTCGCGGTCTAAGTGTTTTGTCATTTTGAATTAACCAAATTTTCCGGTGACGTAGTCTTCCGTCTGTTTTTGATCGGGGCGAGTAAAGATTTGATCCGTCGTTCCAAACTCGACCACGCGTCCCTGATAGAAAAACGCTGTCATATCGGAGACTCGCGACGCCTGCTGCATGTTGTGCGTCACAATCACAATCGTGTACTGCTTGCGAAGCTCGTAAATCAGATCTTCGATACTGCTTGTCGAAATCGGGTCCAGTGCCGAACACGGCTCGTCCATCAAAAGCACTTCGGGGCCGGTGGCGATGGTCCTTGCGATACAGACCCGTTGCTGTTGACCGCCGCTCAATCCAAGTGCCGGTTTGTGCAAGCGATCTTTGACTTCCTCCCACACGGCAGCTTTACGCAGCGCCCACTCGACCAAATCATCCAACTCAGACCGCGAGATGCGAAGGTGCAGCCGCGGACCATAGGCCACGTTGTCGTAGATGGTCTTGGGGAACGGATTCGGTTTCTGAAACACAATCCCGACCTGACGCCGCAAATCGACCACATCGGTGCTGGCCGCCAGTACGTCTAGATCGGCCAACGAGATCTTGCCTTCGGCACGGGCCGTCGGAACGATGTCGTTCATCCGATTGATCCACCGCAACAGCGTCGTCTTTCCACACCCGCTTGGTCCAATCAGCGCGGTCACGCGATTCTTGGGAATGTCCAACGATATATCATACAACGCATGATAGGCCCCATAAAACGCATTGAAGTCAGCAATGCGAATCGCGGGCTGGGCGTCCTCGGGAAGCGGTTTTGTATCGATTGCAGTCGAATCCTGGCTAGTAACCACCACGGAATCCTCGTCACGGGATTCATTCACGGGGTTCGGCTTTTTTAGGGAGGCGGTCATCTGTTTATCTGCACTTGTAAACGAGTCATTCGCCACGCACAACCGTTGGACGCCTGACGAAAAGTAAAGTTCTTTCGAATTACGAAAGCGGCCTCTGTGTACGGTTGCGGATCAACACCGCGACGGCATTAAAGGACAACAATAATGTCAACAACACGATGATGCCTTTGGCGGCAACCGCATGGAATTCGACCTGGGGGCGTGCAGCCCAATTGAAAATCTGTAGCGGCATCACCGAAAAATCGTCCATCAAATTCCCTGGACTCGAACCGATGTAAACGATGCCGCAAATGATCAAAATCGGTGCGGCTTCGCCAATCGCTCGACTCATTGCCAAGATCGCTCCGGTCATGATCCCCGGTATCGCCGCGGGCAAGGTCACGTTCTGGACCGTTTGCCACTGCGTCGCTCCCATGCCAAGCGAGCCTTCACGCAGCGAATTCGGCACCGCCCTCAATGACTCTTGTGACGCGATGATCACAATCGGCAACACAACCAACATCAGCGTCAAACCGCCCGACAGCACTCCACGGCCCAGCGGCAGACGAAAGTAGTACCAGGCTTTTTTGCTGATGCGGCCCGCTTCGGCATCGTCACGCAATGTCACCGCCCGCACGTTCACTTCACGTGGCAGCCGCTCTTTCGCACCGATTACGTTGACCTCGACCGTTTGGCCGGAACTCGTGATTGCCGTCAGCCCCGGTTTCAATTCCGGAGCGGGTGAGTTCGACTCGGCCGCCGGAACCAACAAGATTCGATTGCCTTCGCTAACGAATTGGTCAAAGTAGGTGGCACCAACCTCGAACACCGGTTCGTTGCGATTTCCCATGATACCAAACATGCCGGCGAACGCCGTCAACCCGATGATCCCATAGACCACCGATGGCACCCCGGCCAAGTTGCTGATGTTCAACTGGATGAAACTGTGAAACCAACGCATCGCGACCGAGCGTGGTTTGAACTCTTCTAAGAAGATTGCGGTCGCCACTCCGATCGGCAGCGTGAACAACGCACATACGCCACACACCCACATCGACCCCAATAGCGCCGGCCGAATCCCGGCGTCCGCCGGTGTCGCACTGGGGGCTGAACTGACAAAGTCCCAATCGAGTCCAGGTAGACCTTGGTAAAAGACCGCACCTAACATGACGGCCAAAATGATCACCGACAACAGTGCCGTGACTTGGCAAAACCGCACAAACCAACGATCGAGTCGGTGGCGACTTTTTAAGTTGCGATGCTTTTTGGAATCGGGTTTGTCGCTGACTTGACTCATTCGTACGCCTCACGAAATCGTTTGCGGACGACGTTGCCAAGCACCGTCAAGCTAAACGTAAGCACAAACAACACGGCCGCGACCGCGTACATCGAATAATATTCCATTCCCTCGTGGCTGGCGTCACCGAGCGCCATCTGGACCATCCATCCGGTCATCGTTTGGATCTCGTTTCGCGGATCCATCGTCATGCGAGCCGTCGCTCCCGCGGCCAATGCAACGATCATTGTTTCGCCAATCGCTCGTGCGATCGCCAACAAGAACGCGGACACCAGCCCCGATAATGCGGCAGGAACGACCACCTTGGTGGCAACGTCAAATCGCGTTCCACCTAATCCGTACGCAGCGTCACGCAGACTTCGTGGGACGGCATGCAGTGCGTCTTCGGACAGCGAGCAAACCGTGGGCAGACAGAGGATCCCCACCGCCAAACCAGCGCTGAACGCATTGAAGACGTTAAAGCCTTCGTGAAAGAATTTCAGTCCCGGCGTGATCACGGTCAATGCAAAGTAACCGTAAACCACCGTGGGAATGCCCGCCAAAATCTCGAGCGTTGGCTTCAGCGTCGACCGCACTTTGCGAGGGGCATATTCACTTAGGTAGACAGCCGTCACTAACCCCAGCGGCAATGCGACAATCATCGCCACCGCCGTGACAAGCAGCGTTCCGGCGACCAGTGGCCAGATACCGATCTCACCCGAAAACAACGGCGACCATTTTGCCGACCCTAAAAACTTGCCGACGCTGACACCGTCCATCGCAAAGAAGCGAAAGGTCTCACGAAACAACACAAAGATGATCGTGAATGTGATGGCAATCGACAACAATGCACTAAGAAACAACATCACGCGAACCAAACGATCGCGGATCCGTGCAGCGATCGGCGACCGCCGCCGTGACGGATGGTGGACGATCGACGTGATGTCATTGGTAGCGTTGATCACGCTCATGAAATTTGTTTTCCGTTCGCATCGTGCTTGGTTTCTCGTCGCGAAACTCGCACGTGAGTTTCGAACCGTCCGTCAATCAACAAACCAACGGCCCTTTCACCGATGAACACTTTAGGGAGTGGATCTTGCTAACGATCCCTTATTCCGCAGGATCTTTAGCAAGATCCACCCCCCCCACTCGATAACGATTACTCGATGTCGACGACGTTTTCGGTTGTATACAGTTCGGCCAATGGACCGCTTCGTTTTTCCAATTCTGCAGTCAAATAGTGGGTCCCGGTAATCCGTTCTTCGTAGTGAGCTCGCACCACTTCGTACATCGAATCTGGCAATGCGACATAGTCGACCATCTCGGCCAACTTGCCCGCTTCCCGCAAATAGAACTCGAGGAACTGCTTGACTTCGGGACGTTTCATCGAGTCGGTTTTGACATAGATGAAAAGGGGACGGCTGAACGGAGCGTACTCTCCATTTTCGATCGTCTCCGGTGTCGGTGCGACCGCTTTGCCAGTATTGGGATCGACAATTTTGACAGCTTTGATCTTGTCAACGTTGGCAAAGTAATACGAAGCGCCGAAGAACCCAATCGCTCCCTTTTCGCCAGCCACCCCCGTGACCAACACGTTGTCGTCTTCGCTAACCGACATGTCATCACGCGGATGTTCATGTTCATCATCCTTGGCGACCACGTCTCCAAAGAAGTAATCGAACGTGCCGGAATCGGTTCCCGGAGCATAGATTTTGATCGGCAACTCGGGCCACTCGGGATTCACATCCTTCCAAGTCTTCGCACCGCCTTCGCGTAGAAAAATCTTCTTCAATTCATCGACCGTCAACTGTTCAACAAAGTCATTTTCTTTGTTGATCACAATCGACAATCCGTCGTACGCGATAGGCAATTCGACGAACGAAACGCCTTTTTCTTTACAAACCTTGAATTCCGAATCTTTGATCGGACGCGATGCATCGGAGATATCAATCTCGCCGTTGGTGAACCGATCGAAACCGCCACCGGTTCCCGAAATGGCCACCGTCACCTTGACGTTTTTGAAGTTTTTACCAAACGCTTCGGCTGCGGCTTCACTAATCGGAGCCACAGTGCTGGAACCATCAATTTCCACAGCACCTTCGATATTGGCGAGCTCGCTTGTTGCCAAGTCGTCAAACGCAATGTCGGAAGTCGATTCGGATGGGCTGGTCGAAGCAGGCCCACAACCGACCATCGCCAAACATACCACCCCTGCCGCCAAAGTTTCGCCAAGCAGCAGGGTGCCATTACGAAACGGTTTCAACGAAATCATTTACCTTCTCCAGGATTCATTGCGAGCACACGAGTCATGAGCGACTCGAACAGCCGAGATCCTAGGGACTAAATGTTAAGATTGCGTTAAGATCGTTTGAAGGCCGCGCGATTATGAAGACAGTTTCGAAGCGGCGTTGTTGCGGGCTCGACATGCACGCCGAGTCCGCTGGGATGGCTCAGTAAAAAACAACACAAAACACGTCGTTTTTTAACGGATTCTCCCCCGCGTGAACTTCCCAGCAGCGGTATCAAGCTGGGTGCAATCAAGCTGAAAAGCGTGATCCCGACGGGGGACGCGGGAGTCATCTCTTTAGCCATGCGGCTTCGGCAATGCGTTCAGCCGCGATTCGAGCGATTTCGCTCGACCACAGTTGCCGCGTTAACTTGCCGCGTTAGATTGCCCGGGGCCGGTATTAACTTAAACCGTAACGCGTTGGCAATCAAGCGTAATCACGCGAGCTTGGCACGCCTAGCTGAGTGGCAAGCGGACCTGGAACGTGCTGCCTTCGCCCGGCTTGCTGCACAACTTCACTGACCCGCCAAACGCTTGGCAGAGATGCTTGACGATTGAAAGCCCCAACCCGGTGCCACCCAATTCGCGTGAGCGTGCTTTGTCGGCTCGATAGAACCGCTCGAACACACGTGTGTGATGCTCCGGTGCAATCCCGATGCCAGTATCTTGAACTTCGAGCAACATCTGATCTTGCTCTTGCCACCAACGCACGGTCACACGCCCCTTTTCGGGCGTATACTTGATTGCGTTGCCGATCAAATTATCCAAGATCGTCGTCAAGCCATCTTCGTCAGCGTACACAAGTATCGGAGATGGCGGTGGCTCGACCACCAATTGAATCTCCTTTCGCTGCGCCGCATCGGTGTTGTGATTAAAACAGGTGTCGACGACTTTGTTCACCGACACATCGGTGATCTCGAACGCTTCTTCGCCCGATTCGACACGTGCGATTTGCAGCATGTCAAGAATCAGCTGATGCAAACGCTCGGCCTGTTCCTCGATCCGATCAACGAATTTCAAATTGTTCTCGGGATCGCTCATCGCACCTAGACGAAGTGTTTCCGCATACGCCTTGATTGACGCGAGTGGTGTTTTCAATTCATGAGAGACATTGGCGACAAATTCTTGGCGTAGATTCTCGAGCCGTCTCAGCTCGGTGATGTTGTGCAACACCATCACGACGCCGTTGGCAGGATCGCCGGGTAAACAGGTTGCCCGCACTGCCAAATCTCGCCGAACTTGACAGATCGATTCGAATTCAGTTTGCTCGGGTCCGCCGCTTTCCAAGCACTTTTGCACCAACTCGTACAGCGGACGACTGCGAACGGCCTCGAGCAAAGGTCGGCCGACCTCGTTGGCGGTGGCAAAATTGAGCAGCGTCTTGCTGGCGTCATTGGCCAACACGATTCGCTCGTCCATGTCGATGGCGATGATGCCCTCGTCCATGCTGCTGAGCACCGTCGACATCTGCTCGTTCTTCTCACGCAATTGCCGAAATCGCCGTCCCAGTTCGGACTGCATTTGGTTGAATGCTTCGGCTAACAAGCCAACCTCGTCGTGGCTGCGAACCTGCACCGGTGCTTGATCGATCCCACTCGCAATCGCCTGGGCACGGTCGGTAAGTTGAGCAAGTGGATTGATAATCCGGCCGACGAGCGCGTAGGTCAGCGCCGTTGCGATTGCACCGAACAACAGTGCTAGCAGCCACAACGAGCGCCGAACGGTATCCACACGCTCGTTGATCGTATCCAGCTCGACCGCGACTCGCACAAAAGCCGATCTTCCCTTGGACGATTTCATTTTCAGAGCGAGATAATACATATCCAAATGAACCGTTGGACTCTCGCGGGTCGCCACCCCTTTGCCGGTTTTGCTGGCCTCCCGCAACTCAGGACGGTTCGCATGATTCAGAACCGTCTTTGGATCTCGCTCGGATTCGGCCAAGACAACGCCTTCGTCGTCCGTGATCGTCAGACGCATCTGAGTCTCGGTTGCTAATTGCACAATCAATGCTTGCAATTCTGCTTTAGCCTGGCTCACCGATTCTTCGTCGCCCTCTTTGTCAAGAACGTCAGCGACCAAGTCCGTTACGTGGCTACGCAAAACGATGGCGGTGTCAAACAACCGCTGCTCCACTTGCCGATTGATTTCTTCTCGCTGCGCCGAGGTCACGATGAACAGGAACCCCACGGCCAGCATCAAGTTCAAGCCAACCGAAATCAGGAACAGTTTCCAAAACAGACGAGATGACCGCACAGCAGGCCCCGAACAGGTTTTCGCAATACTTTACAAAGGACGCCACGGCGATACGCAACGAGATTCGATCGCTCAGCGTTTAATCTCTCAGTGTTTCATTGCTGAGCGATCATCGAGCAGATTCACCGAGCGAAATGCGGCTACCGCACCGTCCTAGAACAAAGCGGCCCACATTCCCATAACGGAATTTAGATAGCAAGGGGGAGCGGGAGTGCCGATGATGCGGTTGCCGTTTCTTCATCGAATCCACACCTCGGGACACCATTCCTTCATATTCCAAGTGATTATCAGCGGGCCAATGGTTCTCAGCGGCCCAGCGTTCTCAGTAGCCCAGCGTGTTCTCCACCGTCACGTTTGTCCGATTCACGCGTCTGAGCGGCGATGCGGATCTACCGACGATGTGATGCCTCTGCCGGAGTGAGAAACTGCAAATTCCCTTTGACGCGAGCGGGGTAAATTTGCGATGCCTTCCCATACCGATTGCTCGGTTTTTGCTGCTGCCCGGGGATGCGTTTCGCCATCCATCGAATTCAGCCTGTGTCCGATTCGATAGCGTCCTCAAGTCCTTGGAGAACAAAATGTCGCTGCTTTTGACCATCCTTCGCGCCGCACATTGTCGCAGCACGCATCACTATTTCGCTCTCGATGCGATCCCCATGCTGAAAACCCCGTCAGGGATGCTGCTGGGGAATCTTCTGCTGCAGCACTACAACGCCTACCTAACTGGTGCTAAGGATCCAGACACAAAGTTTCGCGACTTCAAAAACCACGTGCTGCATGTCGGCGACAACCATTGGGGCGGCGCCCCGAAGGCATGTGAAAAATGGCTGGCCATCGCAATCGAGCAGCTGCAAAATCAACAATACAAAGACGCCGCCTACAGCTTGGGCGTGCTCAGCCACTACTTCACCGACCCGATCATGCCGCTGCATACCGGTTCGAGCGAACGTGAGGGTGTCGTCCATCGGCCGATGGAATGGAGCGTTTGTCAGGCATACGAGGAAATCTACAGCCAAATCCGCAATGGTGAGGTTCGCGTCGACTTCCAACTCGCTCGGCATGAAGATTGGATCTCCGAGGCCGTGACCACCGCAGCGACCCAGTCGCACCATCATTACCACCGCATCATCGAAATCTATGATCTCGAGCGAGGCGTGAAGCGGCCACCCGAAGGGCTGAACGCCGAGTCTCGCGATATCTTGGTCACCATGTTCGGCATTGCGATCACCGGTTGGGCTCGGATTCTCGAACGTGTCGCCCAGTCGTGTCAAACTCCGCTACCCAAAGCATCCTTGAATCTGGCGACGGTCATCTCGGCCATCCAAATCCCGTCGCGATGGGTCGTACGAAAGGTAGCCTCGGTGCAAGAGCAGCAAGCCGTTCAAGCGGTGTTCGCTGAATTCGAACGCACCGGGACGGTCAAAGCCAACTTGCCCGAAGAAGTGCGTTCCGTCCGCGCCGAACGCCCGATGGTGAACAACACGATCGGCTCGACCAACGCGATCGACTCGGCCAATGTGATTGTCCCAGCACGCGAGGTCACGCCGATCCGCGAAACGCCTCCCGCGGCGGAACCCGTAAGCGTCACAGTGGACGCCCCCGCTTCGTACGCTCAAGACTTGGTCGATGCTCCGTCGATCGGTCCCAAAACCGCCAAACGTTTCGCCGCCATCGGCATCACGACCATCGGGCAATTTTTAGCAAGCGATGCCGCGCAGATGGCGGTCCAGTTGGACACACGATGGATCACCGCAGAACTGATCGAAGATTGGCAGGCACAAGCCACACTGGTGACGCATATCCCATCGCTGTGTGGTTACAAGTCACAACTGCTGGTCGCGGTGGGCTGTCGAACGCCCGCCCAACTGGCCGACCGTGCCGCTGATGAGCTATGTGATGAAATCACCAATTATTGTCAAACCAAAGCTGGCCAACGCATCTTGCGAAGCAGCACGCCTCCGGAGCAAGCCGATGTTTCCCGCTGGATCGACGACGCTGGCGTGTACCGAGAAAGCCGAGCCGCCTAGGTTATAACCAGCGCTCGACGTGCGACGAACATCTCGATGGTTTGCTGAGCGCATAAGCCCTCCGCCGAAGCCGTCAACGGCTTGTTGATTTAATGAGCCGTGACGCGTCAGCGGCCGGGTCCCACGCGATACCCGTTGCCTTACAGCCCACAGCTCACAGCCCACAGCTCCACCGTTGCGATTCGCAGCTGGACTAAATCAACAGCCCGTCAGCGGCTTGTTGATTTATTGAAGCTTCCAGCGGCAAGAGGTGTATGATGGACTTCCTAGTCCGTCAATGGTGTACTGGACGGACTAAGAAGTCCGTCGTACGACTAATCAACAGCTCGTCAGCTGCTTGCTGTTTTAATGAGCCGTGACGCGTCAGCGGCCGGGTCCCACGCGATACCCGTTGCCTTACAGCCCGCGGCTCCACCGTTGCGATTCGCAGCTGGACTAAATCAACAGCCCGTCAACGGCTTGCTTTTTAGTGAAGTTTCCAGCGGCAAGAGGTGTATGATGGACTTCCTAGTCCGTCAACGGTGTACTCGACGGACTAGGAAGTCCATCGTACGACTAATCAACAAACCGCTAATCAACAGCCCGTCAAGACTTTCGTTCCATGGCGTCAGCGTTCCCCGAAACTCTTGGCGAGTTTCGCTACGGCGGCTCGACTCGGTGATGCTGGACTCGCTGCACCCTCCAAACACCATTGTGAACGGGGCAATGCGCACAATGGCTGAAAAGTGCAGCGAGCTCAGAATCAGCGAGCCAAAAAATCAAATTTGCCGCGACTGCCATTATACCGCAGCGTCTTTTTTCCTATGACCGAAGCATACATCGGAAATTCGGGAAACCGCAGGCCACCAAACTTATTAAATCGCCTATCCCACCGCAGTTAACGTCGCGACATTCTCGAAGTACCCATCACCTGATTTACAAAGTCCGAAAAACGATGGAATTGACTTCTTTTTCTTGACATAGCCCAACTGCACAAAATAGGCAAACTGCGAGCCAAAGGCAAAGTGCAATGATGGCCTAGTGTTCAGTGACGACAATCCGCTATGAAACCCGAACAATCATAACGAACCGCCCTATCGGGATAGAACGCTAGCCAAAGTCGGATGAATTGCTAGCACGATTAAATTCACACGGATGATTTGACGCATGAACACCCAACTCTCTCGATCGATCTGGAAAAACCTCGCCCTCGCTGGCGTGACCTGTTGTACTAGCGTGATGGGAGTCGGATGTGCCTCGACCAAGACTTCCAATACGGCGCGGACGGGAACGGAACAGATCTTGATCTCCGCCGCGATTGATCGTGCCTTCTCGAACGTGCAATTCAACGAATTAGCGGGCTACAAAGTCTTCATCGACGACAAGTACCTCGATTCTGTCGACAAGAGCTACCTGATGGCCACGCTTCGTCACAAAGTCTTTGAATCAGGCGGTCATTTGGTGACAGCGATCGACAAAGCGGACGTCGTGCTCGAACCACGCAGCGGGGGTGTCGGAACCGATACGCAAGAAAGCTACGTCGGAATTCCCGCGCTTGGCATGCCTGGTTTGCCGATCGAACTTCCTGAAATCAAGATCGCCTCGCGGAATACTCAAATGGGTACCGCCAAAATCGGGCTGGTTTGCTATGACGCGAAGACGGGAATCGCATTGGGATCTGGCGGTGAATCGACGGCGCTGACCCACAACAATGACACTTACGTGCTGGGCGTCGGACCGTTCCGCAGCGGTTCGGTGATTGACCAACGCCAAAAGGCGATTGGTTACAACGGCGTCGGCGGCAGCATCATCGGTGGCAAGAAAGTCGCCAAGGCAACGCCGATTCAAATCATGGACCGCAAAGACGCGGTGATGGGTTCTCCGTCGACTCCCGTCGAACAAATTGCCGAAACGCCTACCGCTCCCGAATACTTCAATCGCTAGTTTGGCAATCGTGATCGCGGCCGCCGTCCCCTCGACGCGGCATGTCAAATCCCAAGTGGTTTGCTAAGATGCGTCTCTAAAACCATGCACCCTTTTGGGCTTCATGGTTGGATGTCCATTCGACGTCTTGCATCATCAAACAACGCACATCACTGGGATAAACATCATGTCAAATTTAGCAGGCAAAGTCGTTGCGATTACAGGCGGCGGAACGGGAATTGGTGCGGGGATCGCCCGAGAATTGGCCGCCGCGGGTTGCCAAGTGGTCGTCGGCGGACGGCGTACCGAGCCGTTGGAAACATTGGCCAAATCGATCGCCAGCGAACATCCCGTTCGCACGCACGCGATCGACGTCGCCGATCCCAACAGCATCAGCGAGTTCTTTGCGTTTGTCCGCAGCCAAGTGGGCGACGTCGACATCCTGGTCAACAGCGCCGGAATCAATATCCAAAATCGCACCATGGCGGCGATGATTCCCGAAGACTGGGACCGCGTGATGCAGATCAATGCCTCCGGTGCGTATCGATGCATCTTGGAAGTATTGCCTAAGATGCGTGAACGTCGTGATGGCGTTGTCATCAACATCTCGTCGATCGCCGGTAAACGCGCGATCTCGCTCGGCGGCGTCGTTTACTGTGCCAGCAAGTTTGCGATGACCGCCCTTGGCACTGCGATCTCCAATGAAGTGCGGAACGAAGGCGTCCGAGTCACGAACGTCTATCCCGGCGAAGTCAACACGCCGATTTTGGACAACCGACCAGTGGCAGTCACGCAAGAGCACAAAGACGCAATCTTGCAACCCGAAGACATCGCGGCATTGGTTGGCACCATTTGTCAATTGCCACCGCGTGCTCATGTTCCAGAGATCGTGATCAAACCCACCATTCAAGAATGGGTTTAGTAAACGTATTGCAGTCCAAAGTGGATGCCGTGCACGTAAAACGTCTTGTAGTCCATCTTGGAACTCGGCCGCAGTGGATCAGAAACGGGATCGGCCAAGTTCGATGCCAATTGGTCATCGATCAACCCTGAGACTTGCAGTGCGTCGGTCATCGCGATGATGTGATACCCCACCGTCACGTCGAACCGTGGAAAGTAACGCCATCCCAGCGACAGGTCGATTTCGGGCACCCATGCGAACGTATCGTCCGATCGTTCGCCTGCGTTGGTGCTGCGAACCAACAGCCCGTTGGGATCAGTGAACGTGGGCCCGTTGCTGGTTTGGGTTTGGCCTGCCAACGTGGCTTCGCGTCGCAGATTACCCGCTGCGACTTTGAACAAACTGTTGAACGACCAACAACCTTCGCGGTAACGAGTGGCAATCCCGATTTGACCGCCGTGAAAGTCGTTTCGAGCGTCAAAGGAATCACGGATGGCAATCACCGAACCAAGGGGTGCGGGGTTATCTTCGCCGGCCGTCGACGTGCTCGAGGTGATCAGATCTTCGCTCATGTGCATGTATTGATACCCATACAGCACATCGACCGTTCCACCATAGCGTGAATAGGCGTGTTGCCGAATCGAAAGGTCGGCTCCGTACACGCTGCTCGAGGCATGTGCGTTTGCAAATCCCGAATTGGTGAACCCTGGGGTCGCAACCACTTGCGTGTCTTGGCTGGCCGTTTGGCCCGTGGTGACATTCAAGAACGGACGCGTGATGACCGGAGTCGTCGACTGGTCGGCACTAAAGTTGTATGTCTCGTCGCCTGCTGCCCAGCCGCGAAACACCATGCTTCGCGAACGACATTCGTCAAGCCAAGTGCCGATGGTCAATCGACCGCCTGCGGTCAGCTCGTTGTGAAACTCGCCGCCTCCTGCCAAGATTCGCGTCGATGCCAAACCAAGCTGGCCGGGGTTGGTCGCGGTTTCCGGACCGGTCGTGAACAGCGGTGGCAGATAATCGCCACTGCGGAACATCAACAGCAATTCAAAGTTGGCAAACCAACGATCACGGCGGAACACCAAATTGGCGTTGGCCCAGCTTCCAGGGCCGCAGTGGTTGCACCCGATCGAGTCGCATCCATAGCCGTCACAGCCGTACGCATCACAGCTCTCGACTCCACAACCGACGTCCCCGTAACCCCCTTCGTGATAGACACCGCCTTCGGAGGGCCACGTTTCGATCGGCGCCGGCCAAGCGTCGTTTTCAACGATGATCGATTGATTGCCGCCGTCATGGGGCGTGGGGTCCATCAACACGACATCGCTGTGGCTGACCTGCTGCAGTTTCGCGCGGCGTGATAGCAATTGAGGTGCGGTCGCTGGCGATCCATCGACCGACTGATCGTCACCCGCGTCCACGACGTTGCCATGAACGTCTTCGACCGGGACGGGAATGAGTCGCGAATTCGACTGGGACGTGGACTTGGTCACCGTGGGCGGTTCGTAAACGCCGCGATCCGGCTTTTTCGTACGTACTTGAGCCTGCAACCCTGGCGTTCCTAGCAAGACGCTAGCAATCGACGCTACACCGAAGGTCATTCGGAGAGCGGAACAGCGGAACGTACGCGGCAATTTCATTGCTTATCTTCCGACACATTGAACGAATCATCATCAGTCCGCTGAGTGCACAGCGACCCTAGTGACTGTTTCGACAATTCCGATCGTGCCGGTTGAGCAATTCTGGAAAGCTTTGACGGTTATTCCGGTTGTACCCCGCAGCGCAAGTTTCCAGCCTGCCATGTGGGATAGGCTTCCAGCCTGTCGTGTGGAATAGGCTTCCAGCCTGTCATCGGTCACCCGCTCCCCCTGGCGATCCCATTCCGCGGGCCGGGAGGCCTTGGGGAATACTCGCGCCGGGCCCCGGCCGCTTACGCGGTCACGGCTCATGATTGCACACCGAGGCCGAAAGTCTTGGCGACTTTCGCTACGGGTGCGGGCGTGGGGCACACTTATTCTGGGAAACGGCCTTGCTGGATCGGCGGGAAATCGCCTGTCAATCCTTCGACCATGAATGCGACCAAGTCGGCCTTTTCCTGTTCCGTCAACTTCAGCGGCTTCACTTTGTCGCTGAGCCATGGATTGGGATGTCCGCCTCGGTCGTACCACTCGACCACTTCCTCAAGCGTTTTCTGGCTGCCGTCGTGCATGTACGGAGGCGACGCGGCGACGTTTCGCATCGTCGGTGTCTTGAATGCACCTCGGTCCTTCTCGTCCTTGCTGACTTCAAATCGGCCAAGGTCCGGCTTCTCGGCTGCCATTCCAACCCCGAGATTGTGGTACTGTTCGTCGGTAAAGTTGCCACCGGCATGACATGCCGTGCAATTGGCTTTGCCAAAGGTCAACTTCATACCACGTTTTGCCGACTCGCTCATCGGGTGCTCCGCCGCCGCCTTCTTCAGCGCGTCATACTGCTTCTTCAGCTCCGGTTCTTCGTCGAGATACTCGAGATCATCCGCGAACGTCTCTTCGAATCGGACCAACGGAGCGTAGTAATCGTAGGGGGCAGGACCAGTGACGATAGCGCGTTCGAAACTTGCCAACGCCTTGCCGACGTTGTCGATGTTCAATCCATCTTCGAAAATTGCATCGAACTGTAACTTGTAGCCCGGGATACCGGACAGGCAATCGATACAGCCCGAGTGGGTATTGCCCATCTCGATCGGGTTAGCGATGGGGCCGACCGCTTGCTCTTCGAGCGTCGCGGCGCGTCCGTCCCAGAACTGGGCCTTGCTGACAATTCGGTTGTACGAGACGGGTGAGTTACGCCCCCCCTCTTGTTGGCGAACGCCAACACCAAATTGTGTGTTTGCCGCATAACCTTGGTCGGGATCATGGCATGACGCACACGACACGGTGCTGTCAGATGACAGACGAGGATCGAAATACAATTGCCGCCCCAGCTCGATCTTAGCTCGCGTCATCGGATTGTCTTCGGGGATGAACACGTTCGCACTAGCGGCATCGAGTCCCAGCGGCAGTTTGACTTTCAACTCCTCATGATTCTCAGGCTTGGCGAGCCAAAGTTTCAGCTCTGCCACCGTCAAATCGCCTTCACCGGGAATCCCCGTCAACAGATTCCCCTCACCCAACGTGACCTCGTTCGATGGAGGTGCCGCCGAGGTGCTTTCTTCGGCCTTGACGTTCACATGCAGCAAACCAAGACTTAGCACACAAAGGCTAGACGACACGAGGGAGAGCCGGGACACCCGGGCAAACGCAGAACGGAATTTTCGTTGGTAGATAGCAGGTCGCATCAGCGGCATCTCTCGACTATTCACAGGGGGGTAGATTGGTAGGTTGTCTTAGTATAACTACCTTTTCCCGGCACTTCACCATGGTGTATCACGACAATACATCCGTGCATTTTCGGAATCCCCAAGATTGATTCAATCGCGGGGGCGGTGAACAAAACGAACAAGAAAAAACAAAGCTTCCGCGAAACTCAGACCCGTTTTGTTGTCCTGGACGCCCCCGAAACGTGGCGGGTCGGGTACAATTGCGACGGAACGCAAAACGCAACGCCGCCGCCCGGATGAATTGTTCCGTCAAGACTCGTCCGCGGAAACCAACTTGAACGCTTGTGACTCATCTCCCCGACCCTAATCACGTGCACCGAACCGCGTCTGAAATGTCATCGCCACCGCTCTCTCCCCCAACCATCAATGCTGCGGATTTGCTTACCAAAATCAACCACGTGCGGACTTCGCTGCAAGAGGTGATTCTAGGAAAAGCGGATGTCATCGACTCGGTTTTGATCGCAATGCTGGCCGAAGGCTCGGTGTTGCTCGAAGACGTCCCGGGCGTCGGCAAGACGACGCTGGCTAAATCGATGGCGCGTTTGATTGACCTCGAGTTTCAACGCATCCAATGCACCCCCGACCTGTTGCCCGCCGACATCATCGGCAGCAGTGTTTTCCGCCCCTCTTCGGGAACGTTCGAATTTCGCGCCGGACCGGTGTTTAGCAACCTATTGATCGCGGATGAAATCAACCGCGCCTCACCGCGGACGCAAAGCGCGTTGCTGGAAGCGATGGCCGAGTCCCAGGTCACGGTCGATGGCAAACGCTACGTGCTAAAGCGACCCTTCATTGTCATTGCAACTCAAAACCCGTCCGGATTCGAAGGCACGTTCCCGCTGCCCGAATCGCAACTGGACCGGTTCTTGATGCGATTGTCGATGGATTATCCTGACACCGACAGCGAGATTGACTTGCTGCTCGATCAAGCATCATCGGACCCCGCTGCCGCGTTGACGCCTGTCATGACTGGCGACGAATTGACTGCACTACAATCGTTTGTACGCAAAGTCAAAGTCGATCGCAAAGCCGTGGCCTATATCGTCGAGATCGCCGCCGCGACGCGAACCGACACACGGCTGCGAGTCGGCGTCAGCCCACGTGGATCAAAGATGTTGATGCGGGCCGCTCAAGCGAAAGCCGTTTTGCTGGGCCGTGATTACGTGTTACCCGACGATGTCCAAAGCTTGGCACCAAGCATCCTTTCGCACCGCGTGTCACCTCGTAACGCCATCGCCACTTCCGAAGAAACCACGCTGATCATCGTTGATCTGCTAAAGTCCATCGAAGTGCCTGTGTAATATCACGGTTCGTCCCCGTTCTCTTCCCTTCAATCAAACTTCTGCGATGCCGGATCTCTCGATGCAATCCCATCGGGCGGACTCACGACCGTGGTGGCAACGTAGCTTGCACATCGTGGCTACCGTGTTGGTGTTTCCACTACGAACGGCAATCGCGATACGCCGCTCCGCGACCCCCGCATCGATTTCGATGTTGCTGGTCGGCATCATCTCGCTGAACATCCTGTGGGGCTATCCCTGGGTTGGCATGTTTGCCGCGTGTGCCGCCACGCTTGGAATCAGCCTGCTGGTCAACCAATTAATGCAGCCTCGTTTGCAAGCCGATTTTTCGCTGCCGCGTTGTGTCGAAGCGGGCCAGACATTCAACCTGCGAATCCATCTCAAGAACCTACGCCATGTGCCGGCGTTACAGTTGACCGCGGGAGTCGACGCTTCGCGTCGCAAAGACTTGTTCCGGCATTTTCGCCGGCGGCGATCAAACCAACGAAACGACTTATCGCAGGCGTATCAAGTGCTGTCGGATGCCGAATCGATTGGCATGATCTCGCCGCGTGAAACCGTATCGTCCGACGTCACGATTCGCTTTGCTCATCGAGGCGTGCATCGGTTGCCGGACGTTTGCGTGAAATCGTCGTTTCCATTCTGCTTGTTTGAATTCACCAAACGAATTCCCAGCCGCACGACACTTCCGATCACGCCTCGTTTGCTGAGCCAAGCCGACGACGCGGGCTCCAGCGGCAAGTTGTCGGACATGTCGGGTTGGATTCGCAAGATTGCGGCCACGGAAGCTTACGATTATTCCGGCAGCCGCGAATATGAAACCGGCATGTCGGTACGACGTTGGGACTTTGCATCGTGGGCACGGCTTGGCAAGCCGATCGTCCAAGAATTCCAAACCCCCGGCGTTCGGATGGCGTTCATTCTGGTCGACACCGCCGTCGAACCGCGTCTCGCCTCAAGCCAAACCGCTTCCGCCAAAGCGACTGGCGAGCGAGATACTGAATCCGCGGATGCCACCGCGCAGCGAGACGAAACGATCGAGCAGGTGTTATCAATGGCCGCCACCTGTTTGACCGAACTTTGGCAACGGAACGTCGGCGTCCAGTTGATGATCACCGGCGAATCGCAAGATTCTGCGGACGAGACGCCTGCGGTTGATAAATCCGCCAACGATTTGGAAACGACGCTGATCCGATTGGCGATGGCGCATCGTACCAGCACCCAACAAGCCGACGAGGATCTCGCGGCCTTTGTCGAATCGATGCCCCAGTCGCCGTCGATGCTGATCACATCGCGAGATGAATTCCCAGCAAGCATCCGCAACGCCGCTTGCAAATTCATGCGTGTGCAATAGTCGACAGCGGGCTATTGTTTACGCGGACTTTTCTTTGCGGCACGCCAAGATCGCGGAGCGATCAGCGACAATCGTTACTCGACTGCATGTCCTGCGTACAGCGGCATGTGTCGGTAGTAGACTTCTAAACAGAACAGCGACAAACAGGTCGAATACAAGCGGCCATGATCGCCCCAGCGGTCGCCTTGCGGATCCCAGCTGCCTCGTTCGCGCCCGCGAGTCGTCTGGTGCGCGGGCAACTCCACTCGCATTTTCTCATTCCAACGCTGCCATGGCTCGCCGCCAAAGTGGTGCAACATCTGAGTCGCGTAGTACCAGTAATAACAGTCGCGATTGCTGTAGTCGAACGGCGCAACTTCCCACAACGCATCGATGCCTTGCACCATCGGAGCATGATTTCGCGGCCAACCGAGGTATTGCCGGCACAGCAAACCTTCGGCGGTCATCGGCGGGCTGGGGCGGTTGCGGGGTTGGTAGCAGTACTGGGCGCCACCACTGGCTTGCGCTAGATCCAAGTAGCCTTCGACGTTGTACAACACGCTGCGGTTGACTTCCAACCCTGCCGATGAACCACTTTCGAGCGCCATCACGAACCATCCCGTGACCGACGTGTCCGAATCTGACTTGGGATAATATCGCCATCCTCCCTGGGCCCCTTGAGCGTCCTGAGCGTATTCGATGGCGATTTGAGCCTTGTCACGGAGCCACGAATCCTTGGTCATGCCATAGAGTTCACACAGCACGATCGTCGCTTGCGCCTGAGCATAAGCCTGTTCGTGGCCACGCGCGTCTTTGGCCATAAACCCGCTGCGTGACTGCTGTTTGACCAAATACTTGACCCCCTTGTCCACCTGCTCGGCGTACTTGCCCTTAGTGTGGGTATTGCCATCGCCAAGGAACGCCAACAGCGCCATCGCCGTCGCGGCCGTTCGGTTTTCGACCACGCCGCCATCGGAATATGGACCTCGCTTACTCCATCCGCCGTCGTTGTTCTGATTGCGGCTGAGCCATTCCAAGCCCATTTCAACGGCCTGCTGCGTCTCTTTCGTGCCGCCATAAAGTGCTAACAGCGTCGACTTCATCGCTCCAGAGCGTCCGTTGAACATTGGACGCGTGATTTCAATCTCGGGGCCAAGCCCGATGTCCGCCATCACAACTTCCGAATCGACCGAGTCCGAGGCGTCTTCGAAGATCGAGGGGATATCGACCATCACCTCTTGATCGGTCTCGATATCGGATGCATCGACCAGCAAATCACTGGGGTCGACAACAAATTCGGTAAAGTTGACTTCTTCTTTCGTTTCGCTTTGACCGATTTCCAGCAGCACGCGACTGATCGCATCGCCCGCCGGAGTCGTGATCAGCGCCAACGCCAATAACAACACCAAGTGGATGACGGTACTGATCAACCAAGGCGGAGCACCTCGGACGATTTTTTCTTCGGTGGACGGTTCGCTGGTTTCAGCGTCGGGCGGTGCGTTATCGGCGGCGGTGTTATTTTCAGCAGCCCCGTCTGACTTGCCTTTGCGGCGGATAAAATTGGGCAGCTCATCACGCCAGCGAAGCGATTTGGCTGACCCGATCCCGCTAGCGACCACCGGGGCTGGCTGAGCCACCTCGTCCGCAGGAAATGGGTCTTCACTGCGAAGGGGTGTGGATCGCAGCGGAGGCAACGTCGCACGCGGAGGCGGTGGCGGCGGGATAGGAGGACTCGCCGGCGGCGGGGGAACGGCCCCAGCATCATGAGGATTTCCCCCCAGAGGTGCGGGAACCACATCAGGGTGGATCAAATCGGACTGGGAATCCGCTTGCGACATCAAAAACCGAGCAGCGAGAGAAACATTTGCATGATGAACAGGCTTCTACATAGAATAGAGTGTGAGTGAAAAAAATGCGAACGAGGGAACCGAGAAACGGCGCCGAAATGCCTCGGGACGCAGAAATCATCGTTATAAGTGACGTGACTGCGAACGATTTTTCCGAATGGAAGGATCTTTTGAGGTCGCGAATGAGGGCAAGTTAAGAAATGTTAAAAATGGGATGTGCAGCCTGTTGACACTTTGCCGAGGATTCCCATATAGTCTGCACATCGATGGGAGACGCAAGTCACTCACTCGAAAACTTCACCGCGGGATGGAGCAGCCCGGTAGCTCGCGAGGCTCATAACCTCGAGGTCGTCGGTTCGAATCCGGCTCCCGCAACTTAAGTGGGATAGGCATCTTGCCTGTCATCCACCAACAACTTGAAAAGCCGACGTGTACTCCACGTCGGCTTTTTTCGTTTTATCCCGTTATCTCGCAACCACTTACGCCAACGATCGCCGCGGCGGTTTCTCTGTCGTCTCAGACACCTGAGAACACACTGGCCGGCGACCGCGGCCCGATTTGGGTCTCTGGTCCAGAATTCTTACGTTCTCCGTTTCTTAGCCGGTTTGGGTTAGGAGCCGTCGGCACCTCCCTTTCGATCCAGTTGAGAACATCGTTTGATTCTGTAAATCGCGATGTTTCCGCTCGCCAAGTTCGTAGCGACCCACCGAAACGGAGCCCAAACATCTTCAGACGGGTCATGTGATTTGGAGACACCGAGAATCGCTGGGAGAAGCGAACCTCATCGCGATTTCACGGCCGCCCAGGCGACACGAAGTGATTGAAGCGGGCATCGACCCCAGTATCGGATTGTTCGTTGCTCGCCGCCAAGTCGCAGATCGAAAGATCGCCGAGGCCAAGCATGAAAATGCGAGAGGGTGCCGAATCATTCTCTGCGGCGGCAAACGCAATTCGTTTTCCGTCCGGCGAAAACGATGGGTAACCCTCAATGCGATCGGTATCAGTAAGCCGCGTTGCCGTGGATTCCGCGATGTCGTAAAGGTAGAGAACGCCGTCAGCAGATGAGAAGACGAGAGTCTCACCGTCAGGCGATAAGTCAATGCACACGTTGTTGTGTTAAATGCCAGCGTTCTCGACGCTTGGACAGCCAAGCGCCAAGGCAAGACTAGCGGTAAGAAGCAAATAGAGGCTTCGTGTCATGCTTGATGCTCGCTGAGCAGAACGGGTGAAATCACCGGGCACGGAGAGTGATGCATCCATTTGTGAAAACTCGCAAGCCGTGCTCCGTGTGAATGGCTTGGTTATCCGCAGCAATGTGTTTGCGTATTGGAGCGTCAGTTCAAGCAAGGTCAACTTCATCTTGCCGAAACGCAATTAGCCCCGATATCCAGGAGGAGAACAACGCGGCAATTCCAGTCGGAATATACGCAAGCAGAATGGAACCAACAAGCAATAGGGAATGCGAATCACTGCGGTCATACATTTTCGGTAGCAATTGGATGAGATGCGAATTAATGTAAATCGTCCATGCAGTGAATGCAGCCAACACGAACCTCGCCCATGCACGACCACGCCAAATGCGATGAACCAAGAAAAGCGGGACGAACAATCGAATCGCCGCAAGCACCAAGTAGTCCCACTGGCTAGATGTAATCAATCCGTAAATTTCAACCGAGCTAGCGGTCGTGATCGCAATCGCAATTGCAGTCAATAGCATGCGCCCCCGGCGCAACCGAAGCGGATCGGATTTCGTGTCGGCGTTTGAAGCTGGGGTGTAGGGATTCGGTGTCAATCGTTCACCATGTTGGTAGTCAGTCGGATAACGTCACCAATCACCCGGTCGCGACGAGAGATTGTACATTGTCGAAACGCCCGACTTCGCGACTCGGGCGCATTTTTTTCTTACCCCGTTTCCGACGCGCGTAAACGCTCATGCAGAGGCTGGCAGTCCGGATTGTATGCCAAGCCGAGGCGGTACGCGAGTTTAGCGTCTTCGATACGGTCGGCATCACGCAACTGGTCGCCGCGTGCAATCCAATCGCTCGCAGCTTCAGTTTCAAAGTTGATGATCTCATCTATCGCGTTGCAGATAAATGCATCAAATGAATCGGCAAGGCAAAATAGTTGGCGCTCGTCTGAATCTTGCTGCGTGTAATCGTCGGCGTCGTCAAGACCGTACGGATGGCATGAACGTGTGACAACATGCTGACCGTTGGGTGCAAGCAGCACGTGCGTAAAGTTACATCCCTGAGCATCGGACAGAAAGAGAAACAGAATCAATCGGTCGTCGCCGGGAAACGACGCAAGTGCATCAGGCAAACTGAAAGACTGACATGGAAACCGAAAAAGGTCGAAAAGTCGGTCGTTGGTAAAAACAGTATTCAGTGAGGAAGGGATTGTGAATCCGCGAGCAGCGAGTTCATTCTTGAACTTGGAAAATCGTTTCTGACGCTCTGAGTGATTCTCAGAATTCGCCCCGCGAATTATGCAAGCCCGTTGAAGCATCATCATCTCAAAGCCAGACATTGGCTTTTCATAGTCGATACGTGACCAAGTCTCCAGATCGTTCGTCCAGTCAAACGATCGCGGAAGAGTCTTCAGTGGATCACGAATACGGTCAACTGCAGGACAAGCGGGCGGCTTGACGTCGGGGTCCTCTCTGCGGAGAGCTTCCCACCAACTCGGAAGCGATGGTATCATGTCGAGCATTTCAGTGGGAGAACGTTAGTGATCAGCGGGGACGGGCGAACGACTTGCAAGCAGACCAGAAAACGGACCACCCGTCCTCCGTTGCATCACATGGTTCGGCCCGTTTTTTGTGGCGCGGACAATATGCGATCAATCTAAGATATTTTCCGGTTCATCGTAGTCCCAGAATCGCACATCTATCTTGGGATGCGAGGAGCGGAATTGTCTAACCGCGCTCACATACCCCAGTTCCTCCGGCGGCACTACGTTGTTGGGATCGATCGAACCGTTGTTGAAGAAAACCTCGTCTAAGTGCTCAAATCGTCTGAGCATCGCGATGATTTCCGGATTTTGTTCATATTGGACTTCAATTCGAACAACACGTTTGAATGCGTCGAGATTCAAATTGCGAAAGAATGACGGACCGCGGAAATCGAGGTGGGCCATTGCACCGCTCCACGTCCCGCACCCATCGTAAGGATGTCCACCGTCAGCGATGACAACTCCGTTCTTGGTCAAGCGTTCGAGATCATCGAGAGCTGCGAACTCGTTTCGGCGTTCCGCGACATTCCACGAATACCATCCGCACGCACCGGCAACTAGGGCCGTTGCGAGAAGCGTCGAACGAACTGTGTATTGGATTTTCATGATTGAGTGGGCGAACGGGTGAAATCACGGGGCAACGGAGTTTGGGTCTCTAACCACCGAAACACGCGACCCGTTGCTCCCGTGCATTTCGCGGTTCTGGCTTTCTTGCGGCGGGTACCGATCCCGCCAGCCGCGATCGTTGCCGCCAAGGTCCATCTTAACATCGAACGTTCGCCCGCGCAACTTCGAGCACCTTCCATCGACGGCGTATTCTTCGTTGATCGCCAATCTCGTACTCGTACTCAGCGCAGCGGTACTCAGTGCAACGGTACTCAGTGCAACGGTACTCAGTGCAACGGTACTCGTACTCGATCGACCGCGCGATCACGACCACGGGAGTCGCCAGCGGTGATTCCCGGGATCCAATGGCAACGCGATGTTCAGCTTCATTTCGAGTAGGAGTACCCGTACCGGCTGAGTAGGAGTACGATTTCTTCAATGCCAGAACGATACGGATCACGCGGTCGCCGCGAGCGATCCTCCACTTCAACAAACACGACTCGGCGACTCGTCGTGCATCCGATTGTTACCCCGATTCTACATGTTACGAATGTTCGTGTTCAGCTTGTTTTCTGGCCCATCTACCAACACGGTCCGTCGTAGCCTGCATCAATTCTCCAACTTGGCATCGGCTGTCAAACCAAATGTCCTCTGGTTGCAGTGGATTCAAGAATGCAGGGAGCGTCGCGCCCTCGACGTATTTGCAGTCGCCCCAAGGTGAGCGTGGCGAGTTAAACGCGAAAACATCCTCGTCATAAGTGTAGTAAAACCGGTCAAATGCTCCGATGTTTCTCGACTTGTATCGATCAGTGAATATTTGGTCGACCGTTCCACGGGTCAGCTCAAATACATACGTGCCCTCGAACGATACAACGATCTCCTCTGAATGCCTCCAAGGGAGCCGCAGTCCGATAAACGAGATGACTGAGTCGTGAAGACGTCGAATGAAACCCATGAAAAATCGCTAAGTAGCGTCTTTTGTTGACGTAGCGGCGCTATTCAGTTGGGGTAACAGTAGGATTAACCGGGGTCGCCCAATGTGGTCACCATTGGTAAACGTGCCATGACAACATCCGGTTCCATCCATGGTTCTGTGGTATTTGCTTGTCGGGAAATTACGGAGGCGGAGCGTCAGTTACGGCGACTCGGTGACGACGATCCGGTGGGCTTTCCATGTCATTGCGCCCGACGGTTCGCGTAGCCGCCACGAAAACTTAGAGGTTTGTCCGACCGCATCTTTCCCAAACATGACCTGCGCTTCAAGAACACGAGTATCACCGGGCGCAATTCGTTCAACCCGCCATGTGCATGAGTCAACATTTGATTCGACTGTATTATCGCCGGTGACAGAAATCAATTGGCCACCGGTAATCGACAGCGTAAGCAATACATGGTCGTATGTATTCGAAGTTGGATTATCTACTCTCACGCGAACTAGAGTTTTCTGTCCAGCGTTGACTGTGTCCACCGCTTCGGAAATAAGTTTTAACGGTGATGATACAATTGGCTCGTCATTTGGTTGTTTACGTTCGGATTCGACCGATTCAGTGAAAGCGATCTTATGCCATCGAAGATTGGGTGAATCAATGAGGACCCAGGTTGTGCCCGTATATTCATCCAGAAGTAGCGTTCGGGATGCGGCTTGCACAATTGCGAAACGACGCTGCGTGTTAGCATCATCCGCCGCAGCCCATTGATTCACGGCAATGAGAAAAAATGGAATGGCAAATCTAAGCATCAGTTGTCTCAGAAAGGAGTATTAATTCACAGAACGTTTGAATTCACCGAGGACGCGCGGTGGACATTGATTTGGAGAACAACTGGGCCGCGTCCTTCGGTGCAATTCTTGGTTCTGACTGTGCGTCGTGCTCGTGCTCGTACTCAGCATCGCGGTACTCGTACTCGTCAGCAGCATTGTACTCCGCGTCGGATTCGGAGACGGCGTCGGTGCGGGCGATCGGCAATGTTCAGCGGAATCGATTGGGCGGCGCGAAGCCATTGGTCGCGCGCACGACGATGAAGGCCGACAAGATCCCTCGCGACGGCGAACGATGAAGCGACGTAGTCAATCGACAGTCTGTAAACATCAAGTCGATCGTGGTCGAAGATTGGTTCGGTCATCGGTACCCCATTTCGAGTACGAGTACCGGCTGCGTCTGAGTACGAGCACGAGTACGATTTCTTCATTGCCAGAACGGCGGCGATCAGCGGGCCGGAACAGTTGACTTTCCATCCGTGAAACCGTGCAAGCCCGGCTCCGGGCGAGTAGAACGGAGTCTCTCGGATGTTAGGATACGCTTTGTGTTCACGGTTTGCCACAGATTTCTCCTTGTGGTGTCACAATATTTGATCCTTGTCCAATTGATCACCGAACCCTCTCAGAACCGGACTTGCGCCGCCGGCGCATCCGGCTCCCAGCCGACACCTCTCACCTGGCATCACTTTGCACTCCCCAATCGCGATCAAGTCCACGTCACCAGCACCTGCCCCGTAGAAATTCATCTGATTCGCAGCGCATACCGCTCCCAAACGCTTGCCCGCGAATCATGTGAATCACCGCGAATGAACATCTCACTGTCCAATGATCGACGCGACTTAGCCACCAAGAATGAGTTAGACGCTAGCCTCGCAAATGATCAAACCCCAGGCAAAAACATGGTTGACAAAAAGATGAAGGCAGAACGATGAGGGACGCGTTACTTCGTCTTAAAAATCTTTCTGTCGCAACAATCTTTCTGTCTTACATCCGCCATCACCTGCCGCTCACTCCTCACTCCTCACTCCTCACTCCTCACTCCTCACTCCTCACTCCTTGTCTCCTTGTCTCCTTGTCTCCTTGTCTCCTTGTCTCCGTGCCTGAGTCCTGTCGCACCAATTGCCTTTCTATCTTACGACATGGCCAACGAGTAAGCTCAATGCCGCTCCCTTAGAGAGAGCCCAAATGCGAACTTCGCCAGTGTAGGATTCGGTTCGAGACGTCTGATCGAAAGGACACACCAGCGAAGTCAAAATAAGTGACAGCAAATTACGAGGCGGAAGTGGGAAAATCACTCTGCGAAGCCAAGTTCAAACGAGCATCGCGGCTTAACGCGAGCTCGAAGAATCGGCTCGCTTGCCGCCAGCTAGAAAATTCCGCTTGACAAGCAAGCGTAAAGCGACGACATGGTTCTGGCTTCGGCTCACTATGATTGAACCCGTCCCATTAACCAGACGCCGAGTCCTGCGACCAGCAGAATCCAGCCCCCGATCGCGACGAAGACTCCAGGCGTACTTTCGGTGATAACGGGTCGCCCCAGTCCCATCGATAGTCCCGTCAGCCTCCCCATTGCGTCCGAGAACCAGATACACATTAGCGGCAATAGAACGACTAGCAAAGCGCGAAACGCGGATTCGCCGGATCCAGTCATCGTGAACACGAGCAACACAAAACCAGTGGCGACCACCATTGAAAGCGTTTTCGACAGGAATGTGAGGTCAATTAATCGCATCGCACACGCGTTGACGAAAGTGGCCGAAGTTCAATTGCCAGAACGTTTGGCATTACTGGGCGGGGAGAGTAAGGTTGTCCATTTCAAATTCGGCCGCAAGCCCCGCTCCGTGTGAATGCCATGGTTATCCAAAATTCACTGCGGCGTTAATCGCGACCGAATCGCGTCGGCGGCCGAAACGAAACCGTCCGCATCCCCACCATCGTAGTGGAACTCGTCAAGCGAATACGTAAGTGCACCGTCTTCACGAACCATCACCCCGACGTTCGCGACGTTCCCCGCTGCAAAAAGCATCAGTTGATAATCGGGAAGCCCAGGCAGGCCGGGGCCATCATATGTCGTTTTGACCGGTGCCAATCTACGGAATAGCTGCCGAAACAGTTCGTAATCGTCCGGCGGCACGCTAGTTTTTGTGCCATCTGGGAATGTGACCGACGCGGATTGAATACGCGTGTTTGAAACGATACGAATGGTCTCCGTCGTCAGTGGACGCGGCGAGGCATTAAAGCACCCAGCAAGCAGTGGTGCGAACGCTAAGAGTGCAATACTGAACATCTGATTTGGATTACGGTAGTGATCAGCGGGGACGGGCAAACGACTTGCAAGCAGACGAGAGAACGGGCCACCCGTCCTCCGTTGCAGTACATGGCTCGGCTCAGTCGCGTTTGCTTGGGTCGCGGACGAACTTGTCAAATTGATGGACTAGAGTTTCAAATTCCGCAATAAACATTGCGTCGACGTCGCTCGGATATCGTAACGAAATAAAGAGCGCGCCGTGCAATTCTCGAGAGTAGGGCGCCATCCAATACTCCACAAAGTAGTGGCGGTCAACTTTTTGTGGCACAACCGTCCCCGTACGTGTGTTGCCACTTCTTGGCGTTATCGTGCAGTATACGCCATTCAAGTTCGGGCCGATTTCTTCTCTCGGGTCTTGCCATCCACCGTCTCGATAAAGGTGATGAATCCAGAAATGCCTAGTTCGGTGGCTGAACGTCAACCTGCCGTCCTCATTCTTGACCACGCAACCTTTGTAGTAGCGATCGACAAGCGATTGTATCTCCAGTTGGAGCGCAGAGAGATCAGGTTCCCACTCGATCCAAACCGTATCACGCCCACTTTCCCAAAGGCCGTCGACGCCTTTTCGCGGTTCGTCCGCGATTAGCAACGCGGGTAATGACGCGACGTAGAAAAGCAAGCCGGCAGTCACATTTCGATTCATATCAACTTTGTAGCCGAACGTTTGAATTCACCGAGGACGCGCGGTGGACATTGATTTGGAGAACAACTGCGCCGCGTCCTTCGGTGCAATTCTTGGTTCTGACTGTGCGTCGTGCTCGTGCTCGTACCTAGCATCGCGGTACTCGTACTCGTCAGCAGCATTGTACTCCGCGTTGGATTCGGAGACAGCGTCGGTGCGGGCGATCGGCAATGTTCAGCGGAATCGATTGGGCGGCGCGAAGCCATTGGTCGCGCGCACGACGATGAAGGCCGACAAGATCCCTCGCGACGGCGAACGATGAAGCGACGTAGTCAATCGACAGTCTGTAAACATCAAGTCGATCGTGGTCGAAGATTGGTTCGGTCATCGGTACCCCATTTCGAGTACGAGTACGAGCACCGGCTGCGCCTGAGTACGAGCACGAGTACGATTTCTTCATTGCCAGAACGGCAGTGGTCACTGGGCGACCACCAGAAAATGTGAACTCATTAAAGACGGTGCGGTCGCGCCGGTGCACCACTTTGTTCTCCGTGCATCAAACCCTCGTAATTCTAGCGTTGATGCTGCCCAAACCAAAACCAAGAAATCGGGCCGAACACGAATGCCAGAATCCCACAGCCTAACATGAAAAGCGCCGCCCAATTCAGATCAATCAGAAAATCATTTTCACTCTTCGTCGACTGTAGCCTGGAAGCCAGATACGCAGTTCCCAAGGCGAGAAGAATCAACAATCCTGAGATCGTATTGCACCTCAGGTTCCATCGCTTGCGTCGATCACGCCGGCGAGAAATCGAAGCCTGAACAGCCTCATCACCATTCGACGAGTCGGATACCGACGCGGGTTGATATGGATTGGTAGCCATGAGATCGATCGGCGGAAAGTAGGCGCTATTTGTGAGACGCAAACTTAAATTCATCGGGGAACGGTGGTGATCAGCGGGTGGCGGGAATTGACGTTGTTCTCAGGAAAAAACGCACCACCGCCACTCCGTTGCATCACATGGTTCGTCGATCCGTTGTCGTCGCATCGAACGAGAGCTTGGATGCTGCAAACGCGTAAATGGACGACGTAACAATACCTAGTATCGCCATCACTTCAACACAAAACGTACCGTAGTGAATCGGCGTTTCAAGTCCGACGCTACTTTTCTCGAAGAACGTATGCGAGATTCGATTCCAGAAGAACGAATAAGTGACGCCGTACGCGAACGCCCAAACAAGCGTAACGGGATAGTGAATGAATGCTGCGATGTGCAAGGGCAGTCGCAGTCGACGATGTATCAGGATTGTGAGCGATGTCGGAACCAGCAATACGAAAAGCGAAAGGCGATTGTCGCGGAAGTCGACCGCTAGCTTCGTAATGGCGAGGTGCGCTGCCGTAATCGCCGTCAGCAGCATCAGGTCGCGGATGCCGAGTGGTTTCATGTCGAGCGCGTGGCGATAGATGGCATGCGATTAGTCCGACGAACGTTGGACATCACCGAGGACGCGCGAAAGACTCAACCATTGCCAAACCGCTCGGCTCGCGTCCTTCGGAGCATGTCATTTTTCCCCGCATTCTACAGCACTTTCATAGTGTTCGCGCATCGATTCCGCGTAGCCAGATTGCAGTCGCTCCAAGTGCAAAAGATCGTCCAAGGCCAGATTCAGCCTGCCAGTCGTTAAATAGTGCGCCATCCTAGCGTTGTGGAATTCATCGTTGTCTGGATCCAGTGCTAATGCCTTGTCGTAGTACGCGAGCATCGTATCGAAATCACTGTCAATCTCAGCAAAGGCATTGCCAAGTAGCAAGTAAGCGTCGGGAAAATACGGGTTAAGCTCGATTGACCGTTTTAGCCAGACGCGTGCCTCACGATAGCGTTCCAGCTCCGCGTCGTTGTAGAACGGCGTCTCATCGCGATCATCCGGCGGGCGTTTGTCGGAAAACCAAGTGGTCAAGCCATCAGACCAGCGAGGAATCGCCGAACGTTGCAGCAATCGAATCAGGTTTACTGCATTCCGAAACAACGTGATTGCTTGGCGGGCTTTCTCAGCGGTGACAGATGATTCCATCACGATCAATTCAGTCGGGTAACGGTAGAAATCACGGGGAACGGACGAACGACTTGCAAGCAGACCAAATATGACGACTCCCGTCCTCGCGTGCATTTCTTGGTTCGCCGCTTCTGACTCTTAGTGGCGGAAGGAAATTAAACCGAGCCCGATAGCCTGCGCCTTCTCGAGGGTTTCGATGTAAGCATGGACATCATCAATAATCTCTTCCGACTCTGCCATTCGTTGCTGGTACGGCGTCAGTGTTGAATCAGGTCCCAAGTTGTGTTTGTAGTTCCTTGCACGTTGTAGCTCGTCTGAAATCTGATCACGAGATAAGAATCCGATCTCCGGAAAATCGCTTGGCAATGGAATCGAAATTGGAACGCCGGACTGCAAGAGCAGCGAGTGAAATGGTTGATCTCGAACTGCTCCCACGCCGTATTCGCCGCCCTCGACAAGTTGTCCCATTTGATCGGCAATCATCTGAAGTGCATACCCGTACATTGCGCCCTCGACGTTGCTCTGGATTTCGCCTTCGAAGATTTGCCTGAGTGCAGTTGCCGTATTAGGCATCTCACCTTCTTCGATCTCTTCCTCGAAGAAAGCGTCGTTATCTTCGACGTCGTCAGCGTGATCCTTCAGAACCTTGCGCAACAGGTCGTGATCTTTCGAGCCGTGAACGGACTGCAGTCTTTCGATGTCAATCGCGAAAAAGTTGTGTGAGTATCCCATGTGGATTGACGCAATTTGAGTGTCGGCGAACGGGAGCGATATGCGGGCGGCGGCGAGCGATTCAACCATATGGAAAAAGACGACCAGCGCCGCTCCGTATCATCGCCTGGTTCTGCCCGATTCAGGACATGTTTCCATCACCGAAGATATCCGAATCGCGACCATCGTACAATTCATTCGATTCGTCGACCGATAGTCGCCAGTACAAAAAAGCTGGTTCAATGCCGGGGCATTCAGCGAGTATTCGAGCGCGCAATTCCATCAAATCCGTATCGGATTCAACACGACCATGAATCGTTACAAACAGTACTTTCTTCGCGTCGCACCGGGCTCGGACCTGAACAAAACGTGAATTCGACGCTAGCACATCCCGCAACTGTGCTTCAGTTTGTATTTGAGTCCGGTGCCGCCGGGAGAGAGAGGCGAAACCAGGACTTACACTCGGTGCGAAGCATAGAAGTGTGAAGACAACTGATAGAAAGAGAGATGCAATTGTACGCCGGACAATGTTGTGCCGACGATTCGTGACGAAGACGCGATAGACGACGAACGCACTCGTGGCAACGAGCAGGCAAAACGTGATGGCTGCACTCGTGCCGAGCAGATACAGCCCCCTCAAGAATGCCGTGGCGCAAATGAGTAGACCGATGGGAATCAGCAGTGTGTTGCGTTTGCAACTCACAATATCTTCAGTGGCAGAACGCCGGGGTTCAGCGGGGCCGCGCGAGCGACTTGCCACTTCAAAAAAGTTTGCTCGCGGCCTCCGTTGCGACCCATCGTGCGTCGCCCCGAGATCTTAGTCAGTTCGAGCAGACTTTATTTGGCATCAATGTATTCCATGAGGACCGCTTTTCCTTCGTCAAATGAATGTCCACGAAAGACGATCGTTCCGTTTTGGTCAATCAGGACGCACAACGGAACGCCAGTAACGACATACTTGCGAGCAATCTCAAATGGGTACGAAGGAGATGTTTTACGTGATTCGTCGACATAGCGATCTAAAAAGCTTGTCAAATTGAACCATTTTCTAGCGTCAATATGGTTCTTTGCAACGGAGGCATCTTCGTCCAGGCAAATCGCGATGCACTGGACCTTGCCAGGATATTTCTCGTCAACCTCTGACGCAAACTCATTGAATGCTGACATCGAATATTGACAAGGACCGCAAGTCGTCGACCAAAACTCAATCGCAGTGAATTGTTTATCGAAACTCACCATGTCAGACTCATTCGATCGCATGTTTCGGGCGACAATTGTCGGCGCTTTCGCCCCCACCTCGGGCGACTCGCCAATTGCCTTGAGCTGGGCCTTAAATTCAGCATCGTTTACGCGACCGAGTTGATGACTTTGACGCACCAGCGCGATCCTCAGATCTGCGTATTCCGGACCCAAATCTCCGTGTTTTGTTGTCACATGGTAGCCGTGTGGCATGGTTGAGCGTGGTTTTCCGAAACTTGTGACAAGCAAATTTGGCGGGAGGCGAAAAGAGTCTTGTCCAGATAGCTCTCCGATCTCTGAAAGATCGAACTGAATTAGCTGGCTGAAAACGACATTACCACCTGTTTTGGCAACATATTGGACCTCTGCAGGAAAGTATTCGCCCGCCGCTAGCTCATCCCACTTGAGGACACGCATAATCTGAGTAAATGGCTGCGTTTCGCCAGCAAGCATTAGCGTGGTCTCATGGCTGTTAACCAGGTGACCATGAGTTTTGTCAAAACTGATTAAAACGGAGGTTCCTCGTGGGATGCCTGGTGTTCCAATGTTTGGATCGGGCGTGCTTCCCGGATGCCCAATTTTGACTTGAAAAATATCGCCATCGTCGAGCAACACCTTGGGATCGAAAGAAGACTTATTGCATAGGTCAACGAAGGTCATATCTGGGTCCGAAGCGAAGAGTCGGTATGACCGCAAAGACCGCCAAGGAAAGAGTCGCCGAATTGGCTTTACGTCGTCGTACAGACTTGCACGCATCCCAACTACCGCGATGTCGCTCTTCAGTTCAGCATTTGCATCGTAGCCAACGATGTCGACGAAACGATTGCTGTTCCATATCGCGCAAACCGGCTTCGCATTCCCTCGAAAGTTGGTCGTAACTTCGCCAGATTGCGACAGCACAGTGGAGAATTTTTCGACAGACTGTTCGGTACCATTTGCATCGAGATAGCGGACAGTCCATGCAATCTTGGCATTAGACAAGGTCGCCAACTGCGACTCGTGCACGCCTAGCGTCCGTTTCAACTCATTTGGTTCGTCACCGTTCGCGATGATAGAGCCCGCGTGAAACAAGAGCACGACCAGGACACATTGAATAGGCTCGAAGACGGACCGCATAACGAAGTTCCGAAAGAGTGAAAGCGTACTTTGAGGACAGACGTAGGAGACGACGGGAACGCAATGTGTCGCAGAACGGGAGCGATGTGCGGGCGGCGAAGGGTGATTAAACCACTTTGCAAAAACGATGCCGCCGCTCCGTCACCATCGCATGGTTATCGCAGATCGCAGCAAGCATGAATCGAGTATAATTGCAGTGGCGTTCCGCCCCGTGGGTGGCCCGTCAAGCAGACAACCGTTGGGATCGACCAGTGAGGCTAGTGTAACGGACTGCGATGACAAGATGTTGCACGATCACCAACGGGAAATTCGCTCGTTACGCCAGCGGTGGAATGAATTGCAAAACCAACGCAGGCCACGCAGCTAGTTGCGATAACGAAGTAATTATCGCCGGTTGTGGTGGCGATAAGCGGGTCCTGGGACTGTTATCGCTGGTTGGACCTTCGGCTCCCTCGGTGACACATGGTGTGTTATCGACGGTTCGAGGGAATGTTATCGCCGGTTGGCGTTTGACGAGTATGAGGGGTCTCGATTCTTAGGTCAAGCAAAATTGCAACTTAATGTTCCATCCGGGGCATTGACCTGTGCTGCTGAATGCCAAGAAGCAGCGATGGTAGTGCTGCGGTGAGGTAGGACGGCGTTAAAAACGATTCAGCACTCCGAACGCCGACCTGCTTTGAACGGCCGTGGGAGTGGGGCGATGACCTTTGCTGTGGGGTCAACGCAACTGGGACGGAGTCTGCTCCACAGGACCGATTTGGCCAGCTTCTCTTTGCCGAATCGGGTGATTGCAAAGGCACTGAAGCGAAAATGTCCCAAAGCCGTGCGAGTTGACATGGCAGTCCTCCAGGCGGAAATTCACAAGCAAGTCAGTCCGCATATTTTTGCTATCGTTTTGCTGCGTGCGGGAACCGACACTTGCACAATCCAAGAGTTGCTTGGTCACGCGGAGTGAGGAGCTGGGAGATTGAAAAAGTTAAATTGGCAATTGAAAATTTTAAAATGGATGAAGCTGACGACTGGACCCGAGTGGGGAAGAATTCATTGAACAGGAGGAAAGGGAGGTAATAGAGAAAGAGGTGATTTGTGGCTCTGTTTTCTCTGTTTGCTCCTGTTTAAATAAGACCGCGCATCGGTTGCTTGCGTTTGCAGCGGGAGCATCGGCTCTGATTAAATGGGGGCGGCGGAGTGTGAGTGACGGTCGTCTTGGGGCGGGATCTTTAGCAAGATCCACTACGGAGACTGGGGCTAGACTGAGCGGACGCGGAATTGATGCGGGGCGGTGCAGATTGGAAAGGTGTTGTGTGGCGGTATTCTGGCTTAGGCTGAGGGCGTTGAGAGGGAGCAAGTATTCGCGTTGGTTTGCGTCGATTCGCGGGCCTGTTTTTTTCTGTCGGTGTTGCGTTTGCGCGAGTGCAAGATAACGGGTCCGATCGCGGTCGACGTCGGTCTTTCCTGCCGCCCCTTCGGGGCTTTCAAATTTGGGTTGCGTTGTAACCCACGGCTCACGCCGTGGGCTACAGCATGCCGTCCCTTTCGGGACTTGGGAATGATGGTTGTCGCCCTTGCTGCACGCTGCGATTAATAGTCGCTTGCCGCGATGTTGGGGGAGTGAGTAAGAAATGAAAAAGTTAAATTGACAGTCGTAAATTTTAATATGGATGAAGCTGACGGCTGGACCCGAGTGGGGAAGAATTCATTGAACAAGAGGAAAGGGAGGTAACAGAGAAAGAGGTGATTTGTGACTCTGTTTCCTCTGTTTGCTCCTGTTCAAATTGTCCGCGCAACTAAACCTCGCAATCGTCGCTCTTGTTGGCGATGGTGATCTGGTGGCTCGGGCGAGTTTAGAGCTAAGAAACCAGTACGGCGGGATCTTTAGCAAGATCCACTACGGAGGGTGGTGATAGACGAACCGGAGGCGGAATTGATGCGGGGCGCGAGGGAGCTGGAGACAGGCCCTCACCCGGACGTGGCCTTGAGGGCCCGTCCGACCTCTCCCGTGCTGCGCTCGGGAGAGGTGGCTTGTGCAGAATACGTGACTTGTAACTCTGTTTCCTCCGTTTGCTCCTGTTCAAATAAGACCGCGCATCGGTTGCTTGCGTTTGCGGCGGGAGCATCTGCTCTGATTGAATGGGGGCGGCGGAGTGTGAGTGACGGTCGTCTTGGGGCGGGATCTTTAGCAAGATCCACTACGGGATGCTGGTGTGAGCCGGACGGGATGCGGATTTGATGCGTGGTGCGAGGGAGCTGGAGACAGACCCTCACCCGGATGAGGCCTTGAGGGCCCGTCCGACCTCTCCCGTGCTGCGCTCGGGAGAGGTGGCTTGTGGAGAATACGTGATTTGTGACTCTGTTCCCTCTGTTTGCTCCTGTTCAAATAAGACCGCGCATTTGTTGCTTGCGTTTGCGGCGGGGGCATCTGGTCTGATTGAATGGGGCGAGTGAGTGTGGGTGACGGTCGACTGGGGGCGGGATCTTTAGCAAGATCCACTACAGGAGACTGGGGCTAGACTGAGCGGACGCGGAATTGACGCGGGGCGGTGGAGATTGGAAAGGTGTTATGTGGCGGTATTTTGGCTTAGGCTGAGGACGTTGAGAGGGAGCAAGTATTCGCGTTGGTTTGCGTCGATTCGCGGGCCTGTTTTTTTCTGTCGGTGTTGCGTTTGCGCGAGTGCAAGATAACGGGTCCGATCGCGGTCGACGTCGGTCTTTCCTATCGCCCCTTCGGGGCTTTCAAATTTGGGTTGCGTTGTAACCCACGGCTCACGCCGTGGGCTACAGCATGCCGTCCCTTTCGGGACTTGAGGATGATGGTTGTCGCCCTTGCTGCACGCTGCCATTGCTAGTCGCTTGCCGCGATGTTGGGGAGTGAGTGAGAAATGAAAAAGTTAAATTGACAGTCGTAAATTTTAATGTGGATGAAGGTGACGGCTGGACCCGAGTGGGGAAGAATTCATTGAACAGGAGAAAAGGGAGATAACAAAGAAAGAGGGGATTTTTGACTCTGTTTCCTTTGTTTGCTCCTGTTCAAATTGTCCGCGCAACTAAACCTCGCAATCGTCGCTCTTGTTGGCGATGGTGATCTGGTGGCTCGGGCGAGACTAGAGCTAAGAAACCAGTACGGCGGGATCTTTAGCAAGATCCACTACGGAGGGTGGTGATAGACGAACCGGAGGCGGAATTGATGCGTGGTGCGAGGGAGCTGGAGACAGGCCCTCACCCGGACGAGGCCTTGAGGGCCCGTCCGACCTCTCCCGTGCTGCGCTCGGGAGAGGTGGCTTGTGGAGAATACGTGATTTGTGACTCTGTTCCCTCTGTTTGCTCCTGTTCAAATAAGACCGAGCATCGGTTGCTTGCGTTTGCGGCTGCGAGCATCTGGTCTGATTGAATGGGGGCGGCTGAGTGTCGTTGGCGGTCGTCTTGGGGCGGGATCTTTAGCAAGATCCACTACGGAGGGTGGGGTCAGCCGGATTGGACGCGGAATTGATGCGTGGTGCGAGGGAACTGGAGACAGGCCCTCACCCGGACGAGGCCTTGAGGGCCCGTCCGACCTCTCCCGTGCTGCGCTCGGGAGAGGTGGCTTGTGGAGAATAGATCAAATGGGCCAGGCCTCTTTGATGAGCCGGACACTGACTGCACCGGAGTGAAGCGGCGATTCAATAGACCACGGCGAGGTGGGCTTTCTTATCGGTGGGCAGGATGCCCGCCACGTCTATTGGAAGCTGGCGGCAAATGGCGTCCAGATGAAAGCGATATCAAGTCAGCCCGACAATCACTTACCAAGATGAAGGCGGAATACAGAGTGGAGTTCATCAGCCTGATGGCTCGATTCCAGGCTGCCAAGCGACAAGACGTGGAAGGGCTGATCCGCACTCCAACCATCAGAAAGGTGATTGGAAAGTACCGCCGTCGAATTGACGAGCAACTCGACCTGCTTGATGGGGAAACACCGTAGTCAGATGAGACGGTGCGGCTTGCCACGGGAATCCCGGGTTATCGAGTCGTGGTATTGCGTTGTGTTCACATAACAATCCAGCCCCCTCATCCCCAGCCCTTCTCCCCCGCAAAGCCGGGGGAGAAAGGAGCCAGAGGAACTGACGCAAAGGCAACCGTACACGACCGACACATCCGATGAAGCATTGGCGGTTCAGTTTGACGGCTTGTTGATTTAATGAAGTTTCCTGCGGTAACGGGTGTATGATGGACTTTCTAGTCCGTCAATGGTGTATTCGACGGACTAGGAAGTCCATCGTACGACTAAATCAACAAGCCGTTGAGAGATTGCAGCGAATGTCTCCGACCGAGCCGCGACGAATTGCTATCGACTCGCGACCGCAGGTGGCGTCTGCTTCAATTCTCTGATGGCTGGCCAATGGCCTCCGCTTTGTCCGTCGGCCGCAGCTGTTCTTCGCCCAGCGTGCTGGTGTCGACAATAGCGATTCCAGGTGCCAGCAGCGATCGTTTTACGGCCAATTCCAGAAGCTCCACCATTTCGCTCCACCGATTGTGATGGGCCAGTAGCGCCATCATGTGGTCAATCAGCGCCGGATCATGACGCTGCGTGTAATAGGCCTGGGTACCCCGCACCAGCCGATCGAAATCCCATCGATGGTCAAAGGTTACGGGCCCTTGCTGGCTGGCCATCCCTTTCATCAACTCAATGGCTTTCGCATAAACCGCATCCCCTTTGTCTCCGCCAATCGTATCTGCAACATTGCTCAAGTAATGTTCGACCATTCCAGGCTTTCCGTGCCAGCGCGGCAGTAAATAAACAGCGATCTGTTGGTGCAGCGAAGCGTTTTCGCGATGCTCGCTCTTTTGCAAGTCGATCGCGAGCTTGCGAAGCTGATCGAGCGACATGCCGGCGCTGGTGGCAAAGCCCAACCGCAGATGATACACCTGGGCGATGGGTGCTTTCACTGTAGCCAACGGCTTGATGACTTCGATGCCTTCGCGAATATGTTCGTGAAAAATCTGCCAGCCTTTTTCCGTCACCGTACTGGCATAACCTCCACCGCGAGCATTCCACGCGATTGAATGATGCAAATTGGCGAGCGCACAACGCGCGACTTGCGATTCGGGATACCTGGTCAGCAAATGTTGGGCAACGTTGAGAGAGCGATCGATGGAGTCGCCGCCAAGATGCGGCATGAAGGAAAAAACCGAGCGTTGGATCGCGCTATAAAACTCGTCCGCCAACGCCCCTTGATAACTTCCTTCGGATCGCATTTCGGAGGAGGCCAGAAAATCAGACACCGCTTCGATCTGGGCGATGTCCAACTGCTCGACCAACTCCCCTGCAATCTGCCCGATCACGCGTTCAATCGGTTTCACTAACGGATCCGGCCGTCGCGACACCACATAGTCCTGACCGCGCCGATGCACGATCAACTTGCCTCCAGCGCCAACGATCGAATCTTCACCGATTGTGCCTTCGATGATTTGATACTTGAAACGACCGTAACCAGCGCTGGGGTCATACCAATCCACGAACGTGTATCCCGCTTTGTCAAAATGAGGATCCAGTGGGCGACCGATGAGTTGAACCACATCGCGTTCTTCCAGTCGCACCATGTCCATTCGCTGCGGAAGGAATGGCAAACCAACCGTGCGGGGCCGCAATCCGAACCGGTTCCAAATCAGTTGCGCGCGAGCCGCGTCCGCTTCACTCACCAGCGTATAGCCTTCACCGGCGGCCGCCAGGGCACTCTCCAGACCTAGCATGCCCAGAAAATTCCCATGGGCATCGGGTTCGGGCCGCGCGGTGCGAGTGATGATTGCTTGTTCGCTCAAACGCGCGACAGTCCAACCATCGCTCGATGCGAACAAATGCACGTTCTGCTCCGATCGCCTCCTGTTGCTCGGCTTCGTCAAACGAATCGCTTCGCTGCTCTTTAAATCCCAACGGAATTGCTGACTATCTTTCATTTCGATCACCAGAGAGTCGAAATCACCGGATTGATCGGCCGCCAAAATGGGTTCGCTAGTGCCATCGATCGACAACACCTTGGCTTGTTTACCGTCACCAACCATCAGCGTTCCCTCAGCGATCCACCACACCTGTTGCCCATCGTTATGCAGCCACGGGCCATATTGCACGCGCGACGGAAGATCATCGCTCGGAAGGGTTTGGCCGCTGGTCAGATCGACGCGGAACAACTTTCCCTGGCTGTCACGCATCACGCCATGCTGGGCGCTACGGTCGATTGCCAGCAGCGAAGCTTCGGAATCAATTTTCAGCGGTGTGGTGTCCCATACGATCGTGTGTCTGTTGGCATCGATCGCGTTTTCAATCCGTTCGCGTGTCTCCGCTTTCACCGGCGGCGTCTGGTGGACAACGTCGTCCGGAGCAACCGGTTGACTCAAAACCGCGTCGATCGAACGGTCGTCGCTAAGATTATCGCGTTGTCGCAGATAGACGGCATGCAGTGCCCGACCTTCGCGAAGTGTCAACGTCTTAACCGGCATGGTTTGCAATGCACCATTGAGCATCCGCAATTTCAGTGTGTCATCGGATTCGTAGCCTGTCTCTTTGACCACTGCTGGACCGATCAGACCGCTGGAAACGCTTAGCATACGCAACCACTTTTCGGGTTCAAACTCGATCGTCGCCGACGCCTCGGGCGCCGCGTCCGGGTCCATCGTCGGCAGCTTCAGCGCGGCAAGCTGCTGCCGCGATTGGTCGTCCAGCGTGGCGATCCGCACCAGAAAAGTTTTCCCCTGAAAATCTTTCATCACCACATCATCACCGCGGATCGCCACCGGCTCAGCATGCAATGAGTCCGTGTGACCGCGAAACTCCCATCTGGGAAATCCTTCCTGCAGTTTTGCGACACGCTGCTGGCCTTCGGCCCAGTGTCTGCGAAACTCCGTTAGCAGGCTTGCTGGATTGGGCTTGTTCTCGCTCGAGAATACGGCAGTAAACGAGTCGCCATCCCGCTTTTGAAGTGTCACCGTAATCTGCCCTGGCAACGGCTTATCGTGCTCAAAATCGATGATTGCACCAGCAGAGTTGTATGCAATTTTGTCAGTTTCCGGTTTGACCCAAAAGCGAAAGAATTGTCCGTCACGAGTCATCGGCAACTCGGTTTCCCAGTCACGATCTGGCAAGCGGTCCTCAAGGCGACGTAGTTCCGCGTCGTGTTTCGACGCCATGTGTTTACGTGCCAACAAAACGGGCGTCGCGGTGGGATCGTTGTCTTCGACGAACAGCAAGTCTTCTCCCCACTTGCCAACCAACTTGCCGACGATCGTTTGGCCCTGTTCACCGATATACCAGCGTTTCGAATCCGCTACGGCCACTTTCGAGGCTAAATCCGGAAGCTCACTCGTGGGTGACGGGATTCGGCTTGCCAGTTTGTCTCGCAGCTCGGCAACCCCCCGGTCCCGCACCATCGCTTGCAACTCAGCCTGATGCTTCATGCTGTTTGTCACTGCGCTGAGGTGGTCGAGATAGAGATACCACCAATCGAGGGCATCACCGTAGGTATGCGACATCTTCACTGTCTGGCCATCGATGCCCGGTGCCTCGTCGGCCATCCCCTGAACTTCAACCACCACGACCGACAAGTCCTTGACGACGACGCGGTACTTCATCAATCCCGCCAGCACTTCACCGGTCAACCACTGCAAATCATCGTCGCGGGTGGCGATCTGGGCGGCTTGGCGATCAATCTCAGCGAGTTGAGATGCCTCGACAAACAAGTGTTCGCCGTTGATGAATTGAAAGGCAAAACCGTTTTCGAAGGCCCCCAGCAATGTTCCTTGCAGTTTGGAAAACCCAGGTTGCAAGTTCCAGAAGTCGCGATCAAACGCAGTTTCCGCTACTCGCAACAACGCCTGGTCTCGATGTCGATCAGCGGAATCTTCACCGGATCGGCGCAAGACGCTAAGTTCCAAATGAAACAGATCCTCACATGACACGCTAGCTGCTTCCATCTCACGTGTCTCCTGCGGACCCGCAAAAAACCGAATCATGGACTGGTTGGGCGCGCTGAGATCGAAACCGAACGTCCAACCGCTGCGACCACGCATCGCGATAGGCAGCTGACGCAATTCTTCATCGCTAAATTCTTTTGTGATTCCCAGTCGCTTCGCGCGGTTCAATATCCCTCGAAACTCTTTTCCCAGCACAAACCCCATCGAATACTTGGGCAATCGATAGGCCTGGCCTTTGGGCAAAGCGAACTTATCGATATTCGCGGCAACCGATTCGCCTTGCGAGAGCGAAGGACCGGCCTGTAACACGAACGCCTCTTCGGTTTCATGCAACACCTGGCCGTGCACCGGATGCGGCACCCAATTGTCGACGACAAGATGCTCTCCGTTACCGAACGCCCGGTACCGCTCGGTCAGCTCACGTAACTCCTCATCAGCGACTGCACTGGCGTCCACCATGTACAGACGTTTGCCGTCAAATGCAAACACCTTGCCGTTTTCGATCGCAACGGGTTGGCGAAAACCCGCGGCGCCGGCCGGTGGTGCGTCTTTCCACTGTTCGATGCCGCGTGCGAGCGGCGGCAAGTATTGGTAGCGAACATAGCTGTAGCCGCGATTATGTTTGGCCAGAATTGTTTTCTGATCCTCAGGCTGGAACATCTTTAGCGGAACCAGGTAGCTCGCACTCTGCACATCACGTCCGCTCTGCTTAACGCGAAAGATGCCTTCGATCATCGATTCAGATACCGATCCAGAAACCTGCCACCCATTTTGCAACGTCCAGGTGCGATTGGCCGTCAACGGCTTGGACTGGCGAAACGCCATCAGCTGTTTGATTTGGCTATCACCGGACTGTTGGGCAGTCGTCGGGTGGATCACACCGAATGCAAGCACCGACAACAGTAAAATTCGAAAGTTAGCTGTGGCTTGCGTGAACCGGTCAAACATTCCATACCTCGGAGGGGGAGTCTTTCAGATTGGTCTACCTTCTTATGACGGGATGAATCCAGGCAAGGTTCCATCACCATTGCTTCGGTGAAGACTGCGACAATAATATATTGTTATTCCATTGCCTGCAGGTTGCCCAGTCAGCTCACCAGTTCCCGGAGCATTGATAGTACAATTGGGGTGTTCGAGATATTTCGGGGTCTACCCACCGTTTTTGTCTCCAGGCCCTGCTTTTCGTACGCTAATGGCACTTCTAGGTGATACGGCGGAGCTTAAATATTTGCAACAAGCATCTGAATCGGCCGGTGTTGCGAACCTTCTTCAGCGGCTTCGTGAGGACTGATCAGCCTCCCCTCAATCCGTTTAGAGTGCGTGCTCAAACTCGTCGGTGGTCTCGACTGCGATCTCGCCGTCACAGTGGTTCAGTACAACTTGTGCAATGACGTCTGACAACCGCTTCCGTTGCAATCGTTCATCGAGTTCGCGACACTGTTTCCTGAACGCGAGTTGCAATCCGGGTGCGTCATCCTCGATCTTAGAAAGCATGCTTCGCTTGGCCTTGCTCCCTTCGACGCCAACTCAAAGAAGTCTCTAACGATGATGGCTGGGTCCGGATCGACAAGATCCTTGCCCTGGACCGCGCCCATCCACAGTTGATCGTGCGACGCCCAGTCGGAACGGTGAAGGATAGTGGGCTCACGCTGTGGTGCGTTATCGGCTTGAGTGTCATCGCTCATGACTAGCCTCCAAGTTTGTTGTTTTGGTGAATGCTCGAATCAGAATTTCTCAACGAGCCGCGCGCGAGCGTTTGAAGTTCTTTCGGTCTATCCGGCATGTAGATTGCTCACTAATGGTGGCAAACTCGGTGTCAACGCGATTGATTGGATAGGGCAATGCTACGCAAATTTGTGTGTTCAGTTCTTTTTAGTGGTGTTTGTGCGTTAACCATGTTACCCGCCATCAACGCGCAAGACCCCGCCGGTCGTTCAAGTGGTGACCCATCAGGCCGGAACAACGAGGGTGAATCTGAAGCCCCCATTTCGCCTGAATTGGTTGAGCTCCAACGTTCGATCACCCGCTTGGAAACAAAGATTGATAGGCTTCTTGAGCAACCATCGGAGTTTACTCCTATCGAAGTGCGGGTCGCTGATGAACAGGGAGAACCCCTGAGCGGTTTTGAGGTGCAGCTCTCCTCCGTCGGCGACGTCCAGGCCGCTGAAGCCACGGGGATCAGTAGCGATGACGGGATTGGTCTTTCCCGAGCGTTACCCTACGGACGCTACTGGATGACCTTGAGTGGGAACGGCTGGCACTCTCGTTCTACGGTGACCTTGGAAGTCGGAAAGGCGATGGATCTAACCGTCGTTGCACCTGCGGCCAATCAGGTCGGCGAGTTGGTTCTGCAAGCTTCGGTTGCACCCGAAAAGGTGACCGGTCTGCCGTTCGGTGAATGGGAGGTCAAAGGGCAAAACGGCGGCTGGGGCACCAGGATTGTACCGGAACCTGAAGAAGTTCAAGAAAGCTCGGGTGATTGGAAAACGTTTCCCACGGTGTCCGACGGTATCGAAGCCGTTGCAGTCGTTGTAGAACTTGAGATCAAACGACGAATCGATCAACCCGATGCCAGTCCAATTACATGGAGCTGGCGGGGAACCTCAAGTGACAGTGGAGACCCCCAGGTGAAATGGCTGGTTCAGTCCAATGGAATCATTCGCCCGCTTTTGAAGGTAACGGAGCGAAGCACGCAAATCAGCCCCGAGTCGGATTGGTTCCAAAACCTGGTGCCCGATCGCGAAACTGACGAAGCTGAGGGCGAGCGTTCAACCCATCGAGAACGGCTCGGATATCACCTCTTGGAACTGGGCACGGAGTATCAAGACCAAGCCGCCATTGCAGTGCCGGCAGGGCAGATTGAGTTCTCGATCGAGACCATTTATGGCGATCCAACCCGTGACGTGTTGCAAGCCGTTGATAAACAACTGGATGATCATGATAGTCAGATTTGGCTTCATGCCGTTACATCAAGCGTATCGACGCAATGGTTGGTCCGCCTTTTGGGACAGTCGTGGGATGTCTCACGACTTGGCGTTACCCAAAGTGTTGATCTCACTGCAGACGATCGAAAGGAAATCCGCATTGGAACCGTCAAATCTTCCGAATCGCTACCCCCTCGGAAGACGCCACCGAACTGACCGGCAAAGATCCGGGACGCAAAAAGGGATGAATGTTAATTCGCGACTCGGCCGCCGTGCGGTGAAGTGATCATTCAAACGCATCATTCACGTGACAGGCATCAGCGTGTGGTGGCGCAGTAACGAAGGGGCCACCGGTGATTCTCCGGTTCGCTTTCAGGCTCGCTCACGCTGACCATCTTGTTGCTTTTTGCGGCGCAGACGCTGGTCGCGAAATTGCATCACGGGTGCTGCTGCGATGCCATGCACAATCACAGACAACACGACGGCAAACGAACAAACGGCCCATAACGTGTCCTCATTGGAAAAGCTCTCCGTTTCCGCTCCATAGGCAAGATAAAACAGGCATCCGATGCCTCGTACTCCAAAGAAACTGACGATGCCGCGGTCCAAGAGGGAAAGCCGCTGTTCTCCCAGCAGGCTGATCATTCCGGCAGCTGGGCGTAGAACGAACACCAATAGTAACCCTAGCGCGACCCCTGCCCATGTTAGCGGAGCCAGTAAACCACCGGCAATCGCACCGCCGAGGGCGAGCAGGGTGACCGTCATAAAGAGCTGCTCCGTTTGCTCGGCAAACGCATGCATCGATCGATGCGATTGCATCGTCTGTTCGCTGTGCCGGATCGTGACTCCCCCGATGAACACCGCCAGGAATCCGTATCCCCCCAAAATCTCGGTCACTCCGTACAACAGCAGTGTCGCCGCTAGTGATCCGACGCCGGCCCTCATCCTCTCCTGTTCGGATTCCACCGGCACCCGCAATAGCAAGCGAGACAACCCCCAGCCGATCGCTACACCAGCAATGAGCGCCACGACAAGCCGATAGACGAGATCGACCAGTACCCACTGGCCGATCCAGTTCGTTGGCGATAGCCCCTCGTTGAGCATCAGAATCGCAAGGTACGTGAAGGGAAAGGCCAACGAGTCGTTGAGTCCAGCTTCGGCCGTGAGTGTGAACCGCAGCTCGTCCTCTTTCTCGGTGGGATCCGTCTCGTTGGAGGCCTCCTCGCTCTCGGCCTGCTTGCTGCCCTCGGGAATCTCCTCGTCCGGCTTCCCAACCTGCACGTCCGACGCCAGGACTGGATCGGTCGGCGCCAGTGCGGCCCCCAGTAACACCGCAGCCGACGCTTCGAGGCCGATCAAGTACCAGGCAAGAGTCGCGACCCCGGCGATCGTCAGAGGCATGCAGATGCCTAGCAGTCGCCACGTCGCACTCCAAGTGCGCCACTGCAGGAGCCGATCAATTTTCAACCCCACGCCCATCAACGAGACAATCACGCCAAGCTCAGTCAGATGCAAGGCAATCGCGCCGTGTTCCCTGGGATCGAGCGAAGGGAGGTCCAGTGGCAAAGCGAAGGCGGCGTAGCCAGCTGAAAGTGCGAGAATTGGAAACGAAAACGGATAACCTTGAAATCGGTGCAATAGCGTCGCCAGACCAAGCACCCCCAAGCCCACGACCACGAGGGATAGATCGTAAGCTTCCAAAATGGTGAGGGTGTCTGTTAGGGTGAACAAAAACGCGACTCCCGCCAATCCATTGTGATCGATGGTGGGACAACACTTGCACCATCCGACATTTTCTTTCGTCCCCCGCGATCCTGTAGCAAATCGCAGGCCAGGGTGGTCAACAATGTAGTGGATCCAGCGCGACGCAGGCGTTCAAGCTGGTGGTTGGGGGTCGTTGGCTGGTTCCTTTGGTGACATGGTATTACGAACACCACATGCTCCGGCCAGACATGGGGCATCTCGTGAACGTTTCATTTGCCGAAACCTCTGCGGACCGTCTTATCTCGCAATTCATACTTGATCCCATTGACGCGAACGGATTTCTGTCGGCACGAATCTGGTTAACCCTACCGAGCTCTCTCCTCCATAACCCTGAGGGCGATCGCCGTTTTGTACGGTTCGCTAGCGGCGCGGAAGGTTCCATCTACCCGGCCTCGAATCGCTCACCGAAAGCATCCTTGGTCGCGAATGGAAACGCGATGACGGAGCAGCCATGAAAATCGGCCGCTGTCTCATCGATGCCAACTGGGGCCACTCCACCAACGTCATCTACCAGTTTTGCCGACAAAGCCCACATGCTTCGATCTTACTTCCATCCCACGGCAGGTTCGTCGGCGCATCCTCCAGTCCCTTCAGCGAATACAAACGCCGGCCCGGCGATCGTGTCGGTCTCAACTGGCGAGTCCCCTTGATCCACGGCAAGCGGGCGATCCGCCACGTCATCTATGACACGAACTGGTGGAAGTCCTTCACTCACGCACGCCTCGCCGTCGCGATGGGCGACCGAGGCTGCCTTTCCATCTTCGGAGACCGCGCCGAGCAACACCGTCTATTTGCCGAGCAGATCACCACCGAGTAATTCATCAAGACCGAAGGCCGAGGCCGAACCGTCGACGAATGGAAAGCCCGCCCCGAACAACCCGACAACCACTGGCTCGACTGTCTTGTAGGCACCGCCATCGCCGCCTCGATGCAAGGTGCCTTGTTGTTCGGAACCGATCGACCATCAGCACAGAAGCCAGAACGCATTAGCTTCAAAGATCTTCAACGCAGGAAGAAAGGTTAGATCGCTCATGAATTCGTTGCTGATATCGATGGTTTTTCGCAGGATTAAAAAAGCAAATCGCGGCTCCGGTGTCGGCCGCCGGAGCGTCTAAAAATACCTTTAATGAATCTGCGAGCAATCTTCTTGCCGTATTTGATTCGTCAAAAGATCAGCTGTGTGTGTGTTGCTTCTTGACGAATGTGACTAAATCGCTCAGTCGAGATCAAAAGCATGAGACTTTGGCGGAGCGTCTCGGATCGTCAACTCGTTGTTGCAATTGATGGCAGAGCACGACGCCCCCCGTTTATCGGTTGCGGCAACCGATCTCGAATATTATCCCGTTGATGTCTTTCGAATCCCACCGCCTGGTTCTGCTGAAACTGAAGAGTTGACTCGCACTACACCTTCAGCCGTTAAGTGCGATCCTAAATTAGAATGGAAGCGAGCGGCGAAGAAATTGAATGGATCGTCAGCGGCCATGGTCGACAAGTCGGCGCGCGATGCGATTAAAGTGGCGATGCTGAGTGGTAAGAAAGTTGTTTATACTCACGTTCCGCCGCAGCAATCGAAGAAAATTTACGAGCGGACCAGCAGCCTGGACGCGAGAAAGTTGTTTCGATTGTGCCGGAAAACGTGGTCAGCCCTGCCTGTTAGGCGTAAGAATTCAAGAATCTTCGTGCGACCAGCGGTATTTCCCGAAACTTGTCGTCGATTAAACTAGAGAATAGACTTTGTGGTTTTAGAACCGAAATTAAGAAATACGAATGTCTGCCAGAGCTTACCGATTGATCAATGGAGCTGACCCGCAGCTCCGAAGAGCTGCGGTCGAAATCCGTTTTTCGCGGTCTGGCAACTTCTATTCTCGATTCGGTGCGATGCTCGATGTCTTGTCGGAAAGCCGTCCTGATTGGTTCTTCAATCCAGATACGAAGAACGGACTGGCAGGAAGTTTCGTGTGCGTCTCGTCTGGCTTAGACGCTTCGATCGGCGATACACGTATCACAGCTTCATTGTCGCAAAAACCTGATCTCGCTCCTTACTCGGCCGAAGACATCAGTCAGTTCGCGTCTGAGTGCGACTACCTAGCGGATGTCTATTGCAGCAATGTCAAACCTTCAGAGCGGACGAGAATCGGTTTCCGGCAATTTTACGAAGCGGACTTTGAGACCGAAGAACTTGCGAACCAGTGGGTTATGTCGCTCAATATCGTGGCGCCCAATGACAGCATCGCGACAACGCTTGAAAGTGAGATAACCAATCTTAGTTTTGCGATGACCTTGAGAGCCAAGCAATACGGCATTCGGCTAGCTATTGAGTCTGGTCAAAAGAACGCATTGATCGACCGTGGCGACAACGTTGCCACCGTACGACCACACATGCTTTCCGAAAAGCAAAAAGAAGTCCTGCTTCAAGCAGAAAAAAGAAGCGCCTGGATTAAGCGTAGTCGATCCAGTAGCGTTACGATCGACCTGGACTCTTACGTTGAGCAACCCGACGACGATGTCTTGGTTGGCGAGTTCATCAAGAAAGCAAACCGCGAAACCTATAATAAATTAGTCGAAGTAGTTGAGGCAGGGAAACAATGAGCACCTACAACACAGGCGAAGCAACCGATGCTGCGATCGCAATCTACGAGTCTCATCAAGTTTCCGCGCCTGAGAGTCCCATTGCATACGAACTGAAGGAGGATCTCTATGGTGTTGGAGCCTCACATCGAAAGCAGCCCCAATCGAGTTCCTTTGCTTCAAGCCGTTCTTCACAGCCCCTGACGCTTTCACCCAGTATCCGACGTGAGTTTGCGCGAGCCACTGATTCGATGCATCAATCCGTGGAAGCGATGCAAATCGCCCATGAAGGCGAAGGCGTCGACGTCGTTGAACTCGCGAACGCGATCGAAGACTACCGCAGTTCGGTGAGGGTGCTTTGGACCTACCGCAAATTTGGAACCGAGTGGTGGCAACGCGTCGTCACCTTGGCTGCTCAAGCTCTTTCCGAAAACATGCGAGATGAAGAAATTTCGTTATCACAATGTGAAGGACTACAATTGTTGGTCGACCAGTTCTTGTCGAATCGTCATCTTGCCAAGGACGATGTGCGTCGAGCCATGACGCTTCTCCGCGACTCAGGTTTTGATACACTTGCATTCTTCAGTAAGCAAAAGTAAGAATCTTTAACCAGTCGCAACAATCAAGCAATGGATTACGGATCTGCAATCTTCATTGACACATCGGTTCAATTGCTTCGGTTCATTGGCAGTTCCGCAGTCAAAGGACAGATTAACCAGACGCTTAGCGGTTACGGACTCACGGTTACGAGCCTAGTCGTTCGACAAGAATTCAAGCGACGATTTCTGACCGACGTCCGTTATGTTCGCGACGCGTTGGTGAAGAACCAACTCGACTGTGGCGAAACGTTGCGGTACATCAATCGTAAACTCAGTCACCCCGCAAACCGCCGCAAACTTTCAATTTCCCTCGACGTATTTGCAACCGGCACTTTCAACGGTCACAACTTAGCCGACGCAGGTGAGCAGTTCAAGTTGTTGTTAGATACTTGGCTCGACTTCGGTTTGGAGGAATTTGACTCAACCGTTGGGCACGTCATCAAACGTTCTGGTTGCGGCTGCGGGAAACTGGATCGCATCGGCCCCAAGAAATGCACGACGTCGGCCAACTGCGAAGTCGATGCTTTCATTAACGGCCTAAAAACAGAGGCGGAAGGACTGCGAGAATTCCTGAAATCCGAAACAAGATTTCCAAAGACAAGCGAAATATCCAAGGCCGAGAAAACCCTCAACGATTGGCTTTCAGACGGCAAGCTACCTTCAACAACCGATCCTTGTTTGACTGTCGGCGATATGCTCATTGCACTGGAGAGCCTGGGGATACCAGCGTTCTACACCCAAAATGCCAAAGAGAGCCAACACTTCTGTTGCGTCCAAGAGCAGACCATGATCGTCCACCGCGAAACGGGAGACGAAACGCGGTTGGCATCCGCTCGCAAGTCTTGGCCTGCATACACTTAACGAACTTTCGTGTCATTGAACCGTTGTAAATCGCCTATCATCTAGTTGGCGGAAGTTCCCAAGTGTTGTGAGGGTTTCGAGGAGTTCGGCGAAGTTGTCTTTCTTGGCTCGGGTGTAGTAGGCGGCGACTTGCTTGATGTCGGCTGGGGCGGGGTGACGCTGGAGAGGAAAAAATTCGTGGAATTTGTAGGCAACTCTGCGCGCACCGGAGCAGTCTCACTATTCTCAGCCTCTCGGCTTCATGACCGACGCTTTGCCACATAGGATGACGGATCCTCATGCGACACACCAGCGGGGTGGGCGAAATCAAGTGGGATTTATGGTTCACCTAACACCCGCTTCTCCTAAGTAACCCTGAGAGAGACGTTTGTTTGCCCGCGAGTGAGTGCCAGCGATGGTTGATGATCTTCACGATGAAATCCGTGAGAACGCTGCGGGGCCTGCGAAGGCTTCGGGTGATGCGGGTTCCGTTGAACAGCACAGACTGACCGATCAAATCGCTGCGGACAAACATCTCGCTGGCAAGGAAGAGGTTCGCAAGCCCAGTCGTGGTTTGCGTTTCAACAAGATCGTGCCGCCTTCGGCTGGCTGAGGATCAGGCGGGAGGCTTGAGATCGGAGTCCGGAGGAATCTTCACTCGCCTACAGACTCCAGACTCAAGGCTACAGACTCTTTAAGGGCTTCCGGGGACGACAGCAGGGTGACAACACGGATGTTGAAGCGTTTGTCAGGGATGATCGAGCAAGCATGGCGTGGCGGAACTTCCCGTTCCACCACTACGCCAGGACGCTCGCCCCGGCAGCCCTTCTTTTCACGGCTTCGTGCAAAGTACGATGCCGCGAATACGACGCTCGACAAGATGAAACATTGGTCGCGAGCCGATGGATTGTCGGCTGCGACTGCGAACTCGCCCGACGTGCGGCGAACGCTTCGCAATCGTTCGCGATTTGAGGTCGCCAATAACTCGTACGCTCGCGGCATCACGCTAACACTTGCGAATGATGTCGGGTTCGGGATCCACGTCGACCATTTGGCGGAGAGCTTCCCGAAACAGGTCCGCAACGTCGACAATTGGTGTTGTTCCAACGGATGCAGCAAGCCGCAATAAAAGTGGCGAGCAGTTTTCGTCTTCAAGCTTGCACAAATCCTACAGTTGTTTAGGAACTCGGTATCCTAAAGTTTCAAGAAACTTAGGAAGGACGTCCTGTGTGACACCGGCCAAGTTTAGCTTTGTTACCTCAAAGTCAAAATCAGAAACAACGTCGAGGAGCAAGTCCGCCTCGCGGGTTGCGAACACCGAGCAGAAGCCAGCTTGATACGCCGATTTTATAAATTGGTTTGAAGGCAATTCATTCGAGTCAATCCAAAGACACATTCGTCCCGCGGAAGAGAGTGCTGCTGCAACGTGCTGTGGCAACGATCGTGACAGACATCAACGGACCGTAGTTTCGCATGTCCACTTGCTCGAAGACGGCATTGCACTCGTCGCGAATCTGGCTCTCGGTGGATCGCAGGTCGGTTGGCGGCCAGAGTGTTGCTGATTCCCAATCCAGTCACATCGACCGAGCAGCTTGCAGGGCGCCAACCACATTCGGCGTGCCCAGTGGGGACATCGAAACCCGACGCATTGTCAAGTAAAGCCGACTTTTCCCACGTCGGAAAACTTGATTGTTTTAGAAAACAAGCGACATTTTCGTAATGAAAGCGGTTTTCCCGAGCGAGAAAATGGAAGAAAACACGAGAATCGATGAGCAGTTCATGCTCGACAGGCTACGTCCGGTGAGCTATTGCTGCTCGGTTTGAGCGAAGTGCCGATTTGCTCAACATTCCGTGGGACAGGTAGCTTGCTTGACATCCACAACAAAACTTGAAAGCCGGCGTTTGGAAAATTTTTCAGACGCCGGCTTTTTTCGTTGACGGATTGAAGTGCAAGCAAGAACCTGTCTCTTCGTGGCCCGGCGGTTCTTTCGGGCGGCCCCCCGCAGCAGCCCCCATCCGGTCCACAACAACGGCAGCGGGCGGCTTTTGATCGCCCGAGGCGTTTCTAGTGGATCTGGCCCCATCGGGAACGACCGGTTGCAAAATGTGGCCTCCGAGCAAAAGAAGGCTGTTCATGCAGAAAGAGTGACGGACGCGGCTGGAACGTGTTGTCTGTGTTTGCTCAATCCGCCGATTGGCTGGATGGCTGGAGCGTGATCCGCAGCGGAGAAGTGGAATCGGCATCGTTGGTCACTCGCAGCCCGCTGGTGTAGTAGTCGGCAAAGCGGCGGGGGACGGTGCGACCGTGCTCGTGGGCTTCGGCGGCTAGGTCTTCGGTCAAGACGATTTGCACCACGACGACTTCGTAATCGCCGGGCGGACAACCGAGTCTGCCCTCTTGGTCCGCAAGCGAGAAACTGCCGTCGGTGGCGATGCGACTGGCGAAGCGACTTCCGTCGGCGAGCGATCGAAATTCAACGCTGCCGGATTGCACGGGACTGCCATCATCGAACTGGACAGTGCCGTGGTACGAGCCGCTCGAACCGTCACAACCAGTCAACAGCAAGCTGAAAAGGGCGAGGCTCGCCAACCCGATGGATCGAACACGCGTGCAGTTCAATTTTCTAGCTCCACAATGCGGGCGTCGCCGCGGTTAGCCAGCGATCCGAGTAGCTTGGTGTCGGTATCGGGCGAGAACAGCCGAACGCTGCCGTCGACCAACGCGAAGTGAACGCCTGCGGGATGCCAACTGCCGAACGAGAACATGTCGGCCAAAACATCACTGGGTCCATTGGCCAATCGCAAGCCGGGACCCGCCAAGCGACATGACGCGGGAAGATGGTCGCCGTCGTAGGCAGGCGAGTCCTCAGGGAACTGAGCCAGTCCATTGAAGGGCACAAACTTTTCACCGAAGAGGAACGTGTTGGACGTTCCATCGCTGACCGACGCCATGCGAACTCGATCCGATGGCCCGATCGCTTGGCCGTTCTTGCAATCGGGGCGAACGCTGATGATCACCCCGGTTCCATTGCCGCCAAAATAGAAATCGGTTGGTGCTCCCGTCGCTCCGGGCGTCAGGTCCCCGTGGTTGCCGGCGTAATCGCTGAGCGCTCCTTCGACATCGAGTGTCACATCGATCGGACGCGGAGGGATCGGGCAACCGCATGGCAAACGTCCGCCTTCACCGGTGACCGTGGTTCGCAAGTTTCGTGTGCCGATCGGTCGCGTGCCGGATCGGCGAGACGGACAAAGGAAGATGTCGGGAACGACCGTGCGAACGTTCTCGGGATGTTGATGCCAAGGCGTTGAAAAGTCCCACTGGCCGCCAAGCGAAACCTGTTCGATGTACGGCATCACACGAGCCAGCCAGGTCGGGGTTGCCAGTCCGCACTGGTCGGCCGGTGCGGCGTCGGGACGTGATTCGTAACGGGCCGGTGGAAAGTAGCCGACGGCGTCGTGGTGCAGATGCGTCGCCAGGGCAAGTTGGCGAATACGGTTCTTGCAATCGGTACTGCGCGCCGCTTCGCGAGCCGACTGAACAGCAGGCAGCAACAACGCGATCAGAACACCAACGATCCCAATGACCACCAGTAATTCGATCAGCGTAAAACCGCGCAAAGAGTCTTTTCTAACAATCAACATGAATCGGATGATCCGCAAAAGGGGCTATCAATCCGGTCCGACCGCCCACGATTGTAGTCGCGTTGCATATCGATTGTCAGTGATTTGGCCGAAATGAGTGAGCCCAGCGGAAATTGGTCCCCAAAATATCCCTTACAACCCGTTGGGTTTCATCCGGTTCAAACGGGTCGTGCTCAAGTTCATGTTCAAGTAACTCCAGCTTTTTTCGGATTAAATACCCCTGCATCCGCTGGTAGGGTCGAACCTGGCCGGTGCGAATGAACGTGCCCACCTCCATTCGGCGACTCCAATCTTCCCAGACCGGCAACCAAAACAGCGCGTGATCGACCTGTCCGCTGTTCGCGGCTGACAAACACTCCGCTCGAGCCATGCTGATTTCTTCGAGGCATTCGTCGGGCGAAGGATAATAGGCGTAACACGCAACGACACTCAGCGCCACCAGCCCGGCCAACACCGTCGCTCCGATCACGCCTGGCGGAACCACGATGTCCAAGCCACGACGCGGCTTTGCATCTTCGGTCTGCAGCGACGAAGCAAACGAACCCGCCTTGGCACTTGCGACCAACGACGCTTCGTTGATCTTCAACACGCGAAACACCAGTCCAAGCAGAGCGACGATTGCCAGTGCGATTAACGAAGCGATCATGCTGACGTCGGCCTCCTTGGCGACCAGATCGCCGATCGATTCGAGGCTGATCGAGTGATTGGCCGACAGTGGGTTGGCGTAAATGTCAAATGCGTGGGTGTGACCGGCTGGCTGGATGCCTGGTGGAACGAGCGGTTTGTTGATCGCATACGACAGCCCAACCACGATCATCAATAACGATGCCATCCATATCGACGCGGCCTTCGGTCCGTAGTGACGTGCGAACCACAACGGAGTGGCAAAGTTCATCCCCGCGCCTAGAATCAACAACGTGAAGGATGCCCCCGGCGAATTGGCATGTTGAAACATCATCCCCATTTGGCTCATGGCCAACATCGGTGTGGCATACACCGGAACCGCAACAAACAGCATCTTCAGCGGTGCCCACCAATCGTCGCGTTCGACGGAGTGTTGCATCGCGCCGTAAGGCAACACGGCGGCCAGGACGGCCAGTCCCGACAAGGCGACAAGCGTGATCAGCAGGGTCACCCCGGTGGCTTCGCGTGCGAAGTGAACGATGGTTGCGAGGACGCGGCGGAGTCCGATTAAATGGTCCGGTGTGAAACAGGCTTCCAGTCGGTCATCAGCATCAACATCGGCATCGCAGGCTGGAAGCCGACGCCACTTTGATAACGCATCCCAAAACAGACCGAGCGCCGTCACCACCACCAACGAGCCTAATGCAAACAAAATGATTACCAACGGACGACTGAGCGTCAGCCCGTACAGCAACGACAATGGATTGAATAACGGAGCCGACAACGCGAACGCCGACATCGCCCCTGGTTTCACCTTCGCGCGACGCATTTCAAACAAGATTGGCAACACGCCGATCGAACAAACCGGCAACAACATTCCGACCAACCACGATTGCGGCAGCGATTGCCACCGGTCACCACCAAACAATCGACGTGTTCCCATGGCACCGAGGTAATAACGCAAAACCGATGCGATCAGCAGTCCGACCAACAACGTCGGTGCCGCTTGCGTGAATCCTTGCAGGACGCGAATCAGTCCGCCGACCAGCATCATCGAAACGGATTGATTCATGATTGGTCCTTTGCAAGGCTATTGAGTTGCGGAGGAATTTTGTTGACAGCTTCATCTACCAGATCACAAAGCGATTCGATTTGCTTCCGATTCTCGTCCGTCAGATCGCCTTTGGCGGCACGCAGGTTTGACGCCAGCGATTCGCTGGCGTTGTACAGCGGCAACCAGTCGGCTTCGGCAAGGTTCGTGTCGGCGGCAACTTCCGCCGTCCAACTGATTAGCTCTGCGATTTCGTGCCGCGTTGACTCGCTCGCGTTTTCGATCGCGAGTCGTTCCCGCAACTTCACCGCCACGTCGGCAAGATCGGCGGGCCAATGCGCGGCGACGACGTGATCGTGTTCAAAGTGCGACGTTTTGACGGCGGTGTCGGGGGTGCAGCCAACCAGAAGCACCAATGCGATCGCCGTAGGAGCCCAGGCTCTGGCTGCTATTCCCCCCATGCTCGATCGACTAAAAACTCGGTTCCAACATTTCATCATCGGTACTCCGGCGCGGGAACGGCATCCAACAAACGGTTGATCACTCCGTCGACATCGTCGGTTGTTGTCAGCAAACGCACTGACAAGACCGGTCTCGCGACGTGCAGTACATCACTCGGCGTGACGAAACCACGGCCTTGCAGGAGCGCCCACGCCTGAGCGATCCGTTGCCACAACAACATGCCTCGAGGGCTAACCCCCAACTCAATTGCTGCGTCCTCGCGAGTCGCCTCCACCAAATCCACCAAGTACTCACGCACTCGCGGGTGCACCGTGATTGTTCGCACTTGTTCCTGGATTCGTGCGAGTTCGTCCAACGACAAAACGGCGGACGAATCCTGGCGGGACAAATCCGCCCGCGATGCCGCTTCCAAAATGTCGATCTGCGACGCACGATCGGGGTAGCCGATCTTCAGTTTGATCGTGAACCGATCCAATTGAGCTTCCGGAAGCGGATACGCGCCGTGCGAGTCGATCGGGTTTTGTGTTGCGATCACAAAAAAGGTTTTTGCCAACGAATACGGCACCGCGTCGATCGTCACCTGGCGTTCGGCCATCGCTTCGAGCAACGCGCTTTGGGTTCGCGGCGTCGTCCGGTTCAGCTCGTCGGCCAGCAAGACGTCCGAGAAAACCGGCCCCGCGTGAAATTCAAATTCGCGAGTCTTTTGGTTGAACAAATTGAACCCGGTCACATCCGACGGCAATAAATCCGGCGTGCATTGGACTCGGGCCAGCTTTCCACCGACGCAGGCAGCGATCGCCTTGGCCAGCGTCGTCTTGCCCGTTCCCGGCAAATCGTCCATCAACAAATGACCTTGGGCCAAAAGGCACGCGATGACCAGTTCGACCGCTTCGGTCTTGCCCAACAGGACACTGTTCAGCTGACTTCGCAAACCATCGAGCGTTTCACCAACGCTTTCAACGTCGACCAATTCGTCAACCGGTTTTTTGAGCAATTTCATGCAGTCGCCTCGGTGGTTAGTTGACGGAGGACTTGAATTTTCAGCTTCATCATCAGCTCTCTGGAAACGGTGTGTTCGTGGAATCGGTTTTCGCCGCCAGCGAACGTTGCTTGGTCGGCAGCGTCGCAAAACCGGCGGGCGGTCTCGCGTAGTTGATCATGGGTGGACGTGATCGCCAGCAGCCAATCCCGTTGCGGTTGTCCCGCGACACGAGGGCAACCGGCATACTTGGCTCGCGTTTGCAACACTCGCATCGCCAACGAAATGCGACCTCGGGGCCACACGATCACGCCGACGGGATACAGGGCGCTGAGCCCGATTTCGATCCAGAACAAACGCGTTGCAAACAAGAAGCCAGCGAAGGTGAGCAGCGAAATCATGTGTGGCCACCGCGCCACCGCAAACTGTTTCGCAACCAACCAGGTCGACGGCGTATAGATTGGTTCTTGGTACCCCGGTGTCGGTTCGACCTCGAACCAGCGACCATCGTTGAGTTGAATTTCTGCCCAGACGTGAACATCCTCGGGCAATACATTGGTGTGACCTGCTGCAAGGTCGACGGCCGATGGTCGCACATAGAATCCGGTTACCAATCGCGATTGCAGACCTATCTCGCGAGCCATCAGTGCCGCCGTGGTCGCGAATAGATGATCACCACCACGACCGCTGCGAAGGAATCCTTCGACGGGATCGGATGAATTATTCTCGACGGAACGATCGAAGGTGAAGTCTTCGCGAAGGTTCGCAACGATGGCTTGCAGTTTTTCGTAAGGGTGATCCAGTCCGGCGGTCCACTGCGTAACAAGGCTTGTCAATTGTTTCGGTGCCTCCTGCTTCACCCGACCACTTGCGGGAGAGTCGGATGCGGTATTGGTCGAGGAGGGCTCTTCGGGGGTCAATTCGATATTTGGGTTTAAGTCAACGACCGCCGTGCCATCGCTACGTTCGCCCGTCCCAGAGCGTGCAAGAAGTGTCAGTCCATCCCACAACTCATCCTCCATCACTCTCGTAGATGCGACATTCACGACCGTCAACTGCGGCACTTTCTCGCGGCCTGGCATGAAGAACGAACCATCGTCGTCGATCGCAAAGAAGTCCTGTCGATCGACGTCTTTGATGTGCAATGCCGACGTCATCATCGGCGTGGGCAACCGCACCGAATCCAATCGCAGCACCTTCAACAAGTTCACTTCGGTTGTCGATTTTGCCAAAGGTTCCGCCTCCGGATCACAAAACCAAGCCGCTCCGGCAATCTCTCGCCGCGTCAATTTTTCATTGCCATGCTTCGCCTCGTTCGACCAATTCACACCGTCAAATGTGTCATAGCGATTCATCGCCAATCGGACTCCCGTCGGCCCGGCCCATTGGATGACCGCACGATCAACGGCATCGTCCAAATGCAGGTGTTTCTCGGCCGGCATCCGGTCAGTTGAAAAGTAGCTGCCCCCCTTCTCGCTCTTGGCTGTCTTCTCGTGTGCCTCCAGGACTCGGTCGGCCGTCATTCCTTGGCGTCGTTCCCACTTCGTTTTCTTCTTCGGTTCGCCGATCGTATCGCTGAACATGTCGAACAAAGTCGATTCAGTCGATTCCAAGAATAGGTCGGACTCCACCGCGCCAAACGATTCCGCGTGATCCTTGGCGGCGATCGCGGCGTCACCGCTGCCGACACCGCTGCGGGCGGCAGGGTCGGACCACTGCGAACCGCCGCTGGTTGGCATGAACCCGAACGTCAATCGGTTGGATTCCCCAAAACGATCTCGCGTGAGCAAGCCGACCGCGATGCAAATCGCCATCGCGACAAAAACGGTAACAGGACGAGTGCCAGATTCGCGACGAACGCATTCGACGCGACACAATTCGAGCCGTTCCCAGTGGTTGGCGACCAAATGCCAAACACAAACCGTCATCCACGCGATCGCGATCCATACCGCATGGCGACTGTCCGAGATCGCGACTGCGAACAAGGTCAAGAATCCCGACGCAACCAACGACATCGCTCTCGACCGCTTGTCACTTGTTGATAACGCCAGCGAAACAGCACCGAGCGTGGCTAGCGCCGTCATCTCAAAGGCGATCGGAGAACCAGTCACGCGAGCGATGATGGCGAAAACAATGGGAGTCGCAATCGTCGTGGATCTTGTCAACACCCAACCCACGATCCGCGGGACCGGCTGGCAACCTGTCATCTGGATTCGGGTAAACAGGCTGGCCGCCTGTCCTACGACGGTTGCGGCCATTACCGACAACTCGGCGATCAATAGCATTTTCGATTCAACAGGAAATCTTAACGATGCCACCGCCGCGACGGACAGCACTGCCAAGGCGACGGCTTCCATCGTTTTTCGCTCAAGCGGCAACGTTGGCATCACGCACCTCCCGCCAGAGATTCGCCATCGCGGCTGCCAAGTCTTCACGCGGACCGATCACGATTTCGCGAACGGCACCGCCAGCACGCCGTCCGCAGCGTGGGTTGTCAATCGTGACCAGCACACTGCCATTGGCTGATCCCGATATATGGATGCTTGCGTTTGCGCTGCCTCTCGTGGTGCAACGACACGCTTCGCCGTCGACGGGGACACTCGCCAGTGCATCAAGCATGTGACGTCTGCCTCGGGTGTCGAGTTTGTACGTCAACGGACGATCGCCCAATCGAACTCGGGTCTTGATTCGCGATTGATGCAAAGACGTCAGCACACTGGCGGCGACTCGGGTCTGCCGAGCCAACGCTTCGCGATCGGCATGACAACGAGTGTCAACAAACACGTCCAGAGTCACCGATTGCGGCCCGCCACGTTCGGTCACGATCAACGAATCCGATCGAGCCGACGCGACCCAGTTGATGTGCTTGGCCGAATCACCATGACGCAGCGGGCGTACGCCGACAAAGTCGCCGCTCTGACCACCGCGACTGCCGTCTCCGTGGTCTGCGTTGCTCAAACCCACCAGCGGCAGCAACTCCGCAATCCTGTACACCCTCGGCCAAACCATCAGCGGTCTTGTGTTACTGATCGGACGACGGGCGGTCCAGATTCCGAACGGAAACGAACACGTGACCTGGGGGGTCAAGACCGGATAAAGCCCACGCATCGTGGGCGTGACTTCAACGGCATAGTCCGCAGTGCACCGTGGCGGGACGCATGCTAGACCGACGGTTGGCTTTGATTCATCGTCGGAATCGCAATCCAAGTACCCTTCGATCGCCAGTCCCCACACCGGTAACGGGATGCGATTGCGAACGCTCAGCACCATGCGGCATGACGTGCCTTCATGAACTGCATCGGTTTCAGGATGCAGTCCGCAGCGGGTGACGCGAACCGCGATCCACGGCCACGCCATCCCGATCGCCATAATCGCGGTCAACGACGCAGCCAGCGTCCAACCAATCGGGCTGAAGTACAACCCAATCATCACGCTGATCGCGGTCGCCAGAGCGAACCATCCGATGGGTTCTTTGAGCCAATAAACGAAACGATTTGCCCACGGGCAAAAATCAGTCGTCATCAAACGCGACAACCAACCTTGCTCGTCGGGCGCAGCATGGACAATCGCCATGGGAGCGCACCTTCAAGTACGAGAGATCCAGAGAGGAACGTGGCATCGGCAGTGGAGCCAGCTAGAGATCCCCGTCCGCGCAGGGACCTTTCGCAAGATCCTCTACGCCTGGGACGGCGCACGCAAACAGCCTATGTCACGTAAAAACAACGAACGACTTCAAGCGTTCGGTGGCCCTCGGACAGATACTCCGCTGCGAAAGATGGATTCGACCGAGACATCATCAAGCTCGGGCCGAACACGACAAATCGCCAGGGGCTCCCAGACCGCCGTTAGGCTGGACGTCAGAATCGCGTGCCGCGAAGTGAACAGGTTCTGGCAAACATGGCACGATTCCGAATCGTGAGGAACCGATTCTTGCTGCGGAGTCGACGAATCGTCCGCGGGTGCTGGCTCCCTTTGGCGTTCCGATTCGCAATGGCAGTGGCTGCAGCAAGCAACCGCCGTCGTCTCGCTCGCATGACTCGCGACGGAACGTTCCGCAGTCCCGTGACAGCAACTCACATGCACCCACCCGGCAACGTTGCTGAGCAACATGGTCGCCAGCAGAAGGTAAGTCGTTAGTGGGCGGAGAGAGGACAAAGGACCGGAACTCGTGCAGAGCATAAGAAATTTTGCGACGTCGTCAGCAACGCCTTATTCAACTCAACGATCCGACCAAGGATTGAGCGAATTGTTATCGGGCGGTTACGCAGCGTCAAGCGAATGCGTTCGGTGCGCCGCGGATTTTCATCGGGCTTCACCTAATCTAAATGGTCAGTTCGCCATCGGCTTGATATCACAAGAGGCCAAGAGAGCCAGGCGAAAAGTTTTTTGAACTGACTTGACGAACCGTATTTCGCTGGTCATCGTAATGGGCAGCAATGATCTTTGGTCGGACCATTTTGCAACATAACTCTCTCTCTATTAACGAACGTCCCCAATGACTTCGCTGGTTCGGCCTGTCCTATCGAGCATCCTGTGCTGCATGATTGCCTTCGGGCATGCACCAGCATGGTTGCACGTGGCCACCTGCGAAGGTGGTTGTGGTGAAGTTGCCGTTTCAGATGCCCCGAGCACCACTTGCTCGCACGGATGTTGCCACCATTCCTCCAGCGCGGCGGACTCAGACAAGCCGATAGAGGATCCCGATCGGCCTGCCGAGCCGGCAGATCAACACGATTCAGACACCTGTGCGTTATGCCAGTCACTGGCCAGTTCGATCGGGGTGGTCTCTGTTTCGACGACAACGCTTGCACCGGAATATGTGTGCGAGTTTCTGTTAGTGGGTACCGACCAAGATCCGGTCGTCGCCCCCTTCTCTATCGCCAAACCGCGTGGACCGCCCGCTTTGGCGTAAGTGCTTCGGTCTGCGTGGACATGGCATAGGCTTTCAGCCTGTGTGCGGTCGTTTCGTTGACACCCTGGAAGCCAATCCCACAGATTCTCCACCCAATGGACCTCTGACTTCACATGTCCCGCCGCGCGCGGTGTGATCGGTCAACGGTCCGACCAAACCCGATCGGTTATGCCTGCGCGGTGGGGCTTCTTTTGCAAATCAAGGCTATCGGTGCGCCACAACTCGCACGCTAGCTAATCAAAACAACGTGTGCGGTTTGTTCGTCGCCGCTGCACACGCCTGCACTGGTCATGCGGAACCTTTGGTCAGGCGGCAAAACATTTTTTCAGTAAACTCGTTTTCATGATAGGAAAACAAAATGCGTAAGTTGTTTAAGAACAAGAAGGGCCAAGGCCTGGTTGAGTACGGTTTGATCATCGCCGGTGTGGCATTGATCTGTGCCGCGGCCGTTTCAGTATTCGGCCACAAGACCAGCGATTTGATCAGTGCGACCGCAGCGATTCTTCCTGGCGCACACCCCGATGACAACGGACCGATGGTCAGTGGCAAGCTGATTGAAACCACCGGTGCGGATTCTGGTGCAATCGCTCTGGACGCCGCGACGATTCTCGCTAATTCAGACTCCGGTCGCCTGGACGGCAACGTCTTGGGCGCCTCAGGCGATGGTTTCGGCGGATTGATCCTCGAAGGTGGAGCGCCAGCACCCGCAGCTGGCCAATAGTCGCACTATTAATCGCACGGACGCATCAACCATTCATGGCGACTTAACACGCCATGAGTGGTTTTCCTTTTTGCATTTTGGAATTGAATCGACGCCTTCATGCTGACTTCCACACTCACCGCCGCCTTCGCGTTACTGCTGATCGCATCCGTTTGCGACTTTCGCTCACGTGAGATCCCTGATTGGATTTCGATCGCGATCGCCGTCGTTGCGATCGTCGCTTCACTGGCTGGTTGGCTTGGAATTGGATTGATGTGGGCCGTCGCAGGTGGAATCGTCGGATTGTTGCTCGGCTACGGATTGTTTCAATTCGCTCAGCTTGGTGGCGGCGACGCAAAGCTGATCGCCTCGCTGGGCATGTTATTGGGGCCAGCCGGGATATTGATTCTGTGTTTTGGAATGGCCATCGCCGGTGGCGTGCTGTCGCTGATCGCGATGCTTCGCGGCCAGCGAGACTACGCCTACGTTCCCGCAATTACGGCTGGATTTGTTTGGTATGTTAAGATCGTTTCATTGCTCTAGTCCCTTCACTCTTGGCTTTACAGGGGAGAGGGTTAGCGGGCAATGGGTTTGGTCAATTAAGTTTTCGCACAAAGGGATGAAACAAATGTCAAAATCACTCATGATCGCCGCGATGGGATTCGCATCCGTAGTCTCGTTGTCAACCGTCTATGCCGACGATCACGCGGGGATGAAAAAGGAACACGAAGCCGCTCATGCCCAGCACGATAAGTGGGCGGCTGAGCATGCAAAGATGCGAGTCGAGCATCTGCGGGCGCTCGCTATGATCGCCAAGCTCCAGGCTCATATCTATGAGCACGAAGCGGAACTGGTCGAGCATGACGAAGAAATTCGTGCTCACGAAGACCATGCGATGCACCACGCCGAAGAGATCGCGGCGCACGAAAATGATGGCGATGCCAGCGACCATGAGCACTTGGAAAAGGAGCACGCTGCCTTCAATGCTAACCATGACGCGATGGCCAAGAAGCACGATGAAGTGAAAGCCGGACACGAAGAACTTCACAAGGTTCTGGCGAAGCTAATGGAACTGATGAAGAACGTGAAATGAAACGCGTCCGTCCCCAATCCCGCTCCGGTCAATCGCTCGTCGAGTTCGCCGTCGTCGCACTTGTCTTGTACATGTTGCTAGCGGCGATCTTGACGTTCGGGCATGCGTTGTATGTTGCGCAAGGCTTGCAAGGAGCGGCGGATTTGGCGGCGCGGGAGATTTCGCGTACACCGCTTCCGGCAGTGACCACTTTTGAGACGGTGATGACCGATGGTTCGCTCGACGCAGTATATCAAGACGATTTCTTGGTGTTCGATCTCGATACGCTTGGCGGCCAATCATTTTTTGAAGACGTCGTGCCGGAATGGCCGCTGGTTAATCAGCAACTCGCGACAGTGATGATTGTTGATCGACCGGACTTCGACGGCGATGGCACTCCCGATGCGAATTTGATTCGATATCCGGGTGCGCTGCTGAGTGATCCGTCAACGATGACGGGATACACGGTTGGCATTCCGCTTGTGACTGGTCGCGACGGATCGGGGACTGAAACAATTCGTTGGGTCAAAGTTGTCGAAGAGATCGAAAGCGATGCGAATCTTGATCCCTTCAGCGTTGCCTCACCCCAGCAAGGGATCGTCGCACTGCGAATCAACTATCCGTTTCAATCGGCGTCGATGAGTAGCTTTCAGCCCAACGTCGCCGGGCCATTTGAACCATCGGTCGGAAATCGCAATGTCGCGAATGACGGTGGAGTGGCTGAGTCGAACGAAGCGGATCGTCCCGGTGACTTGATCGCCCGGCCATTGCTGTCCGGTGACAACTATTCGGGAACCTATGGCGGGGAATACGGATTAGGTGCTCAAGGAGTTTTCGGTCAAATCGTGCGACCATTTCGCCGAGTGATTTCGGCACAAGCGATTTATCGACGCGAGGTGTTTCAGTGATGATTGCACCCGGCCTGCTCCCGGATTTTGCTTCGCTCGCTCCGACCTCCCCCGGCTTCGCTGGGGGAGATGATATGACACATTAAACGATTCAAACAACACGGATGTTGCAAACCAACACATAGAAGAAAACATCCATGCCACCACGAAACTATCGCAACTCCACTCGTCGGTCGCGAATGCCAACGCTGATCCTCGGTGGACTCGGCCTATTCGCTCTTGCGTCCGTCGGGATTGTCGGCACGCTCTGGCTTGCCGGTGTGCCATTAAATCCGTTCGCTGATCGCGAACCGGTCGAAGCCCCGTTCATGGTTCGCATTCCGATCAATTCGCAGGCGATCCCGGCCTACAGTCGCGTGGATCGTCGGCAATTGATGAACCCGTCCGACGGCGGACTGATGTTTCAAAAAATTCCACCGCAAGCCACTGTTGGAATGTCGATTGTGGGCGTGGACCAGAACGGATCGCACGTTGAAAGTCGTGTCGAGTCGATCAAAAATGTAGACGACGAAGTGGTGTTTGTGGTCAGCGGCGGAGCCGAAGTGCGACAGGGGCAAACGTTCTCGTTGGGCGGTGCGATCATGAACATCAACGCGATCATCGGTCGCGTTGTCAAAGCGGATAAACGTGCGGGAATGGGGTTTCAGGAAAGTACGTTCTTTCCGCAAGGAACGCCCGAAGGATTGGCGGGCGCTACGCCGCACGGCATGAGAGCGATCACCTTGGACGCGACTCGTTTGACCGGCGTCCATTCACTCGGTGCCGGCGATTTGATCGACTTATTGGCGAGCGTTCCGATGGGCGATGATTCGTCGTCGAAGCCGGCAACCGCCAGCGAAGTTCAACTGTTGGCTCAGAACGCCAAGGTGCTGCGTCCGGTTTACGTGCGCAACGAAGTCTCCTCGTCGGCCTCTTTGATGAACGGCAAGACGATGCAAAACGTTCCGAAGTACGAAGTCGCGATCGCGGTTGCGGCGGATGACGTCATCCCGCTGCAAAATGCGCTCAATCAAGAACTACCGATCACTTGCGTTGCTCATTCGATGAAACCGGAAAGCGAAAATGACGGAAGTTTGATGACCGCTCGCGTCGACGAAGTTCGCGTCCCCGTAACGGTGCGACCGATCTTGGCTTACGCGGTTGTTTCTCGCGATGCGTTCGTCAGTCCCGCAACGCGAGCGGTAAAGACCGAGACGATTTCAAGACAAGAGGCCGATCGCATCGGAGCGATCACGTCGATCAATGAAGCACTAGGCGCGATCGTGCGACAAGATATCCCGGCGGGGCGGTATTTGCGGCACAGCGATTTATTGAAAGGACCACCCGAAGATCAAAAGGAAGAGAGTGTTTGGTCGAAAACCGAGGGTTCAACGGTCGTTCGTTCGCTAGATGAAACTCAATTCGTTTCGACACTGCAGCAGCCTGCACTCGACGCACCTTCCGCTGCGGCGGTCGGGGATAGGCCAGCGATTTCTAGTTTCATTCCACCAGGAATGCGTGCATTTGCGATCCCGTTCGATAGTTTGTTGGGAAGTGAGCATCTGCAAATTGGCGATAAGATCGATCTGATGGTCAGCTATGCCATTACAAAAAACAAAAAGGAAACGATCACAACGCCTGGTGAAACCAGAGTCCTTGAACGAGAACTGGAACGATCTCGAGAGACGGAGCGTGGATTTGAGGAGACGTTCGCTTACCGAGGTGAACCATGGTTTGTTGCGATGGAGGCCGTCGTTATCGGTCCCCTTGGATTCCCAGCACCCGCACCTGCGAACCGACAATTGCAAGAGCTTGAAGAGAATAGCAAAGATGGTGCCAAAAGTCACATCAAGCTTGGTCGACCGCCCATCATGATCGCAGTCAGCAATCTGGATGCGGAAAACGTCGCAGCAGCGTTGGTGACCGAGAACCCGCTGTTTTCATTTTCGATCTATGGCGAGGAGAGAATTCGTCCCGGCATGAAGCGCGTCGCAATCGTTCCCGGAAAACTGACACGACTCGATGCATTCGACGAAGCGGTTTACTTAACAAACCGTCGTGGGCCAATGTACCGCTACGTCTCTAACAATGATCCTCGATTCGCCGGGGCGATTGAATCGAGCGAGATTGGTTTCTACTACGGCAGGGTTCTCACTCGCACGAAGCAACGATGGGAGGTTCTGCGAGAAGATGACTTCTTTCCGGCTGGAATAACCGCCGGTCTCGCCGCGAAGCTACAGCCGTGCAACTCCGTTCTTGTCGTTTCCCCGCAGGAAATTGAATCTCTTGGCAATTTTGAAGAAGGCGACTCTTTGTCGATCCTGCTTCGCGATGTTTCGTCCATCTCAAACGACGTGATTTACAGCGGCTTGAGTCGTAATCGCCCTTGGTCAGAAGTCGTCGTTGACAATGCCTGGATCATTAGGGTGGATACCGCTGCGATCGCACTTGAAATGCACAACAGCGATGTTTCGGTTCTACAGGCGGCGCTTGCCTACGTTAAGTCCTCGGGTACAAACAGCAGAAACGATTCAGGCAGTGATCGTCGTGAAAAACGCGAGACTGGACAAGGGTCTGGACGTGATGACCCACGCGACAAGAATAGCGGTGATCGCGGCACTAGCAACTCCGTTGCAAGCCTAGTCGCCGTTGTTCGACCACGTACGAATGCCGCTTTGAATCATCCCTTAATTTTGAATTCAAGTGTTGGGCAACCACGAATTCCTAATTTTGATTCCACGGATAGTCTTCGTTTCATGGACGTGATCGTCGGTCGTAACCGCGACACCTACGCTTTTGATCGGGAGTAGCCAAATGCTTCAACGTCGATTAAAGAACAGGCGAGGCGGTTACGTGTTGGTGTTGGTCGCAACGATGTTGTTCGGACTCTTCGCGATGGCGGCGCTGGTTATCGACTTAGGCTTTGCAAGGGTTGCACAGCGACAAATGCAAACCGCAGCCGATGCGGCGGCGCTCGAAGGTTTGCGTGGAGAAGGAATCGTGAGCTACGGCGATCGCCAAGTCGCCGCCGAAGTGTTGATCGCTTGGACCTTCGACGATGACCTCGATGAAACCAATGGCGATATAGGTGCTTTAGGCGGCGGTCCGATCGTTGCCTTTTCAGGTGGCGCGGGCAATCTCGATTTGAACGCTAGTGAACTGATGACGGTCGATACAAACGATCAAACCTACAAACCGACGATGCAGCGAAGCTTGAATCCCGTCAATGGAAGCGAATTTACGGTGGCGATTCAACGAGGTGGCACGGTCCTCGAACCGTATGATCTTCTTTCTGAAGGTCCGTCGGTTCCGTACCTGTTTGCGAGAGGTTCTCTGTTGAATCGTGAAAGCATTGGAGATGGAATTGCTGCCGGAGGGGTTGCGAGGGCGGTCACTGAGAAAGCGTTGAGTGTTGGCCCACCGATCAACGACACGGCTGGTAGTTTGATTTACCCTGGAGCAATCGCGATCGGATATTCCTTGGCGGATTGGAACGGATCACGATCCAACCCGCGGCAAATGGACACACCCAAAACGGTGATCGGCCAAACAGTCACCGATGTCGGTGGAGCCACGCCAATTGACGGTTATTGCTGCATCTTTTCCACCATCGACGGAGTTGATCGAGTCGTTGGCTTTGGGAGGATTGAAGGTGCAGTCGCTTTACCCAGTAGCGTTGCGATCGCGAACGCGATCGGGAGACAAGGCTCTGCCTGGAACCAAATCGACGCGACCGTTCGTGACGATGTGATGACGCAGAATAAAACTATCGTCGGCGGCCTCTTGGTTGCTCGTTTGGCCCCCGGAACCTAACCCATGTCAATCACCGCATCCGTTTTAATCCTCAGCACCGACGATAAGATCGTCGAAGAAGCCAAGTTGGCGTTTGATGGCTTGGGTGACAACACGCCTCGGTTTCGGTTGGTAAAACAATCTAGTCATCTGTTCGAGGCTTTGCGGACTCAGTCGATTTCGTTGGTGTTGATTGAATTCTCCGCCGACGCGAAAGAACTGACTGGCGTCGTAAATCAGATTCGCTCCGCTTCGCCGCAACCCCGAGTCGCAGCGATCTTGCGTCCCGAAGGCTTCCCAGAAAACGTCAATGAGTCTGCCGCTCTGATTGACGCGATGCGCTGCGGAGTGTGCGATTTCCTCAGGCGGCCTCTTTCGACTGCGGACTTGTCCCGTTTGATTTCGCAGCACCCCACCTCGAACGCTGGCGGTTCATCGTCGACATCCAAACCGCTCGGACGTGTCGTGTCGTTCATCAGCAACAAAGGCGGCGTTGGTAAATCGACGCTGTCCACCAATGCCGCGGTGGCGATCGCGCGTCGTGGCAAGCAGAGCGTGTTATTGATCGACGGGTCGATTCAAATGGGGGTAGCTGCGGCACTTCTGGATTTGCGGCCGTCCGCGACGCTGACCGACTTGGCTCGTGAATCCGATCGGCTCGATCCAACCATGATTCGCCAAACGGCGGCGGTCCATTCATCGGGGTTGCATTTGTTGGCGGCTCCGGCTGATGCGGTCGAGGCGATGGAGATCGACGATCTGTTGATCGCCCGCATCATTACACTGGCTCGTCAAACCTATGACGTCGTGATCGTCGACACGTTTCCGATGTTCGATCAAGTCGTGATCGCGGCGTTGGACCTCAGCGACCGTGTTTATGTGGTGCTAGAGAATGTATTGCCGACGCTGCTGGGCGGTGTAAAGCTACTGAGCGTTTTGGAGCGGATCGGTTACCCAGCCGAGCGTCAATCGGTGATCTTAAATCGACAGCAACGGGTCACAGGGAGTCTGTCGGTGGACGACGTCGCTGACCGACTGCAGCGAGACATTGACCACGTATTACCGTTCGACAAGAAGGTCATGGCGGCGGCGAATTGCGGCGTGCCGATCGCGATGGCGACTATCCGATTCAGCGGTTTCAGCCGCGCACTCGAAGAACTAGCCAGCGATGTGGCAGGGCAACTTGATTCGACCGAGTCGCGAGTGGTCTTGAACGAGCAACCACTTGTCGCTCCCGACCCGGTCGCAGATGAGTCGCCGTTTTCATCGTCAACGGGAGAGATTGACCGATGAGCAAGGATCCAACGAATCCATCTTCCGAAAAACCATCGGCTCGCGAACTGTTCTCGCGTACCAGTTTGCGTTTGCCCGGTGAACGAGTGCGCGCGGAATCGTCGCGGCAATCGAGCAAAAGTTTCGCCGGCTCCGCAGTCGTTTCGCAAACATCAGGCAACGCCTCGTTCGCGTCCGTGAAAGCGGCCATGCACACGCAGTTGCTCGAAGACTTAGATCGACGAGACCGGATCACGGCGAGTGAAGATGAACTGACCGACTTGGTCAAGGACTACGTTGCTGATGCGCTCGCCACGCAGGATTGGCCGCTGAATGATCAAGAACGCCGCCAGATGGTTGATGACCTGATCGAAGAAACGATCGGCGTCGGACCGCTTGCACCGTTGCTGGCCGATCCCGCCGTGACCGACATATTGGTCAACGGCCCCCACACGGTCTTTGTCGAACGGTTCGGGCAACTCGAATCGACCGAGGTTCGCTTTCGCGATGACGAACACCTGACTCGCATCATCGGCCGCATTGCCGCTCGCGTGGGCCGACGGATCGACGAAAGCTCGCCGATGGTCGACGCCCGGTTGCCTGATGGCAGCCGCGTCAACGCGACGCTACCGCCGGTGACGATCGACGGTCCGACGCTGTCGATTCGTCGGTTCGGTAGACGTCGGCTGCGCAGCGATGACTTGATGCGATTGGGGATGTTTTCGCCGGCGATACTGGAGTTCTTGCGTTTGGCGATACGCGGTCGCATCAACATGATCGTCTCGGGCGGCACCGGTTCGGGTAAATCGACGTTCCTGGGTGCGCTGGCCGAAGCGATTCCTGACAGCGAACGCGTCATCACGATCGAAGACGCCGCCGAATTGCAACTGGATCAACGTCACGTCGTGCGGATGGAAACGCGACCGCCGAACATCGAAGGTCAAGGCCGCATCGTGGCACGCGACTTGGTTGTCAATGCTCTACGGATGCGGCCGGATCGAATCATCGTCGGCGAAGTTCGATCGGGCGAGGCGCTGGACATGATGCAGGCGATGAACACCGGTCACGACGGATCATTGACGACGATCCACGCCAACTCGCCACGCGATGCGGTCGCTCGGTTGGAAACGATGGTGTTGATGGCTGGCATTGACTTGCCCGCTCGCGCGATTCGCGAACAAGCGGTCTCGGCGATCGATATTATCATTCAAGTCAAACGGTACGAAGATGGCGTCCGGCGGGTCCAATCGATCTCAGAATTGGTTGGCATGGAAGGCGATACGGCGCAGCTGCAAGAGATTTTTCGTTTTGTTTCGACGGGGAAAGCGAACCGTCGGATCACTGGCGAATTTGTTGCCACGGGAGTCGTGCCGCGGGTGGCTGAGCGTTTGCGAGAGAATCATGTTGATGTGCCCATGCAACTGTTCCAACGGCCATCGAGAATGTACTCGGCGAGTCCCGACGACACGGACGAATCGGATCGGCGGGGATCATGGTAGTTGTCGGCGTCATCGCGTTATGGGCGGTCGTCGGTTTGGTCGGCGTCGGAGGTTATCAGCTCTACACACTTCGCCAACGTACCTTTGATCGCTTCGCCGAAGCGACCGAAGACTGGTCGGATCGTTCGAGCGACTCGGGCGATCGTTCAACCGATCAGGCGTTCGATCCCGCGTTGTCGACTCGGAGATTAGCACGTCGCTGGATTTGGGTGCCATGGGCGATCGGCGTTCTGGTTGCATTAACCGTTTGGATCGTGCTGCGATGGCCCGTGCAATACGTCTTGGCGATCGGTGCGGTGGTATCGTTGTTGCTCAATCAACTGGAAAGCTTTCTTCACACGCGACACGTCGCCAAGCTCGAACGGCAACTCGCCGACGCGATCGACATCATGGTCGGCGCGGTCAGTGCGGGAGCGGCACTCGGGCCAGCGATGGACGCGGCGACGCTGGAAACCGATCGGCCGTTGCAACCCTATTTGCAAGAAATTTCAGGCCGGATTCGTTTGGGCGATGATCCGGCATCGGTGTTTCGATCGTTGGCCGACCGTGTGCCATTGGAAACATTCTTGCTTTTTTCATCGTCGTTGGGTGTTCATTTTGAAGTCGGTGGCCGGCTTGCGCCAACGCTTGCGACCGTAGGGCGGACGATTCGTGATCGGATCGAAATCACACGGCGGATTCAATCCAACATCGCTCAATCTCAATTCAGTACATTCGCGATTCTCGGGTTAATTTATTTGATCGCCGTGATCGTCTGGCGAAACGGTCCCGAACCGATGGTCGAATTCGTGACCTCGACAGTGGGCAGTTGGTTCATCGCCGGTTCGATCATCTTGCAAGCGTTAGGAATCGCCTGGATGAATTTCATCTCAAAGCCAAAATTCTAGAGACGTATATCAGCAATGAACCTTCTCATTTCTGCATTCTTCCTGACCGTTGTCTTTTTAATTGCGTGGTACGCGATCCGTTCGATGCTATTGCGAGACAAAACGCTCGCACGCTGGGAGCAATCGGCGGACATTGACGTCACCGCTGCTCTCGATTCCTCATCGCCGCGAGGTTGGTTGTCGGGTTGGTTGTTCCTGGCTGGCTATCGCAGAGGTTCAGCACCCTGGGTCTTTATCGCAGCGATGATCGCTTGCACCGCGATCGGCTTAGGTGCCGCAACCTTATTCCTGTTGTCGGGTTTGCAAGATGTCATGGAGCAGACAGTCGTGTTGGTGCCTGGCGGAGTCGGTGAAACGTTTTTGCCGGTCGTGTGGGTGGCACCTTGGATCATCGCGATCTTGTTGATCTGTTTACCAGTAACGGTAGTCCGTTCAGCGCGTCGCAAACGAGTGGCATTGATCGAACAGGACTTACCGCTCGCAATGGAACTGATGGCGACACTAAGCGAAGCCGGATTGAGCTTCGATTCGGCACTGCTGCGAATCTTTAAAACTCGCCTAGCCGGACGTCCGCTGGCAAATGAACTGAACATGTACCAAGCCGACCTGCTCGCAGGCCGGCCAAGAATTCAGTCATTGCGGCGACTGAGCGGTCGGATTCGGATCGGTTCGATCTCGATCTTGGTCTCGGCATTGGTACAAGCCGAGCAGATGGGAATGGGCATTGCCAAAGTTCTCCGTACGCAAGCCGATGACATTCGTGCGCGTCGCCGCGAAAAAGCGATTGCATTTGCCAATTCCTTACCCGTCAAGCGTTTATTCCCGCTGGTGATTTGCTTTCTGCCCGGATTGTTCGTATGGACGCTCGGACCCGCGTTTGTCCAGCTATTCAAGCTAACGGAAACCTTCACCCGCGGCGGAGGTTTTTAAACGGCGATGCCAAAACTCATTAACACAGCCACAGGCGAAACGATACTTGAGCATCTGGAAGTCGCCGACACCTTTTGGCAACGATTCAAAGGTTTGCAGTTTCGATCGCCTTTGCCGACTGATACTGGCTTGCTGATCTCGCCCTGTTCGTCGCTTCACACTTGTTTCATGCGGTTTCCGATCGACGTGGTCATGTTGGACCAAGAACTACGCGTCGTCGGAATTCGAAAACAGGTTCGGCCTTGGAACGCCATCTTTTGTGTTCCAAAAACCACCTCGGTCATTGAAATCACGTCCGGCTTTAAATCTTGGACGGTTGGCCAAAAGCTGAAAATTGTCAGCGGTATCGAAGAACGTCCCTTTAAAAAACAGGCGAGAAACGCATGCACACCCATTCGCATGAATTGACGCTCGGCGTCGCATTCTTTCTTGGCGCTTTGCATGCCTTGGAACCCGGCCACGGCAAGACTGCGATGTTGGTTGATCGGTTCGGGAATCAAAGCAAGCTGTACGATGGACGTCCTCGTCCGTCGAGACCGAGAGCGTCTAAACAACGACGGACGAGGACGTCCATCGTACGGCTACATGAGCGTCGTCGGAAACCGGAAGCACGGTCAGCGGTATCGAAGATGCGTCCCTTTAAGAAATAGGCAAGACACGTATGCACACCCATTCCCATGAACTGACGCTCGGCGTCGCATTCTTCCTTGGCGCTTTGCATGCCTTGGAACCCGGCCACGGCAAGACTGCGATGTTGGTTGATCGGTTCGGGAATCGAAGCAAGCTGTACGATGGACGTCCTCGTCCGTCGAGACCGAGAGCGTCACAAAAACGACGGACGAGGACGTCCATCGTACGGCTAAATGAGCGTCGTCGGAAAGCGGAAGCATCGTCAGCGATATCGAAGATGCGTCCCTGTAAGAAGTAGACACAAAACGAATGCACACACATTCGCATGAATTGACGCTCGGCGTCGCATTCTTTCTTGGTGCTTTGCATGCCTTGGAACCCGGCCATGGCAAGACCGCGATGCTGGTTGATCGGTTCGGGAATCAAAGCAAGCTGTACGATGGACGTCCTCGTCCGTCGAGACTGAGAGCGTCACAAAAACGACGGAGAAGGTCCAAAAACACGACGGACGTGGACGTCCATCGCACGGCAAAATGAGCGTCGTCGGGAAGCGGAAGCACGGTCAGCGGTATCGAAGAACGTCCCTGTAAGAAATAGGCGAGAAACGTATGCACCAACATTCCCATGAACTGACGCTCGGCGTCGCATTTTTCCTTGGCGCTTTGCATGCCTTGGAACCCGGCCATGGCAAGACCGCGATGCTGGTTGATCGGCTCTGGAATCAAAGCAAGCTGTACGATGGACGTCCTCGTCCGTCGAGACCGAGAGCGTCCCAAACACGACGGACGTGGACGTCCATCGTACGGCTACATGAGCGTCGTCAGAAAGCGGAAGCGCGGTCAGCGGTACCGAAGATGCGTCCCTTTAAGAAATAGGCAAGACACGTATGCACACACATTCGCATGAATTGACGCTCGGCGTCGCATTCTTCCTTGGTGCTTTGCATGCCTTGGAACCCGGCCACGGCAAGACCGCAATGCTGGTTGATCGGGTCGGGAATTGCCGCTAGCTGTACGATGGACGTCCTCGTCCGTCGAGAGACTGAGAGCGTCCCAAAAACGACGGACGAGGACGTCCATCGTACGGCTACATGAGCGTCGTCAGAAACCGGAAGCACGGTCAGCTATACCGAAGAACGTCCCTGTAAGAAGTAGACACAAAACGTATGCACACCCATTCCCATGAACTGACGCTCGGCGTCGCATTCTTCCTTGGCGCTTTGCATGCCTTGGAACCCGGCCACGGCAAGACCGCAATGCTGGTTTATCTGTCGGGGGAACGTCGCAGTTTTTGGCATCCCATCGCGATGGGAATCTCCAGTGGCTTGGCGCATTCGGTTTCGCTGATCGCGATCGCAATGGCCGTTCATCTCACTCATCATCTGGTCACAGGCGATCATCATCACGATGACGAAGTCGTCACCCAATGGCTGCAGTGCATCAGTGCGGCGCTAGTGATGTGCGTGGGCATCTGGATGTTATGGGCAGCCTGGCGGTCCAAGCCGACGACGTGCGGTTGCAAGTCGCATCGCGAAGGAACTTGCGATTCCCGGCCGGTCTCCAAACCGTCGAGCTACTCGATGAGTGCGATGCTCGGTGTTGCGTTTGGTCTTTTGCCATGCCCATCGGCCTTGGCCGCGTACTTCACGAGCATGTCGACCGGATCGCCGGTCGCTGCGTACGCGGTGATCGGATTGTTCGCCACGGGGATCGCTTGCAGCCTCAGTCTTGTCGGGGTTCTGTTGCAACGTTTCGGTGGCAGCCTGATTCGCAAGGACAGCCGAATTGGAAAATTGCCGTGGCCGTACCTTCGCGCCGTCCTGATTCTGGCCGTCGGTGTTTTCTACTGCGGTCGGCTTGCGTTGGCTGCTTGATCGGTACTCCGGGGAGTCGCCAGCCACAAAAAACATCAACGAGAACGCAAAGGCTCCCTTTGATCTCGTTGGTGCAATGAGTGGGTAATCAACCGCAAGCGACAAGTCGTATGCTGATGGACTCGTCGCCTCGTCCACTACGGCTTGCGGCTTGTCGGCACTACGAGTTACACAGTGATTTCGAACACGTGCCGCTCGACTTGGATCACGAAAACTCGCTCCCATCGCTTCCGTTCTCGCAGCATCCGCAAAGGCACCCGTAGCGGCGGTTGAGCAAGTGGGCTGTCACCAGCAGCAAACCTCCGATCGGAGTGATCCAAGAGCCGAATGCATCCAACGGCAAAAGCGATGACAGCTGCGTTTCACTAGCAGTCACGTCCACCAAGTTTGTTGGCGGTAATGTCGCCAATCCAGTGGTACAGTGTTCGCAGCAGGCCTCGGTACAAACGACTGAGGAGCCGACTACCGTAAGATTGCCACCGGACTCACACGCCGCACAACAGTCACCTGTCATCCCGAAGGCGGCTCCGCTGATTAAGACCAGGCCGATCACGGCGATAGCTCCGGGAAGCAATCGTTTGTGGGTTCGGAACCCAGGGATGAACGCGGCGATGGCGATCAGGAAACAAGCCAGTGCCATCCAGCGGTGAAATGCTTCATCGGCGAGAAAACTCAAGCCCAACAGAGGCAGGTAGCCGATCACAAATGGCATCGCGGCGCAGTGGATTGCACAGCCAACGGACGCCACAACGCCAATCCAGTCTCGCCAACGCGACGGGGAGCTCGAAACGTCAGTCACCGGAGCAGGGTTCCCAGTGGTCAGCTCGATCATTGCGACACCTCCCGTGCAATAAACGAGTCGTCTGGCTGTGTTTCGTCCAAATCCGTTTCCAATTCGATCGGTGGAAGAGGATCTTCCATATCAGCCCAAAAATCGGGCCCCTGGACAAATTCAAGGTCGGTGAGCAAGCACTCGTCGAGTATCTTGGTGATTCGTTCTTGGTCCATGGCGTTACCGATGAACACCAATTCTTGGTGGCGATCGCCATGTTCGCCGACGAATTTGGATCGAATCTCTGCAATCGAATCTTCGTCGTCAGGCCAATCTTCTTCGGGTGCCGCGGCCCACCAGAAACCGGCCGGGTTCATGCGAATCGAACACCCCGCTTGCGACCAGTCGTAGGCCCAATCGTGTCGCGATGCGATCCACATCAATCCTTTGCTGCGAAGCACTCCGCTGAACAAGCCCTCTTCCATGTCGGCGTCGAGCGCTTTCGTCAAACGTTTGGGGTGGAACGGGCGTCGGGCTGTATAGACGAAATTCGAAATGCCATATTCTTCGGTCTCGGTTTCCTCTTCCCCGCGAGGCACCTCGAGCCATCCAGGCCGCGTCTCGGCTTCACTGAGCGAAAACAGCCCGGTTCCCATGATTTCGGACAAATCGACTCGGCTTTCGATTGTGTTCAGAATCTTTGCGTCGGCGTTGAGTTGTCGCAAAATTCGATTGAGTTGCTCCAGGTCATACGGCGAAATCAGATCGGCTTTGTTGACAACGATAACATTCGCAAATTCGACTTGATCGACCAACAAATCCACAATGTTGCGAGTATCGTCTTCGCCCAAGCCCAGCCGCCGATCGGTGAGATCATCCCAGGAACCAAAGTCCTTCATGAAGTTGCCCGCATCGACCACGGTCACCATCGTGTCTAGCTCCGCGACCAAGGACAAACTATCCCCCTCTTCGTCTTCAAAAGTAAACGTTTCGGCGACCGGCATCGGTTCCGAAATGCCGGTCGATTCGATCAGCAGGTAATCAAAGCGGCCATCGCGAGCCAATCGGCGAACTTCGACAAGCAAATCTTCGCGAAGCGTGCAGCAGATGCAGCCGTTGGACATCTCGACGAGTTGTTCTTCGGTACGTGAGAGATTCGCGTCGCCCGATTTGACCAGCGCCGCATCGATGTTGACTTCGCTCATGTCGTTGACGATCACCGCAACACGCAAGCCGTCGCGATTGGTCAGGATGTGATTGAGCAGCGTCGTCTTACCGGCGCCGAGGAATCCGGACAGCACAGTGACGGGAAGACGATTTGCGGTGGAAGTTTGATTGGTACGGTTCATGTTTTCACGGTTCAGTCAAGAGGTTGGCGAAGGATGGAACGCGAGGATTTTGGGCGATGGGGTGGACGATGTAATTCATGTTGGATGCGCAGACCAACGCAGGGACGAGCGAAGTGAATCGCACGCAGCAAATTCCATGACCACGAAACACATGAGCAACCATATCGCACATGCATAGGCTATGCAAGTACTCCATAGTGAGAGTGTGACGGTGTCCTTCCAAGCTATGTGAAGAACACGACATTTTTGGACCGCTCTATCGGTATCTCAAGGCCATCGAGAAACGCGGATCGATCGAGAAATCAGTACTGAGGCATCCTCGGGAGGCATTTGCACACCAACTGCAATTGCGTAGGCTGGACTGCTGAGAAAAACCGAAGTTGGTGATCATGTCTGGCGTTTCGAAGCCATCATGGGAAAACCTGGGCATGTTGACGGCCCCCTATTTCCTCTGTGTCGATTGCGGCTCGGTCCACTGTCTGAACGACGTCAACTTGACTGCGAGCAGCCAGCGAGACAGCGGCAAGGTCGCCGAGATGACTGAAATTCTGCTTCGTGAGCATTGCAACGAATGCCGGTAGGCCCAGACCGTGAAATGACGCCAGCCAGAGAGGCTCGTTCGTAGCGGAAACGGTCGGAATCCACTCGCACGCAACCAGTAACGATCTTCTGGGGTGACCGACCTACCACTACGGCCCCTGCAAACGCGGCTCAAGTTGTCATCCGGTTGTGCCGATTGTAAGGATTGTCCTGTGGTCGGACCTGCCCTGCTGATTGTACGTCCGCAGTGAGCCTTCAAATGTCCCGTTCACAGAAAGTCCGCGATGACAAAGCCATCCTTGCATTGGCCAGGCTGGTATTTCCAGCAAAAACATGCATCGATCGCGGTGCTGCTGGCGTGCATTACGGTTTGCACGTCGGCGATCGGCCAAGATCCCGCGCCGAGGCGATTGCCGACGCCTGTGGCCCCTGTCATCGAGTCTGGGGAATCGGTACCTGTGCCACCTCAAGTGCGCACGGATGATATCGGTCCAGCACTCTATCAGCCGGAATCACCCGCGGTTCCACCAGCATCGGCTGCGGCCAAACAGCGTGAAAGCCGGTTTGTTGAAGCCAAGATTGATGCTGAAATTCTGCTGCCGTTGAAGCTAGGTCGGCCACAGATTCTTCAACTTGCTGACACGCCGCTCCGGATTTATGTCCCCGACGAAGGAGTCATTCGCGCCGAGATCATCGACCGCGAATCAGGACGCGAGCTGGCAGTGACCGGTTTGCAGCCTGGGACGACGACGTTAATGCTGTGGTTCGAAGACCAATCGAATCCAACGGGGCAAAGCATCGTCAGTTATCTCGTTCGTGTGGATGAAGACAAACGGTCCATTGATGAGGTTGCCCGTCAACTGAACCAGCGTTTTCCGGACAGCTTTATTGAATTGACGGATGTCAATGGACGCTTGATGGTCAGTGGCGAAGCGCGGGATGCGATCGAGATGTCACATATTCTGCAAGTGCTTGTCAGCACTCGTGGTGTGCCCGCTGGTGTGCGAAGGGTTTCCCCGGTGCAAACCGTCAGCAATGTCGTCGATTTCACTGGCAACAATACACTCGATATGGAAGCTCAGGCCGCGGACGACAGATCGCTGCTCGACCCTGTCGCTCTGGCGCAGGCAGGCATCATCAACTTGATGCGCGTCCCCGGTGAACAGCAAGTGATGCTTCGAGTCACGGTGGCCGAAGTCAACCGCACGGCCGCGCGAAGCCTCGGACTGAATTTCACCGCCATTCAAAACAACAATCTGTTCAGCAATACGACCGGATCGATCGCAGGGAACATCCAAGCGATCCTCGATGGTGGCGACATCAGCCTGCGGATCGAGGCACTGCGGCGACTGAGTTTATCTCGCACGCTCGCCGAGCCGAACCTTGTCGCGATCAATGGCCAAACGGCGAACTTTCAAGCTGGAGGACAGTTTCCGATTCCCGTGATCGCCTCGGGAGGCGTCGGCACGAATTTGCAAGGTGTGCAGTTCGTCCCGTTCGGCGTGCAATTGCAATTCCTTCCGGTCATTCAGGATCGTGATGTGATTCGATTGCAAATCAACGCTGACGTCAGCACGCGAGACGAATCGTTGGGGACGAACATCGGCGGTGGCGGAGGGGGCGGGACATCGGTACCGGGACTGAACAGCCGCAATTTCTCTTCCACTGTAGAGCTGCGAAGCGGTCAGACTCTCGCCGTGGCGGGCCTTTTACAAACCAACTTCGGTGCCAGCAGTGATCGCGTCCCTTTCTTTGGCGACTTGCCGTTGATCGGACCGCTGACTGGTGCCAATCGTACCAGTGCGTCCGAGCAAGAGTTGGTCATATTGGTGACCCCCGAGTTGGTCGCCCCCGTCGATTCGTGCGTCACGCCGGGGCTTCCAGGCAACGATGTCTACGAGCCGACCGATGTCGAGTTCTACTTGAGCAATCGGCTTGAAAGCCGTCGATCGCGAGATTTCCGCTCGCCCGTAAGAACCGATTATCACAAGCAGCGAAGGCCCGATCTTGGTTGCCCGGATCGATTCATCATTGGCTCCAACGGCCCCACCGACCGATGTTGCAATCAACCGGTTGCCGTTCCTCATCAACCCGTTCCAACCATTGGTGAATCAATGCCAACGGTCTACTCAACACCAATGATGATCGATGAGGTGTCGCAATGAGGTATCAATCCAAATTATTCGTCTCTGGTGGTTTGTTGGCGATGTTCCTCACACTAAGCGGCTGTCGTAGCGGACAAGGAATTTGCCATGTCGATCGTTGTGCCGATGTGCCGAGTGGTGCGATTCCAGCCAAGCCAGGCAGCCATCTTTGCGAGTGGCAACAAGCTCAAGTGCAATCTGCGTCGATTGACCAGGGCGTGTTTTACCAAGCTGACTTTGTTGGCAACACCGATCAACTAAGTCCGGCAGCGGAGGTGCAGGTTGCAAGGCTTGTTGAACAAGGAGCCGTCGGGACGGTGCCCCTGATCGTTGAACCCAGCGGCGACCCTCATCGCGATGCGGGTCGAGTCACCATGCTTGCATCCGCATTTTCCGCAGCAGGTGCAAGCATCGCTGCCGAGCAAATTCAAGTTGCCTATCCACCGGCCCTCGGCTTGGAAGGTTTTCGTGCCCAGCAGGTCGCTCGGCAAGCCAGTCGAAGCGGCAACCAAGGCGGAGGCCAGGGACAAAACGGAGGCGGTTCCATTAGCGGCAGTGGTCTCGGTGGCGGAGGCTTTTTCTAGTGACACGAACGACACTGATCCTGTTAGCAACATTACTTGCTTGCGGATGCAGTTCGCTACACGGCGTTGCGTCATTGTCCGGATTGAAGCGAAGCGAAACAAAGTCCGAGTCAAGAAGCAAACCCGCGGAGGCTCCAATGTCTCAGCTTGGTGTCGCCTTGCCGGCAATGAAGCCCGGTGACGACCGAGAGCTGAAGATCATCGCCGCAGAGCAGATGGCAAAACACGGCTACTGGGACGAAGCGGTTGAGCTGTATCTCGACGCCGAATCGATCGCCCCCAAAAAACCGAAGCTGGATGCTCAACTCGCCCCTGCGCTGGCGGGTGCCGGACAATATCCGCAGTCGATCGAGCGATATCGCCGCCTCATCAAGATCAACCCCAAGGACGCGGAACTAGCAAACAATTTCGCGTTCACGTTGATGGAATCGGGCGATCTCGTTGCGGCAGAGAGCGAGTTTCGGCGAGCGCTCACGCTCGACCCTCAATCCGAAAACGCAGCGGTCAACTTAGCGTTACTCATTGCACGACAGCAGCGTTATGACGATGCGTTGTCCGTGCTGATTCCAGCAATTGGCGAAGCTGCCGCTCACCACAACCTAGGCGTTATCGCGATCGAGGTGGGCGATGAGCATTCCGCCAGGCATCACTTTGCTAAAGCCGCATCGTTACCGGGTGCCCCTAAAGCGACGCAAGAATTTATCGCCGCAATCTCAAAGTCCTCGATGACGACTGTGAAGTGAAGCAATCGGCTTCACGTGGGCCAGTTAGTGCTTTCTGCTCCAGCCCCCCTGCCACTCCACCCTTGAATCACAAGGAATGGCATTCCGAAGCTGGCGTGATGCTTGCGAACGAGTTCCCGAAGGCGGGCTCGATCGGTGATCCAGCTGATCATCGTCGATAAAAACCACGATCACAGTTGCATTCACGATGACGCTTCCGCGTTAACGTTTGGAAAGAAGTCGATTGCCAAAGTTCTGGATATCGGGATTGGAATTTTTTGATTCGACCAGGTCGTTACGAATGAGCTCGTGCAAAGTCTTGGCTTTCAAGCAGTCATTGAACCTATCCGTGTGAGCCAACTCGTCAGCATTCGTTGCGGTTACTAAGAATTTAAAGGTGTCGGGATCGCATCGGTTGAGCCGGACAAGCAATACCATGATTCCAACGGCGAAATAGGGACGGTCCCAATCTCCGAGCGAGCGAGTCTGCATGCACCAGCAAAGAAACTTCAGCACCGCGATTGAAGTTTTTTCTCCGAGCTTGATCGCGCTATCAATGAGCTGAACGGTCGTCGAATCTTCCCCTGTAAAATATCCTTCATTCGCTGGCTCGGCCGCAGCTCGCAATAGCGTCCCACACGCGAATAATCGCATCCAATGCCCTCGATCACCTGTCGATCCGGGTGACCAAGTCGGGTCTTCCGGTTCTGACCAACGGATCAACTCGAGAACCTCCTTTGGTTCCCAACGCATCGGTGCGAGAATCTTGCCACTTCGGATCGCTGTTAGCTGTTCCAGATGCTCGTCAAAATCCTGTCCGTAGTCAGCTGCAGCAATCTCACGACGCATCGCATCATCGACATGCGACGAAGCGATTCGAAGCAATTCAGTACTGGAAGGTTCGTGCTGGTCCAAGAGTTGGCTTGACACTAAGTTACCACCTGTGCAACGGTCTGGGGGCGTTCTGGTAGCGATTGCTAAATTTGGCAAACGGAATCTACGCGATTTACGGCAACGGTCATCCAACACCGCTCCGGAGCAAAGCGACAAAAAGCGGCCGACCACAGTTGCAAGGCTTTGTCGCCCGACTCATTTCATCCTGGATGATTCTGGATGGCGTAGTTTGAAACGGCACTCACAATCGCCGCCGCGTCGCAATCGTACAAGTCAACACCGCCAAACGTCTTCATCTCGATGACAGCCGCATTGCCGAGTGAGCCGTGAAAGATGACGGGAGTCTCTGGATTAAATTCCGGCGGCTCATGCAGCCACCATTCATCCTGCGAATCGACAATTCGGTGCCCCGCATCGGAAATGGCCTCTCGCAACCTCCCGTGGGAATTCGGGAACACGTCCGATTCAAGAATCCAGGTTACCGAGGTCATGATGTTTGATCTTGTTTGTATTTTCGCCGAAGCTGCAAAGTTTTCGTCAATTGATTGACTGGCGACGACCGAGCAGGGTTCGCGCGGAACAGGTTCCTGGCGTCGCCCTAGCAAACGACGGGCATGGGCTCACTTACGAAAGAAGCCAACACGTTGACGGCCAACCCGCTAACCTGTACCAAGAACGCCGGAAACCGCAATCAATCATTCCTGCTTCATCCCCACGCCTTCATTCATTGATTATGACGTCGAACTTACCACCACTTCGTACATAGAGAATGCACTCCGCCTCGCCTGTGGTTGAAATCTGATGTAAAAACTTTTCGCGAGAGCTGAAATAGCTGCCCGGCGTCATCGTCTTCCTGTCGGTCTTGTCATCGATTCGGTACTTGGCTTGACCCGCGATCACGACGGCGCGAAGGTTTGAATTGTCGCTGCGAATGTTTCCGCTGAATCCGGCTGGTAGCTTCACCAGTGTGCCGTTGGCTTGGTCTGACTGCGGGTTGCCCCACAGAAATGCGACCTGAGGTTCCTTACCAGAGGCCGACTCCGCAGACGACTGGATCCACGTGGTGCTGGCGGCGCCGAGCCACACCATGTTCGAGGCGTCGACGTTGACGGGGCGTTCACCGTTGTCGAAAGCCTCGTCGGTCGGCATGACAAGGTAGGGGCCTTTGTCGATCTCGATGTATGCGATTGTCGTTCCTCGGGCAGCCGTGATGTGGGGTTCACCGGCTGGCTGGGTCCAGAAAGACCCCGCGGGCATCCACATCGGTTCTGCTGCCGGATCATCGTTGTGAACGCCGCCAGCGATCACAACGCCTCGGTAAGTGACATTGTGAATGTGAGGCGGTGAGGAAAATCCGTCCACGAATTTTACGAGAAACCCCGTGGCCTGCGTCCCTGATCGGTCGCCCCAAAGCGTTGCCGCTTGCGGACTGGCGTCTCCCCGAGCCGGGTTGAGCTGCGTCCACTCGACTTCCGAAGCCAAGACCATGTCAGACGTTGACTTGGTTGCTTGCTCTTGAGCGACGCCCTCGGATGCGGCTGCAAAAAAGCCGACGGCAAACGCGAGCAGTAGGAAAGCTTTGGGAAGGGAATAAATCATTGGTTGAAGCTTAGTGGATATTCATTTTTGGGGTTGCCGTAGTGGACAAGGCTACGAATCCTTCTTGATCGAATGAAGCCGCAGGACTCGTTGCCTCGTCCGCTACGTTCATGCCGACGGGACTCGTTGCCTCGTCCACTACGCTGATGTTTTTAACGACGCCCTAATCAAGGCGACCAGCTTAGTGAGGTCTTCTGCTCGGAAAGCATCCAAAGTTTGGCAGCGGCTTCCCGATCCAGGGCACACTCGTCCAATGGGCACTCGTCGATTGGACCGACCATCTCCGCTCGTTTCGTGGGCCCATAGAGTTTATTGGACTCTACATTCTCTTCGGTTGCACACATGACCTCGGGCCAAGAGCCTTTTTCGGCGGATTGTGCGATAACTCGAGAAAGTACGGACCAGACAATCTTGTTGAAGGTGCTGGCTGTGTCCTTCAACAAATTGGTTCGTGATGCACCGGGATGGCAGACTTGGACAGTCACGTTCTTTCCCGTAGCTTCGACACGGCGTTGCAATTCGTAGGCGAACATCATCTGCGCCAGCTTGCTCTGGGCGTACGAATTCCAGGCGGTGTAGTGCTTGTCAAAGTTGAGGTCTTCAAACTGAATTCGCTTCAGTCCCATTTTATAGGCGTTGCTGCCGACGACGACGATGCGGCCCGCCGACTCTTCGATCCGCTCGAACAGCAGTCCGCATAGCAGGAAATGACCGAAGTGGTTCACACCAAGCTGGCTTTCAAAGCCGTCCACCGTGATTTCCTGTTTGGCCACTTGAGCGATGGCCGCGTTGCAAATGAGCGCGTCGATGCGCGGGACGTTCTGCAACACTTCCGCCGCCGCTTCTCGCACGGATTCCAACACCGCCAAGTCCATGCGAACGAAAGTCACGTCCGCTTCACTGCCAAATTCCTGTTTCAGCGCCGCGATGGCGGCGGCTGACTTGTCGGCGCTGCGGTTTAGCATCACCACTGCTGCGTCTTTGGACAGGAACACCCGCGTTGCCTCAAAACCCGCACCGGCGTTGGCACCGGTGATGAGATAGGTTTTGCCTGCGAGGGAGCCAAGTCGCTCCGGCGTCCAGCCCCCTGGTCCAAAGTTTCGCTTGGTGGACATCTTTCAAACTCCTTCGTTGAGAACGACCAATTGATGAGTGGCGTCGTGGTAGTGGACGAGGCAACGAGTCCCTCCTGCATTTTCCGTAGTGGACGAGGCAACGAGTCCCTCTTGCATTTTGCGTATTGGACGAGGCGAATTTGCGCAAAGCCGTCTTTAATTAAATCCGTCAAGCACATTCTTACCGATCGTGCGGCCGCTCTCTTGTTCGGCGTGGGCCTTTTTAAGCGAGTCGACGCTGATCATCCCGAGATTGTTGTTCACGGTCGAGATCAGCGTGCCGTCGTCGATCAATTCGGACACTCGATTCAATAGCTGGTGTTGTTTTTCGATGTCATCGGTTTGGAACATCGAGCGTGCAAACATGAACTCCCAACTAAAGCTGAGGGCTTTCGGCTTACCCGATTTAATGTCCAAGGTTTCCGGATCGTCAATGAATGCGACGTGACCGCGGGGCTTGATCAGTTCAATGATCGCGGGAAAGTGTCCATCCGTACCTGTTAGTGACGCAACGTAGCGAGGCTCAAGATTCAGTGCCTTCAGTTGATCGACCAAAGACTCGCGATGATTGATAACATGGTCGGCACCCATCTTCTGAACCCAACGGACCGTTTCTGGACGCGACGCCGTGGCGACGACGGTCAGTCCGGTGAGCTGTTTGGCAAGTTGAATAAGAATCGACCCAACACCACCAGCGCCGCCGATCACTAGCAGGCTCTCACCGTTGCCGTCACCTTCCTTTACGGCTAGTGAATCGAACAATAGCTCCCAAGCCGTTATTGACGTCAGCGGGAACCCGGCGGCTTCGGCAAATCCAAGCGATTTAGGTTTCTTACCGACGATCCGTTCGTCCACCGCGTGTAATTCCGCATTGGTGCCCGGCCGCGTGATATCGCCAGCATAAAAGACTTCGTCGCCAACCTTGAATTTGGTGACGTCGCTGCCGACCTGTTGAACCACCCCAGCGGCATCATAGCCAATGATTTTGATGCCGCTGTCAGGCTGTTGATTCAAACGGACTTTGACGTCGACGGGATTGACCGAGATTCCTCGCACTTCGACCAACAGATCATGCGGTCGCAGTTCGGGCGTTTCTGCCTCAACTTCGACCAGTGAATCAGCGGCGTCGATTGGGCCAGCTTGTGTGTATCCGATCGCTTTCATTTCTGTTCCTTTGGTAGTGCAGGCTGCTAGGGCGTTGTCTTTGAATGAGTGGAAAGATCTTTGAAGGCCGCTGAGCTCTTAGCGGCAATGGTACGAGGCGTGGTTATCCGGGGCTCACTGTGAAGCATTTTTTCGTAGCGACCTTTGCCAGAAGGTGGTGATTCCTATTGGCCGGCAATCATCCACGCTCTGGCGAGCGTCGCTACGGAACGCAAATGCCGCAATTTGCCCTCTCTAAATGCTTCACAGCGTTGCGTAAAACGGAGACAAATTATCACGTGTTTCCTATCGGGCTCTTGGTTCGTTCCAATTTCTGAATTGAATCCAACAAGGTCTTAATCGCCTGCACAATCGCTTGGCACTTTTCGTTATCAAACGCGTCGGGATGCGGTGAGGCAAACCGGCCTGAATTATTGTCAAAGTACTGGCCAGAAGCTGCTGCGAACTCGTCAGAGATTGCCGCGCGGGTGAGTATTTCTGCGCCGATTTGGATGTCCTTTCCAGCGACCCCAAAAGCCTCTTTCACCATTTTGCTGGCGAGCAACGAACCGGGATTGAGGGCGATGATCGCTGGGCCATCTTCGCCGAGCGATAACGCGAGATGGCGCGACCACATCGTCAAAGCCAGCTTGCTTTGCGCGTACGCCTCGCCATCGGACAATTGCCGATTGCCCCGCAACGCTTCCATATCAACTGGCGACTGCGCCGCGGAAGAGAGATTGATGACGCGTCCAGTCTTGCCAAGCATCGGTAGCAGTCGCTGGGTCAACAAGCACGGTGCAATTACATTGACGACGAAACGCACATCGAGTTTTTCCGCGGTCATGGAGTCGGACACTTTGAAAACGCCCGCGTTATTGATAAGGACATCAAGGCGTTCGTATCGTTCCGAAACCGATTTCGCAAGCGAATCCACTTCGGTCATGCTGGAGAGATCGGCGACGAAGCCGTTGACTTTGGCATCAGGGTACGTGGAGCCAAGCGATTCGATGACTTGGTCAAGTTTTTTCTGATTGCGACCGTGCAACAAGACTAGGTGTCCAAGCGAAACCAGCATCTTTGCGGTCGCCAGCCCAATACCGTCGGTCGCGCCTGTGAGCAAAATTGTTTTCATCGATATCTCCAACATGGCACCGTTGTCTCAACGGTGCCGGGAACGGCAGAACTTCATAAATAGTTGTGATAACTGTTCTACGATTTGCAGGCTGGCAGCTTGCGTTACGGGTTGTCGACAACCACTTTGCCCATCGCTTTTCCGCTCTCCAGCCGGGCATATGCCTGTCCGACTTGTTCGAGCGAGAACTGCTCTTCATCCAATACAGGCTTGAGTCCGCCCGACTCGCAAATCTGAGCGAGGTCACGGAGGATTTTGGCGTGCTCTTCTCGCCGAAAGTTGTGCAGCATCGGAATCAGCATGAAGACGACGTGCAATGACAAACCTTTGAAATGCGCCGGAGTCAGATCCAATTCGCACATCGAAACGGTCGTGGCGACTTGACCGTTCAGTGCAGCGGCTTCGAACGATTTGGTCAAATTTCCACCGCCAACCGAGTCGAACACGATATCGAACCCGGCACCGCCGGTGTGCTTGGCAACGTACTGCTCGACGGTTTCCGTTTTGTAGTTGATACCGGTGGCACCTAGCTGCTGGATCAGTGCAAGTTGTTTCTCGCCGCCACCGGTCGAGTAGACTTCGGCACCCCAGTGTTTGGCCAGCTGCAACGCGACATGGCCCACTCCGCCCGAGCCACCATGCACGAGAACCTTTTGCCCTTGTTGGATGCCGGCGCGTTTCAAGCCTTCGTAGGCCGTGATCGCGACCAACGGCAAGGCGGCGGCTTCACGCATCGATAAATTTTTTGGCTTGTGAGCAATCAACTTGCTATCGGCCACCATGTACTCAGCCAGCGTGCCTGGCAAGTCGGCCAGTCCGCCGGCACATCCGTAGACTTCATCGCCAACGGAGAAGTCTGTCACGCCATCGCCAACGGCATCGATGGTCCCGGCAAAATCCATTCCCAAGATCGCAGGCGTGTCGGGCGACAACGGCAAATCCTTGCCCATCTTGCGGATCATCGTGTCGACCGTGTTCACGCTCGATGCGGCGATCTTGACCAACACGTGGCCAGGCTTCACTTCGGGTTTCGCGACATCCGCAGCTTCAAAATTCGCATTTTCACCATAGGCGTTGATAAGCATCGCTTTCATCTTTTCTCTCCTGGTTAGGTAGTGGACGAGTGTTTTTGGTAGTGGACGAGGCTACGAGTCCCAGGAACACCCCAGTTTCGCGCCCCAAAATGTTCTTGTTGTGTTGTCTCTTCCGATTGGAACTCACATGCTCCGCGCCGGGGACTCGTTGCCTCGTCCACTACGCGAATAACTTCTACGTTCTCATCAGGCCATCTTTCCGTAAAAAGGACATGACCTTGTCGAAGCGATCCCAATAATCCGCAACGAACGGACACAGTTCGGGGTATCCAGGCACTAGACATCCGGTGAATCTGTACGATGCAAACGTATCGGGCTCGACAAGTCCTGCGCGCTCAGGATTTCTGGCGATGTACTGGCAAACATTTCGGAATTCGGTATCTCGACGCTCTTCGTCGGTAAAGACGTGATCGAAAGCCTGGTCCTGAATGTCAAAACCGATCCTTTCCAGTGATTCGTTGCATCTCGGACGGAAGTGTTTCATTGCATTGAGCTGATCGCTTCCATCGCAAAGCCCCATCCATACCATGTGAATATGATCGGGCATGAGACAATACAACGGACTCGCTAGCCCATATCGGAACAGAGTATGCGTCAGCAATTCGCGAAAGCGATACAGGAACATTGCAGATAGCCATCCCCGCTTTCGGTCGACCATGGTGAGAGTCCAGTGAACAATCGCATCGCCTTGATAATGCTCTCGCTCGAGTCGCCTAAGATGATCTCGTTTGTTCACAAGTCCTCCCTCATGCAATGTAGTGGACGAGGCCACGTGTCCTTTCCATTCTCAAGCAAAACAGGGACTCGTTGCCTCGTCCACTACGTAAATCTGCCAAAAAAAGGGACTCGTTGCGTCGTCCACTACGAAGATCGATATTTCCCATTGCACTTGTTTTGTACATAATACGAGTACGAACTAAGCGAACAAGTACGCACATCTTGGGGATGTAGGCACAAAATGGATACCACTAGTAAAACTCGGCATACCAGTTACGCGCTGCCCGCTTGTCCAGTGGAAGCAACACTCGAGTTGATTGGCGGCAAGTGGAAAGGCATTGTGCTTTACTATTTGCTCGATGGCCGGCTTCGCTTCAGTGAACTCAAGCGGAAGGTCGGTTGTGTCACCCAGCGAATGTTGACCAAGCAGCTTCGCGAACTTGAAGCCAGCGGTTTGGTCAACCGAATCGTCTACGCCGAAGTGCCGCCGCGAGTCGAATACGAACTGACCGCAGAAGGCAAGTCGCTCAAGCCGGTCTTGAAGTCACTCAAGAAATGGGGCGAAGAGCACGCGATGGATTTGATCGCTGAACGTCAAAAGTCAGCAGCAAGTGAACAAGCAAGCGAATGACTGGAGAAGGCTCATGACAACGCTGCGACTCTTTCAGCCCGAGGACTGGCGGTCCGTTTGGCAAATTCTCGAGCCCATTTTTCGGGCAGGCGAAACCTATCCGTATTCGCCGAACATCACAGAGGCGGAAGCTCGCGTGGTTTGGATTGACGTGCCCGCCGCAACGTTCGTTGCAGTAGGCGACCGCGGCGAGGTGCTGGGCACTTACTACCTCAAACCCAACCAGAGCGAACTAGGAGCCCACGTCGCCAACTGCGGGTACGTCGTCGGCGAAGCGGCTCGCGGCAGGGGGGTTGCGTCGACGATGTGCGAACACTCTCAAGCCGAAGCGGTCGCTCGCGGATTCAAAGCAATGCAGTACAACCTTGTTATCTCGACGAACGAGAGTGCCGTGAAGCTATGGCAACGTCATGGTTTTGAGATTGTCGGCACGCTGCCCAAGGCATTTCGACACACCAAGCTCGGCTACGTCGATGCCCACGTGATGTACAAGTGGCTTGACATGGCAATCGTGAAGTGACTCATTCAAGTTTGTTCTGGCGTAGTGGACGAGGCGACGAGTCCCGCTCATTCTTTGCCAAAACAAGGACTCGTTGCCTCGTCCACTACGTTATGCGGTCAATCGAAAGTTTTCCTTGCCAATCGATTCTTCTGCATCGTTCACATCACTTCACGCAATCGTTGGAATGAGACCTCCGTCGACTCGTATTGGTGCTCCGTTGATCGCCGATGCGAGTGGGCTGGCAACAAACGCAACCATGTTGGCAATCTCTTCTGGTTCGATCAATCTCTGAATCAACGAGGTCGGCCGATTGTCTGCCATGAATCGTTTTTCGGCCGATTCGTATGGCTCATCCGGAAACAGATTGCTGACGAATTCCTTTACGCCTGGGGTCAACGTCGAACCCGGCATCACGGTGTTCACGGTAACGGAGCTTCCTTTGGTCAATTGAGCCAGACTACGCGAGACGGCCAGTTGTGCTGTCTTCGTCATCGCGTAGTGAGGCATTTCAGGAGCCGGCACGACGCCGGATTCGCTGCTGATGAAAATGATGCGTCCCGAGTTTTGCTCCAGCATTTGCTTGAGGTAATACCGTGCAAGACGCACACCGCTCATCACGTTGACATCGAAGATGTGCTGCCAAGCTTCGTCAGTCAAGTCAAAGAAATCGACTGCCTCGAAGATGCCTAGATTGTTGACGAGGATATCAATCTGCGGATGTTCGGCGATGGTTCGTGCGACGCCTTCAGCCGTCCCGTTGTCGGATACCAACCCGATCAAGTCGGCCTTCGGTTGACTCTCACGAATTTTTTCAATGGCCTTGTCGACGCTCTCTTCGCGGCGTCCGTTCACGATTGTCCTTGCCCCCTCGGCAGCCAAGCGAGTCGCGATAGCCAAGCCGATTCCGCCAGTCGATGCAGTGACCAAGGCGGTTTTGTTGTTCATTTCCAAGTTCATCGTATTCTTAATCCTATGGGGGTTGTAAAAGAGTTCTCTACTTTTCTCGTCCAAGTCCAATCAGCCAGTCGCGACGGGATTGATTTGCACCGGAGTGATTCCATTGAATGTCGCATGACATGTAGTCCCTCAACGTCATGAGTTTAGGGAGGAACCCAGGACACTTCTTGAACGATTTTGCGCGCCATCAAAAGAATTGACCGCAAGGAATGACGCGAGCTCCGAACCTGCGGATTGTGCCCTGGGTTGCCGACGTTGGCACTAAACGGGTGGCTTTCTTAGCGGAGCGACCGGGAGGTCAGGGGGTGCCGGTTGAATTCACTGCCTTGGAATATGTTCCCGGTGCCACCCCGATGAATCGTTTGAAATGTCGTGTGAAGTGTGATTGGTCCGTGAAACCGGCGGCGTAGGCGACATTAGCCAGCGTCTCGCCGGCCTTCAACATCTGCTGCGCACGACGCACTCGGATTTGAGAGAGATAGAGCTGGATGGGCATGCCGACCTCTTTGGAGAAGACGCGGCTTAGATACGGGGCCGAGGTCCCGGCCAATTGCGCGAGTTCGTGAAGCGAGACATTCTCGCGGAATCTCGCTTCCAAACTTTCCTGGACCCGGCGAATGTTCACGCGTCCCTGCTGTTTCGGAATGTCCGACAACGATGCGTGCCGCACTAAAAGCTCGCAGATGGCATCATAGAAGGCGGATTCCTGATCCAACTGCGAATTTCCGTCATCCATCGCCCGGTGAGCCCGCAAAACGAGTTCGACAAGTTGAGTGTCGTCGATGACCGGAGGCAGCAACAAAGGTTCGATATCGCCGTTGCGGTCAAACGTCCTGACGATATTGGCGACGACGTTCGGGTCAGCATAGAGATAACGCCACGCCCCTGTAGCCGTGCACGAATGCACTTCATTAGGGTGGATGACAAGCAGTTTCCCCGGTCCGGTGGAATATCGCTGGCCACGATAGAAAAACGTCCCGGTCCCGCCTTCGGAAACGCCCAGTTTGTATTCAGGGTGGGAGTGATTCGGCCAAGTGTGTTCGCCCGACTCCCATTGATGCACCGTAATCCCGTCATCAGCAGAACCACGAACCTTGAAATGCTTCACTGTGAACCCGGAAGCCATACCGTCCTCGCTGAAGTTTCAAATAGTGTGAGGCGTACTCGAAAGTCTACGCCGAGAGGATGCTGCGAACAAGCGAGCCTTCACCGAAGTATAGCAGCAGGCAGTGGACTTGATCGCAGCGCGTTGAGGGGCAGGTGAATCATTCGGTTCGCTAGCGACGCTTAAAAGTCTTTTGCCAAACAATATTTTCGGTTTTCTTGTAGAAGCGGTGTGGCGGTGGGGTTTTAGACGGTGAACCCTTCTCTCCTGAAACAACGAGCTCGTCCATGAAACGTTCCATACTTAAATCTCTCTGCCGCTTCGCAACTTTGATCGCCTACGTGTTGATTTCCGGCGCGTTACAGGCACAAGCTCCGCAGGACCAAACGCAAAACAACCAGGGCTTTCGCCAAGGTCCACGTGGCGCCGGTCAAGGTCGCGCGGGACAGGGTCGCTCAGGTCAGGGACGTCTGGGGCAAGGACGAGGACAAGGGGCTGGACAAGCATCCCAGGGCGGCCGGCCTCGTGATCGCGTTCGTCCGCGTGACACCGAATTCAACGAAAAATTTCCCATTGGTTCCGAACTGCCCGAGGACCTTCAGGTCTACAACGTCGCTCGCGAACTGGTGCCCGTGAATCGCATCTTCAAGTCGAAGTACACGGTGATCGTCGGTGGCTGTTTGACATGTCCCGAATTCCGTAATTCCTACCCCGAGATCGAGGCGGTCGCTCGCGACTTCAAAGACCAAGACGTTGACTTCTACTTCCTGTACCAATCGCTGACCCATCCAGAGAACTGGGGTTTCGTGCAACCGTCTTCGATCGAGGACCGATTTTCTCAAGTCGATCATGCCGAGGAGCTCTTGCAAACCGAAATTCCGTGGCTGACAGATCCGATTGACAACCAGTTGAAAACCTATTTCGTGCTGACGCCGAATTCTCAGTTCGTGTTCGACCAATCAGGCAAAGTTGTGCATCGGAATTCGTGGGGACGCGGTTCAAGCCTTCGTGAGTCGCTGGAAACTTTGGTTGGCAAGCCGGAAACACTGACCACTGTCGAAGACTTGAACCTTCCGCGTTTCGAACGTCACCTCACCCCCAAAAATGAAATGCTGTTGGAGCGAGTGAGTGTGGAAGGAAAAGCGGTCCCGCTGCGTGTCGAATCGGGCGGCAAAAGCAATCCCGTCGCCGCGTTGCGTTCAAACGATTTCAATCCGTCCAACCGTTATGTCAAACTTCGTCCCGAAGCGGACCAACAATTGATCGAAACCGGAACGGGAACATTGTACCTTGGCTTTCGCCAAGACCCTGTGTTGGGAGCCAGTTGGAATAACCTGGCCAGTCCACCGGAGTACAAAATCGTTGCCGAAGGTGCAACGGTCTCACCCGCTACGGGGCAAGCCAAACGATTGGAAGTCGAATCGGACGATGAGCCCCGCGAGTTCTTGATCAATGTGAAAGACTGGGACACGGACGAACCGATTACAGTAAAGATTCAGTACTTTGCATGCAACAAAGAAAAGGGCTGGTGCCAGTCGGTCGGGCAGGAATTCACCGTCTGGCTGGACGAAGATGAATCGGCTGGCATGGTCAACGGGCGTAGTCATTTTCCAGGCGGTCGTGGCGGCGCACGTCAGGGAGGCCAGGGCGGAATGGGAGCGGGAGCAAGGCCGAGCGGACGCGGCGGCCAGAGACCATCGGGGCGGCAATAGCCCGCCGGAATATTCCGCCCGCAATGCCGCTAGCCAGAGCGTCGATCATGGCGTCCACCGTCTGGCGACGGTGGCTACAATTCAAACCCGTCAGACCGACTCGGCAGCGGAAGCCGATCGACGAAGGACGAGATTCGTTCGGAGGATGTGGCATGGGAGTTGCAAATGCAAATAGAGGTTACGATACACAAGCCGTGAAAGGCCCGCCGAGGAGACGCTGTCTTCTTGATCGGCTACCGATCCCGATGGTTCGCGACGGAGATTTGTTCGATGGATGCCGCGTTGATTGCCTTGACCGACCGAGGAGTTCGCTTCACGTTCCTTGGTGAAGCTTTTCGAAGTCGGCAAAAGATTCCCAACGAGGACATCGTCGATATCAACTTCAACCAAGTGGAGGTCTCCGATGCCGACGTCGAAGCGCTGTTGCCGCTTTCGAATCTGGAAGGGATCAGCTTCTGGAAGACCGGCATTTCGGATCACGCGATCGAGATGATCGCACAGCTCCCTAAACTTATTCGACTGAACCTGTGCGGGACGCAAGTCACCGACGCATCGGTTCCCACGCTGGTTGGCATGACGCTGAACTACATCGACGTCGCCGACACGCAGATCACCCCGGATGGAGTCGCAGCACTTCGCGCGGGATTGCCCGATGCCGAGATCCTCGCTTAAACGCAAGAAGACGGCAAAGCCAGTCGGTCGGGTGGCATGCAAGTCGAAACATCGAAACAATGTGCGGTCTCATGGCTCCGCCGCTGACCCTCTTGTCCTTGCCCCTCTTGTCCCTGCCATTCATCGTCGTTTCCGATTGAGTAAGTTCCCGCAGGTGCGATCCGCGAGTGGGCGGACGGCTGACGTGGCGTCGGTCGCCTCTGCTGTTTGGTCATTCTACCGATACGTGCTCAGAATGCTCTGATCCCGTAAACTCGGAACCGACCTAAAAACACTGCAACTTACGACTTGTCCGCTGAGGAAAATTCATGAATGGTCACACTTTCACTACTGCGATCGCGACGACAGTTCTGCTCGCCATCAACGCGGTAACCCACCCAGTGGCTGACGCGCAGGAACGGGACGCTACCCCCGTTCAGCCGTCGTTCACACAGGGCGAGGCTCAATCGGACATTGTCAAGCTGTTCCAATGGAAGGGAAACAATCCACGTACGGCAAATGTTGGAACGATCAAGTCGGAAGATGGGGCGGAGTGGACGGTGCCAGCCAAAACGCATTTCCAATCGGCGACCAAGGCGGCCGACCTGTACAACGAAGCAACTGGGGTTGAGCCAGCCGGAATTTCCGAGGTTGATCTGGAAACGGTTCCGGTGATCGACGCAGGCGGCGACGAGACATTCACAGCTTACGTTTTTGGCGACAACTATTTCGAGTTCTACGTGAACGGAAAACTGCTGGCGGTCGATGCCGTTCCGATGACTCCGTTTAACAGTAGCGTTATTCGTTTCAAAGCCGAGCGACCGTTCACCATTGCGATCATGGGCGTTGATTGGGAGGAACGACTGGGACTGGGATTTGAAAAGTTCAAAGGTGCACCGTTTCACCAAGGAGACGCCGGATTGGTAGCAGTTGTCAAAGACGCCGCAGACGAAACCGTTTCGATCACCGACGCGAACTGGAAAGCACAAACGTTTTACACGGCGCCCCTCAAGACCAAGGAATGCCTTGAACTCAATGGAGCCATTCGGGACAGCTCAAAGTGCAGCACCGAAGACACCGCAGACGGTACCGCTTACTTCGCAGCCCACTGGCCGATGCCGGAAGGATGGGCCGCTGCCGATTTCGACGATAGCGAATGGCCAAACGCAGTCACCTATACCAATGACTTTGTTGGAGTCGAAAACAAGCCGGCGTACACGAATTTCACTGATCTGTTTGACGCCCCCCAATCCGATGCACAATTCATTTGGTCATCGAGTCTGGTGCATGACAATTTGGTGTTAATGCGAACAACCGTTGGCAAGTAACCGAAAGAACCAAAGCACGAATCAAGCAAGACATGTCGGAACAGGCAGGGGGTTTCCGGTGCATTAGCCGTTCGGAGCAACGCGAGGAAGCATTTCGGAGTCGTGTTTTGCCAGCTCATCACAACCCGGACGCGTCAGTTTTGAAGTTGCGCGTTTATCACAACCCGAATCATAAGCGAGGGACCGAGTCCAAGATCGAGATTCTCTTTTACGCATCTTGATGTCGCGTTTTTCGATGTTCTCCGGGCCAAAGGCCCAGCAATTTGCCTAGCCTGGTCCAATGGGCCAGGTTTGCGATGCCAAGACACCTAAGGGCCAACGGCCCGGCCATTTACCAGCCGACGTCAGTAGATCCGAGTAAACGGCCGGGCCGTTGGCCCTTCAGTTCACTGGTTTTCTTGGTCCCAGCCCGTTGGGCTGGGCTAGGTTAACGTCCGGGGCTTTGCCCCTAAATACGGAAGCGCATCTTCAAAACTTACGCATTCGGGTTGTAGAAATTGCTTTGCGGCGTTTGCCGATGTGGCCAATGGGATTTCACCCGACGAGTCCTGCCTACCAGCTTATGCTACGCTAAGGACCGACGGAGCCATAACGGTCGTAGCAACGTTCGCCCGAGCGTGAATCCACCGTCGGGTGACGTCCGCTACGTAGCATCAACCGCCATTTAAACATCCGACGGGCCTTTGCTGGACATGCAAAACCCAACGAAGACATGTGTTGCTCATTTCGATAACGCTGAGCGTCGATTCGGCGGTGACTCTCAATCGCGAATGAAACGAAGAAGATGACCACTCCTAAGCAAAAGCTGCTGAAATTTACCCTGATCCTGATAGGGCTTGGCTTGGTTTTCTACTTCGGCGGTCGCACGCTGGAATCGTATCGTCAATTGCGGTTTATCCAAGAACAGGGTTTTGACACCGGTGACGCGGACGTCGACGCCATTCACCCTTGGATGACGATCCATTTTATTGCCGCAGCCTACGCGGTCCCGCAAGAATACATCTACGCCGAATTGGGGGTCAACGCAACCGAACGCCGCCGCAATATTGATGTCAAGCATTTGAACGAGGAACTCGGTTTGGGACGTTCGGAAACCGGCGATTACCCGGCCGTCATCGACCGTCTGCGACAGATCATTCTGGCCTATCACAAAGATCCTGTCGCGACCGGTCTAAGCGACGTACGTCGCTGGATGACACTCGAGTACATCGCGAATAGCTCAGGGATCCCGATTACCACGATCGTTGACGAACTCGGACTGGACGCGTTAGCGTCCCAGGAATCACCCTCGAGTGAATCAGGCAGTGACGATGAGGTTTACATTCACAAGCCCTTGGATGTACTGGCCAACGAACTGCGATATCCTCGTGGCCCTCGCGGCTTGATCGAGGATATCCAGGCCCTCATCGCTCGGCATGCACAGGAGGTGCAATGAGTTTGTCGCTTGCACCGCTGATTGAACAGATCCTCACCTGGATCGCCGCGTACGGCCTGCTCGCACTAGGTCTATCGATTTTTGCAGCCGCTGTCGGAGTTCCGCTGCCCAGCACGCTGTTTGTGATCGCGGCAGGGGCGTTCGTGCGACAAGGTGTTTTGGATGAGGTGTTGACTCCGATTTGTATCCTTGCCTGTGTCGTGCTGGGTGACGTGGTTTCGTTTGGTATGGGCCGCTATGCTCGCATCAGCATCGAACGTCGCTTCGGAGGACGGCGGTCGTGGCGGCGTGCGCGATCCGCACTGCTGAATCGGGGTGGAGTCGCAATCTATCTCACTCGCTGGATGCTCACCGCGTTCGCAGTTCCCACCAACTTGGCAGCCGGCGGCGGTGGCTATCCCTTTGTCCGTTTTCTCGCCTTCGATGTGGCAGGCGAAGTGACCTGGATTCTCGTTTTCGGCGGGCTCGGCTATGCCTTTGGCAGTGAATGGGAGGTGATCGGCAGCTTGGCCAGCGACTTTAGCGGCCTGCTGGTGGGCATCGTGTTCGTCCTGGCCGGCGTGTATTTCCTGTTAAAGCGAAAACGTCCAACGCAAGTGCGATTCAGAAAATGGAAACGCAAAGATCAAAGCGAAGAACTCGACAATCAAGAGTTGCAACGCTGAGAGGTTCGCGACAACTAGGTATGTCCAGCAATTGATTCCGGATGACCACACTAAACGACTTTTCGGGACCTGTCTACGTTGGAGAGTCGTGCCAGCATGAATAAAACTCCCGCAGTGCGGCATGGACAACGCCACCCGCAGCTAACAGCCTTTGATCGTGCTGACACCCTATAATTCAACGCTGTGTAACATCTTCTCGTAGCTACCTTCGCCAGAAGGTGGTGATTCGTTTTTGGGCGGCAAACATCCACGCTCTGGCGAGCGCAGCTACGAAACGCAAATGTGAAGCATTTTCTCGTAGCTACCAGAGATTGGCTAACAGCGTTTAGCTCCATTGGTGCATGCGAAATCCGATAGACTGGTCAACGACTACATCGCTTTTCTGTAGGAACTCGCTGATGACCAATATCAACGTCGTGACGGGCGACCTACTCGATCAAGACGTCGAGGTCATCGTCAACGCCTGGAATCGAAACATCATTCCATGGTGGCTGCTGCTTCCTCAAGGCGTCTCCGGAGCGATCAAGCGTCGTGCTGGATATGCACCGTTTCGCGAACTCGCCAAGCACGGTCCGATTCCGCTCGGCGGGGCCGTGCTAACCAGTGCGGGCAAGCTGCCATTCAAAGCCATCATCCACGTGGCCGGCATCAGCATGACATGGCGGTCCAACGAACGGTCGATTCGTGATTCTTGTCGAAATGCGTTGGCGATGGCCGAGCAAAAGCAATTTACTTCGATTGCGTTGCCACTGATTGGTGCGGGCACGGGTGGCGGGTCGACCAGCGCCGTACTTGCTATGATGAAGGTTGAGCTCGCAACGGTTCGCTTCGCAGGGCGAATCGTGATCGTCCAATTCAAGAAAGACTGACAAAACAGGTTCCACGGAAATGCAAATCAACCTCCAAGTTGGCGATGTGCTGAGAGTGCCCGCGGACGGGTTGATCTCTACCGCAAACCCTTGGCTGAATCTTTCCGGCGGCGTCAATGGAGCGATCCTTTCGGCGGTTGGGCCGACGATTCAACAAGAACTGCACTCCTACCTGAAACGTCATGGCATCTCGGCGGTGCCAGCGGGAAGCGTCGTCCAAAGCAACGCCGGAGACCTGCCGTTCGATTACATTCTGCATGCCGTCGCAATCGACCCGTTCTACGATTCGTCCATTAAACTTGTCCGTCAGACCGTGTTTGCCGCTTTGGAAATGGCCATCAAAGCAGGAGCGAAGACGATCTCGATGCCGACCCTGGCCACCGGGTACGGCCCATTGTCGATCGCTGATTTTGGAACCGCGGTGGCACCGCTTGTAGGTGAACCTAGGTTCGATGGACTTTCATTGACCATCGTCGTCCGCACAGCCGAGCATCAATCCGAGCTCGCTGACGCGATTTCAGCGGCACGAGTTCAAGCGTAAAGGCAACCGCATGAAGTACGGGTTCCTCTTTCTGTTGTTGGCGGTGGCACTATCAATCACTGCCGCTCGCGTTGGTCCGTGGGCGTGGCTACTTTTTTATCCCGCGTTTTCGTTTGGTGTCGTTGCAGCGGCGTACTTGCACTCGGCCCCCGGTGTCTTTGGCAAACGTTTTGACGGCGGACGTTCCCGACTCGGAACGCTGCTGGTGTTTCCCTATGTCGTGTACGTTGCCGCCGTGTGGCATCTGGTTCGGCTACTTTCGCGAGAGCCAAAGCTGAGCTCGCTCGGCAAAGATTTGATTCTTTCCAGACGACTGCTTGCACACGAACTACCGGATAACATCCCGTCGGTGGTCGACTTGACTTGTGAATTCACGGAACCGAAGCGTGATTGGATGCTTCAGTCGTACACTTGTTATCCCATGCTGGATGGTTCCGCAGCGACTTCGGAGGAACTTCGACAGCTTGCCGCGGAAATCAATGACATGCCAAAGCCGGTTCTGATTCATTGCGCCCAAGGTCACGGCCGAACCGGCCTTGTTGCTTCAGCGGTTCTGCTTGTTTCGGGAAAAGCAAATACCGCTGCAGACGCAATCGCGATGGTCCAGTCGGCCCGCCCCGGTGTTGAATTGAATCCATTGCAGAGGTCTGTCTTAGAGCAGATCTAGTGAGCGACGACTTGAGTTCCGGATCAATTGGTGCCGGATCAATCGATGTCGGATGCTCGGGGTTCGCTCGCACAATTTCGCACACAACTTCTCGGAGGTCCCCAACACCCTCGATGCTCATTAGAGGACCGCCACTGCTTTGCGATCACTCGACAAGTGTCGGAAACATCATCGTGCCGTCCTCTCGAAAGTTCAGGTCAAAGACGAGGCATCCGATATCGTTGATCACCTCATCTCGCTCTATTAGGATCGTGTCGAAGACGATTGGTTCAGGAATTAGAACGTCCGCCTGCTCGCGATTATCGATCGCGGGCACTCCCGGCAATAACGGAGGGTTCTTGTCGAGCACCTTGATCGTTGGACTGGTGTACAACACCGGCGTGATATGCAGGAAGTAGTTTCGATAGGCCGTGCTTTCGGGGTGCCCAGGAATGATGCGATCCTTTGCACCGTCTGGCAAAATAGCCATTCCCAACGATTCCAAGTCCGTTACCAGCACCTCACTACCTAGATACTCGGAATCGAATCCATCACCGATCAGCGTGTCGATGCCGAGACCGCCAACGAAACTCACCTGATCGACTCCTACACTGCTTAGAAAGTCGAATCCGTCATCGCCATAGAGGATGAAGTGTAATCGATCATAAGTATTCAGCGGAGGCCCGTCGGAGTAATCCTTTGCAAGCGAAATCCAGTCGTTGCCACCGGCGCCAGAAACGATGATTTTGAGAGCAGAACCCAGCCCCATGCTCATCGACGGCACGTCTTCATCGAAGGGATCGGGCGGCAGGTCACGTTCGCGAATTGAACCGACGCTTTCGCCATTGACGCGAAAGCGAATTCGATCGTCGTCGATTTCAATCGTGATTTTATCGTCATCGGGAGTCCCCACCAGTACGATCGTGTTCTCCATCCAGTCGTCGACCAGTTCAATGCCATCAACGTCTTCGGACGCAGCCGGCAAGACGTCCGAGAGTGAGGGCAAATCTTCAGCACGCAGTGACATCTCACTGTCGATCGCCCAGGTGAACAATACCCCGACCATGATAAGGCAGACACGAAAACTCTGTTGAGTGAACATCGTCAACTCCTAATTTGTACGCGTATTTGGCAGCGAATGAGTCTGTAACAAACAAAGCGTGACCGAAACGAAGGTGTTACACGCATTGGAAAGAAAATTCGCAAGCGGATGCTTCCATCAGAAAAAAATGCCGACTGGCGGACGAACAAAACCACGAAAAATCGAGCGATCCGCCACGCCATCGACGAAGAGGACCGACTGCAAGTCCTTCCCCCACGCCTGTCTTGCCTTGGAGTTGGGCGATCGTGGCCGCCTCAGGATTTCCGCAAGTCGTAGCGAGCACTACAGAAGGTTCGCCGACTGAATTGCCGTCAAATGATGGCATCTGCGTTCCGTACGCTGCGCTCGCCACTTGGTGTTATCATGAAACGTCACCCTGTGGTTCATCGATATGTGAGCTTGTATCACGCCGAGAATGAAATGCGTCCTAGTCCATACAAACCGCCAAACGCTCTGGAAGCAGAAGGGGCTCAGCATGGTCGCTCGGCACATCGATTGCCTGTCGCTATCACGCTTGCGTTTGTCACCATTTGCGGTGCTGCGATGTCTGTCACGTTTACTATTGATCCCATTATCGTGATGCTGATTGCAATGGGATGGGTGTGGGTAGGTTGGCCAGTGCTAAAACGACTCGCGAGAAAGGCGTAAGAACGGCGGATAACCAGTGTCAATCGGGATAGAGGGCCAGAATGCAAAACGGGGAACTTGAGAAGTGGTAACCGCAGATGAACTCAGATTCACGCAGATGCGCCAGAAGTTAATCTGTGTTCATCTGCGGTTTCATTCGTTGCCAATTTTCTTGCTCAGTGAAGATGGTTGTGCTGTGCGCAGGCAGCGTGAAGCACGAGGATTTGGATCACGTTGATGTTGCCCCGCCTAATCGCACAATCGGATACCGTGGTCGAGCCCGCAACCGTGTACAATGCCGGAGACGAGGACGAGTACCGCGTTACTGAGTACGAGTACGAAGAAGGCGAGGAACCAGAACCAAACAGTGCCCCCGAGGACGACTTGTGAGGTTCAGCGGATGGAAATTCAATCGTCCGCCCCAGGTGATCGCCGCCGTTCCTAGACTGGAAATTAGTATTCGATGAATTGGACTTGGTGGTGTGATGTGGTCTGGCGGATGAAGGCTGAGGATGTTTTTGTGATGCAAACGTGACGAGTGTCGGATAGCAAAACGCGGAACTTGAAAAGTGGGAACCGCAGATGAACTCAGATTCACGCAGATGGGTCAGGCGATAATCTGTGTTCATCTGCGTCCATCTGCGGTTTCATTCATTGCCAGTTTTTGTGTAGCGAAGAGGGTTGTACTGTGCAAATGTAGTGCGAAGTACGAGGATTTGGGTCGCGTTAATGTTGCCCCGCCTGATCGCACGTTCGGACTTCGTGGCCGAGTACAATATCGGAGACGAGAACGAGTACCGCGATGCTGAGTAGGAGTACAAGTACGAACAAAACAGGCAGCTAGAACCAAGACGTACCCCCGAGGACGACTTACGTGGTTCTTCCAGATAAAAATTAATCGCCCGTCCCAGGTGATCGCGGCCGCTTCCCAGACTGGAAATTAGTATTCAATGAATTGGACTTGGCGGTGTAACGTGGTCTGGCGGATGAAGGGCGAGGATGTTTTTTTGTGCTGCAAACGTGACGAGTGTCGGATTGCAAAACGCGGAACTTGAGGAGTGGGAACCGCAGATGAACTCAGATTCACGCAGATGGGTCAGAAGGTAATCTGTGTTCATCTGCGTCCATCTGCGGTTTCATTCGTTGCCAGTTTCTTTGCTCGTTGAAGAGGGTTGTACTGTGCGCAGGCAGTGCGAAGAATGAGGATTTGGATCGCGTCAATCGACTTGCTACAATCATCGGGCGGCCGGCGGCAAAACATTGAGGAACAATAGGGTGCACCCAAATCGCCGGCGTGATCGTCTCGTGAACACAAACTAAAATGGCGGCGACTGGGTGATCGCCAACGTTATCCGACTGAAGACATTGTATGGGCGGTTCTAAATCCAAAACAAAATTTGACGGAACCCGGTGGGACGACAACTTCGAAACATTTGTCGCGACGCGCACGTACGAGGGAACCAGCATCGATTTTAATTTCGATACGCTACAGACAAGATCCGACGAACTGCTGGCAAAACTAACCCCCGCTGCTCACCGCATTTGGATGGCACACAAATCCTGGTTCAAGAAGTTTCGAGATTATGTGGCGACGGATCGTCTCTCGCAGTTCAATACGCTGCTAAGCCAGGAAGAGCCACCACTGACAATAACTGCCAAGCAGATTCGCGATTCCTTGGTTTGTCCCTACATGATTACGATTCGCCCAGCTGACGACTTTGATCATTTACGTCTCGACTTTTGCGGTGGCGGGGGCGACTGGGGCGGCAACGACCAGCGACTCGCGGACTACCATGTCGAGGCATCCGCAACGCTGGATGGCGGTTTCGATGACGCAACGATTTACACCTACTAGTTAGTGGGTCACCAGCGGATGCACCGGTGGTCAGTTTCTACGAATGGATGCTCAACTGCCGGTCCCCGCTGATCTGCGTCGTTGCCCCCGTCAATGCTCCACACACCAAACGATCCTAATGACGTTTTTGGCGAATGCTCCTCAGCAATGCGATGTGAAGCATGGCTTGAGCATCTTCAATTCAATAAACGTTTGCTGTCATACAATTTGAAAAAAACGATTGACGAAAAATCCAAATCCCGAGTGTGCTAAGTGTTTTTCAAATTTTGCTATCCATGTTTTTTTATCTTGATCACGGCGATCACGTATTCATTCGCGAATGCGCAAACGAACGCGTTCAGCAGCACGGTGCCACCGTTGTCGCCGAGCAACACGCCCACTGGGGGTTACACCAGTTCTTCACTCATCAACAACCGTGGCAAGATTGAGCTGTCGACAATCTTTGTCGACTGGGCGAACGACGATGTGTTCGTAATGACGGTTGACCGTGAGCAGGTTCCCAGAAGCTGTATTGTTTCAGCTAACGCATTGAACTTTGAGGGCTCTGAACGAGAGGCTGTTCCCATCGCCTTTTCGTTCAGGATTCTTGATACGATGATTGCCCCGTTCTACCGGGCAAGAAAGGGGAGGCCGGACGAAGTTACTGATTACAGCCTGCCACTGCCGAAAGTCATCTCGGGCAGCAGCAACCCACAGTCGACTTTGGATCGCTCTTTGATGCGGGAGGTAATTATCTGCGATGCTGGCGGCTTCATCATTACCAACCGCATGCCAGCCGAATCAAAATTCTTTGGGTATCCGGTTCGTTCATGCCTCGCTTATCAGAACCGTGGTGCACGTCAGTGGCACACAAACATTAACGGCTCGGGGGTTGGGTATGCTCGGGTGCAGCATCCCGGTGAGGATTTTGATCCAGATCAGGAGGACGCTAAGAGCATGACAAAGGAAACCTGCCGCCAGTTTTTCTTGGACAACCAATTCAAAGATTGGGCCGATACGTTTAGCGAACTGGTGTATCGCACCGTGGCAAGCACCAACGAGACAAGTGCAAAAACGCTTTCGGCAGAGCAGGCGCATGAACGAGAAAAAGCACTCTTTGAGTTCATGGAATTGATCCGTCACAAGTTTGATCTTGTCCTAACCGACGAAACCTCTTTGTTTTTAGACCCGTTCGTTCGAGGCACGATGCTTGAACAAGCCCTGTGGCGTCCCGATCGCCACCCCGCCACCATCACCGACTTGCTGTCTCTGGTGATGGGCGACCTAGAATCGAGTAGCGGCGAGTTGTCCTTGTCACACTCGTTGATCTGTGCCTACGCAAATCTTGGATTGGCTCCGAACGACAAGAGTTTTGGGATTTTGCTGGAAACGCAAGTAGGCGGAAAGCTCAGCGATCTCGATGCCGCCGCGATCCTCGCACGGTGGCGAATGGAGACCGAGCCGCGACACGTCGACGCGGTCGCAAAGCACATCAAGACTTCCAAACACATGACCGACCGGATGAACTGTGTCGAGACCTTGATCTTGATGGAACAGTTCGACCACATCCCGCCAGACTTGATGCAGCACTGGTTTGCCAAAATCAAGGGAGACGCGAGCCAAATTCGTCGCCCGCTAAATCTGCTGATGCAAAACGCCACGGGCCGGCGATATTTGGTGGACAAATACATCGCGATGCCCGTTGACGCGCCGCTACGTGAACCGATCAAGGCGTTGTTTGCGAACGAACTGTCAGCCGTCCACGAATTCGGCGACTACCGGTTCTGGACCCGCGAAGAATGCAAACAACTCGAATCCGACCTGCAAGTCGAGCTTGCCAGTACAGCCGCCGAATAGCAATAGCGACACCGGGTCTCACGCCGATCAACTGAAAAATGCTCTGTCCCTCTTCATACTCTTCATAGTGCCGTGTCATCCATGTCTCGACTCCAAACATGGAATGGACCTTCGCCTGCAAGCCAAGTCGCCTGTGAGAGAAATCAAATGGGTCAGAGAAATCGAATGGGGCAAACGCCTTAGTCTGGCGGTAGCGGGTGGCAGGCTATCGAGATGCCTCGATCACCACGAGCCGACGAAGCGGGAGGGCTTTGCCACGCCCTAAAGCGTGGAAGCCGGGGGGCGACCATCTTTCGCGAAGAAGTTTCATGTCGCCCCGTCGGGATCGCCCAACCGCCACGCTCGTGGCGACATGCTGTCGCGACGAGCTATTTGCTGTTGAGGACCACCATCCAGCCAGCGGCCTCTTTGAACATCGGTTTTCGCCGATGCACTCCACTGCTTCACTCCGACACGCCCCACTCATCCTCTTAGAATTCACTGGGGCGCTGCCCATTCTAGCTATTGCATTAGAATGGCTCGGAAATCACTTCACGGTTTGCTCGTGTCCCCAAGGCACCCCACAGGCCGTAGGGGCTCTTCGAGCCCGGCGCACGAACTCCGGTTCCTCCATTGATCACCGTGCCCGCCGACTGGTCCCCAGAGTCAATTGATTCCGTAATAAACTTGACGGCACCATCCGCCATCAAGACATGAGCTCCGCCCTGATGACGGCTGCTAACGGGCAAGTGCCCTGCTGACGATTCACTCGCCCCCATGCAAATGCCTTTGTTAGGCGGACGAATGTTGTTGACACAGGTATACGCCGCTGCAGAATCAGCCCAACGAAAACCACGGCCTTCGCCATCGGCGGTGAGATTTCCGAAGGTTAGCGTTTGACGCCAAAATTGCGGTCGCGCCGGGTCAAGTTGCGAGTCGCATCGGGTGGGCGTGTCATGCACACCCTGATTCGTCCAACCCGCGTTTTCAAGCGAAATACCTCGGGCGTCACGGTCGCCCAAGCCTGTCACAATCTCTCCACAGAGCATCGTGTTGGACGTCCCGTCGAGAAGGTCTCTGAACTTCACAAATTTGCGAGGAAAGAAAACGCCGCGACAGGCAGCCGAGACGAGTGCGGCGTGGGCGCTATCGGAATCCCATCCGCGCGTGCCGCCATAGAATCGCAACGCGCCGCGATCGTTGTTATCCGTCGCATCACCAAGACCAGCGGCGTAGTTGGTTCGGCCCATCGCCGGCAAACCGACTCCAGGATCGCTGGGACAGCGAAGAGCCGGAATTTCGGTCATCCAAGGGGCGTATTCTGTATCCCAAGGATGCGGGCCCATCGCAGGATAAGATGGAGTGATGGAATTTCCCGCCGCATTCGTGGCCATCGGATTCGAGATTTGCTCCCAAATTGCCTGCTGTTCAAAAAAGGGAGTCAAACCGACAAGGAAACTCAGACGAAACCGATTCGTCGCTCGATTACGATCTGCACCGGTGTAGGTGGTGTCATCGAGCTTCAAATAAGTCCCACCAGAATGCATCGGTAATTGGCCATAGGCGGAATGGTAGTTTTGCAGTGCGAGACCAAGCTGCTTGACATTATTGCTACACGACATCCGTCGCGCCGCCTCACGCGCCGCCTGCACGGCGGGCAACAAAAGACCAACAAGGACGCCAATGATGGCAATCACGACAAGTAGTTCGACCAGGGTGAACCCTTGCCGATGGGAAGTTTTTGTAAACATGATTCGAGACTTATGGGGAGACGTTTCGATTAAGGGAGACGGCACAACAGGGAGCAGGCTAAAGATCGGCAGTGACTATCGTTGATCACCAAATTGATCGCGACGGATTTCATCATCGTAGGCATCAAGTTGTTCTTGTGTCTGCGGTGGAGCCTGAATAACTTGCGGCTCCTTACTATCGCAACCGCTAACGGAAATGAAAGCCAATAGAAATACCGACAAAAGACTAAACTTCGTTTTCATGAAAACTACATTGGGGGTGATTAATACGATGAAGTGGCAATGGAAAAGCATCTAGCAATGAGAACGAAGGTCGCAAGCGACATTCGACCTGTTATCGCAGAAATTGCGATATTTTCTCACTTTGAGCAGCCGACCGCTGCCTAACACATGGATTCACCGGAAACTCTAGTCTCAACGTTATTACCCGTCAAGACGCTATCCTTCCGCCCGCCGCCCCAGGTCATACCTTGCGGTTTGCGATTAGCATGGATTCAGATTTGCAACACCGGCATAACCCTGGTTGTCAGGGTGGATTCAGGCCAGGTTTTAGGTCGCCCCTTCGGGCAACGCTGTGAAGCATTTTCTCGTAGCCACCTTCGCCAGAAGGTGGTGATTCGTATTGGCCAGCTATCATCCACGCTCTGGCGAGAGCATAGCTACAAAACACAACCGCCGTAATTTGCCGTCTCTATATGCTTCACAGCATTGCCAATCATTGTTCGCGTTTCAAAAAGATCGCGATGCCGTTGACTTAGCCCTAGTCTCTCCTGCGGAGTCTGTCGCGTTTCCTACTGCAGACTACCTGCTAGGAACTCCAGACTACAACGACGCTTCCAAAGTTCTTGGGGATGTTCGCACGGGCAGGGCGGAGCGAGGAACGACTCGACTCGGTTGGCTCGCGCCCGGTAATCATGCGGGCTGCTGTCATCAACTTTCTAGTACCGACCTTTAACCTTCCATCGCTCTTTGAATTTCGGAGTGGAGTGCCGATCGGCTGGGGTACTTGCTTCGTAGCTCTTTGACCTTGGTCTGCGCGTAGGCAGGACCAAGCGCCTCTTGAAGCAATTTCAAATCGCTTGCGGCTCGTTGGTACGATGGCCGCTTCCTTTCCTCGATCGCCTCGTCAATGCGGCGGAGAATCGGACCGGGATCGCTTGCGATTGATTGAATTTGCTGCTCGTGCCGCTCGCGTTGCAATCGTTCGGCTTCGGCTTTTTTCCGAGCCTTCTCGGCCTCGATCGCTTCGCTCCGCTGCCTTGCCACTTCATTGGCTTGTCGCAGCATCTCGCGCAGACTGCTGCGTCCCGGTACGGGCTCACTTGGCGAGAACAATTCGTCCGTAATCTCGCGGAGCAACCGTTGCGGTTCCGCAGTGGGGTTGCACAAAACCTGCTTCAATTTTGTACTCAGTTGCTTGCGATCCTGGTTTCGCAGCCATTTATCGATGCGTTTTGCATCAAGTGTTTGGTCTTGCAAGTCGGCCGAAGCCTGCGCCGCCACATCGAGTAGATCACGGTCGACTTCGAGGTACTCGGCCAGTCGATCCAGACCGGGGTGCGATTGCTTTAGTCCAGCCGGAATGGGCGGATCTCGATCGTCGTCATCATCAGAATCAGGATCAAACCATGCACACAGCGCCAAGTAGGCCACATACAGCGGTCGCATGTCACCGCGACGGATCATCTCCCATAGCGGAACAAAATCGGACGCCAACGTCTCAAGCTCCCAAACCACGTCGAACGTCCCCGCGTCGCCTTCGGGTATGATCATCAACGTACCGCCGCTCCCCTGCTCATCCGGTTCCCAGCAGATTTGCTCGCCATCGGTGTATTGATCGACCAAGTCCCCAAAGGCAAACCCGTCGCGAAACCGAAAGTAGAGCAGGCGGTGGCCGAAGTTTGAATAATGAACAAAAAGGTCGTAACCTCGGCGGAGCATCTCGGGGGCGTCGCCGTGAAAATCGCCAAAATTGTATTCGTTGGTAAACCGCCACTCATCAATCTCCGCTCGCGAAGATTGTGAGAGCATGAATTTGATGGCTTTTTGATCAAGCGGTGACTCGATCGCCCTGAACTCGATCCATTGATACTCGGACATTGACGTCGGATCCTCGTTTGCTGCAACGTTGACGGAGTGGACGAGGCAGTGATTCCCAGTTCATCTTGCTGAGACACACGGACTCGTTTTTGCGCTCGACAACGCCCCAACGAGTATCTCCTCATCGTGAAACCGCATTGTTTGGTGTTACAGTCCAGCAGTGAAGGGGACGTGCAGCGAATCCGAGCGAAGGGATTGACCTGATGGCGAGAAACGAATCGTAAGATCGGTGCTTCGCAAATCGGGTAATCTGATTTAAAACGCCGCAGACACCTCGCTGGAAATTGAACAAGCTCGATCTTTTGAAATACCCCATCACTCCTGACGGCCGCTACTTTGTTCATCGAGAACGGCTGTGGCGCTGCACGAACCCGAACCTGGATGAGCAAACTCGCCAGCGACTAGTCAGTGAACTGATGACCGCCCGCCGCGAAGTCGCCGCCGCTCGGCGATCGAGCGACGACAATGCACTGGCCGCCGCTCGCAACAAGGTGCACGCCGCCAAAGTCGCATTGGGCGAACGCGGGCCGACGTGGTGGGACGACGACCGCGACTACAATCGCTACCTGATCAAGAACACGCCTTACGCCGATTGGTGGTCATCTCGTGCGACGTAGCGACAGCAAACATCCACGCTCTGGCAAGCGTAGCTACGAATGTGCAAACATCAGCGATCTGGCGAGTGTGGCTGCGAAGGTGATGCCCGGTGCTTTACGGCCCGCGGATCCGTTTCTATCCATTACGTGACGACTTGGTGGAGGGTGTTGGGCGAGTCGTGCTCGGTGGGTTGCTGCGGCGGTGTCGAGTCGTCAGCGTCGTTGACACCGGGCGTCGTGGCGGCAGCGTGATCACCTTGCCGCATCTGCGCCGGGGCGGCATAGCACTGTAACAAACCGCAGTGTTGGCAACGCCATGTGGTCACGGGATAGACCTGCTCGCGTCCCAACATGAACGATCCGAAACTGCCGCTCGCCCAGAACAAGGTGTCTTTTTGGAACTCGCCAAAACGATCAATCAAAAAGCCCTCTCGCATCGGAGCGTGACAGGACGGGCAATGATGCGTGATGAAAGACATCGTTTGGTCTCCTTCAACCTTCTCGGTTCTGGTCACATTCAATCAGGGCACGAATCAGATCGCGGCGGTTGCCAGAGGCTGCCATTTTGGTACGGGTATAAACCGCGATGACAAGCATTGACCGCAGCTCCCGTCGGTCTCACCACGCCAGTTTTTCTTAGCATGCCAGTCTGTCGCAACACGGACGTGTGGCGGATCCAAAGTTGCAAAGGATGTACCGCAGAGAACTTGCCGTGCTGGCTTGCCGCAGCGTGCTGTGAGCATTTCGCCGCATCGGGCCGAGCGACAGTTTGTCGGTTGGGACGTCAAATTGACACGAAGTCGACACGCACGTTTTTCAGCGGGAAGCTTCGCCACCATGTTGATTCGCAATTGGTACAGCCGTTGCAATTTTACCCAAGTGGCCAGCAAAGACTGCCACCGAGGCACACTCGGTTAATCCCATAAAAAATCAACTTGAAACACGATTCTTCTTTTGAACCCGTTTGAAAGGAGGGTACGAACATGTTAGCAACTCGATGGGAACCTTGGACGGAGCTGAATCGACTCAGCCGCGAAATGGATCGGCTGTTTAGCCGCGGCGGTAACGGCGGCGTGATGGGCGTCGGTAGCTTTCCCGCTTTGAACGTTCGCGAAGACGAGGATAACGTCTACGCCGAAGCTGAGTTGCCCGGCTTCCACATGGATGATATGGAAATCTACGTCACCGGAAATCAATTGACGCTCAAAGGCGAACGCAAGCCACCGGAGCATGAAGGCGGAACATGGCATCGCCAAGAATGCAGCTATGGCAAGTTCAGCCGCATGATCGAATTGCCCGGTGACATCGACAGCGAAAAGGTATCGGCCGAGTTCAAAAACGGCGTGCTGCACATCACGCTGCCTAAGAGCGAAGCCGTCAAGCCGCGACGAATCGAAGTCAAGGCAAACTGATCCACCCCGTTTGGACGATCACGAACAAACCAAATCCCTAAAATCTTTGGAGGTGAACCATGAGCACCACCATGACAACAACCAATCAAAACGAAACCAAAAATCAGAACGACCATGGACGACTGAGCCAATATCAGAACGAAAACAATCAACAAGCTCGATCGACCTACCAACCTCGGTTTGACATTTGGGAAGGCGACGACGAGTTGATCCTGTACGGCGATCTTCCGGGCGTCGAACGTGACGACTTGGATATCCAATTCGAGAACCGTCAACTGACGATCCACGGCAAGGTGAGCTGCTGCCATGATGGCGAAGGATACCTGTACAGCGAATACGGTGTCGGCGACTTCCAGCGGACGTTCATGATCGGTGAAGCGATCAACAGCGAAGCCATCTCGGCGGAATTGCACGATGGCGTGTTGACGCTGCACCTGCCGAAGTCCGATCACGCCAAACCGCGACGGATTGAAGTGAAAGCCAACTGATCCGTTGGCACCTATCCCCACCCTCCCGCCGCCCCGTGCGGCGGGAGGAATTTGCAAAACCATCGTTTGTGACAACCCGAAAGCGACCTCCGACATTCGGCCGCTTGTTGCAAAACGAAGTCATTTGAAACCATCTGAATAACGAAAGGAGGCACCTTCCATGTTTGACAAATTGATTCCTTGGAAACGAAGAAACGACGACCGTGGACATTCACTGACGGTCGGACACGACGACGATCCCATCACCGCTCTGCGGCGAGATTTCGACAATCTGCTCTCGCGATTCTGGAACGAAGACCCTCTTTCTCGTTCATTCGCCCATTTCGACGAAAACGAGAACGAGTATGTGATGTCGGCTGAAATGCCAGGTTTTGAACCGGACGAAATCGACATCAAAGTCAGCGGCAATGTGTTGACCGTGAAGGCGGAACACAAGCAAGAGTCGAAGAGCAAGAACGGAAGCTCCTATCACTACGGCAGTTACCAGCAATCGTTCGCCTTGCCCGCAGGGGTGAAGGACGACCAGATTGACGCCAACTACCACAGCGGCGTTTTACAAATCCGACTGCCCAAGGATGAATCAAGACCGTCGAAACGGATCGAGGTGAAAGCGGCTTGATGAGGTAAACCGTTAAGCGAACGTCCGTTCGTTTAACGGCTGGCCGAAGGCGTCCATCACTGCGAAACCATCGCAGACGCCTTCGGCCAGCTGTTAAACAAATTGACTCGCGGTCACAGGAGATTCAACATGAAAACCAATCGCCAACGCATTGTTCCGATTCTCGCTGGCTTATCTCTGCTTTTCATGCTGCCAGCGATCACATTTGCTGCCGAGACAAAATCGAAAACCGACAATGCCACCCAAGCTCGACTTGGCGTCGGGGTGACCTCGCTTCCCGAAGTGCTAAAAAGCCACCTGCCGGCCGTGATCAACGATGGCCGCGGTGTGCTCGTTTCGGAAGTCGCCAAAGGCTCGCCGGCGGACATGGCGGGACTGAAGCCGCACGACGTGCTGGTTCGCTACGATGACCAAGATCTGTATTCACCTGAGCAACTTGTCAAACGTGTCCGCAACGATGAGCCCGGCAAAGAGATCGAAGTGCAATACGTTCGCGGCGGCGAGTTGCAGACAGCGAAGGTCAAATTGGGCGAACAAACCTTACAAAAACCGATCTACTCGGACTGGTCGGGCGTGACCGGACGCTTCAACATTCCGTTTTCGCCGTTGCGGCCCGAGTTCTGGACCGAAGCACAAGACGAATTGGGATCGGGAACCGAATGGACTTCGTTTGAGTCGTTGACGCTGCAAAAGGAAGCCGACGGAACTTACTTGGTACGTATCACCTACCAAGACACCAGCGGCAATTCGGTCAGCAAGGAGTTCACAGGGACACGACAACAAATTCGTGACGCCATCAATGACGACAACGACTTGCCACAAAGCCGCAAGGACCAGTTGCTGCGATCGCTCGATGACCGCGGACGTCAACCGCTGCAGCGGATGCCATGGGAACGTTGGGATCGAGAAATTTTTCAATGGCCCAACGTTGACTTTTAATCAATGACCGAAAAAGAGAGTATCAGTGTCGTTTAAAGAACGTGACGTACCCGGCAAGCGAGATCAGTCCGCCAACCGTCAGCACTCCGATGCCGCATAACAGATAAACTAGGATGCTGTTTGGATTCTCAATCACCATGACTCGGTCTCCGTTGCCGGGAAAGAACGTTTGCATTGGACGTCGATTGCATGGCCGACGTCACTAGCAACCCCGTCATTAGCAACCACGGTGCCAACCGTCAAATTCACATCCGCAGTGACCTATCGATGGCGATCGGATGCCAATTTGTCGCTTCGCCGGCGGCAAATTGGCATTTCGTTTTTCTAGAATCGCAGCGTCGATTGGATGTAGGTAAATTCGCCGTCATTGCCACTCGCTCCGTTAGGAGCAATTCCAGCGGGGCCGCCTTGGATGACGGGGCTGTCAAAATAGTCGCCTGCCCACAGGTAGCTGTATCCAACCAAAAAGTGAGCTCGCGGCGAAATGCTCCAACGCAACTGCAAATCCAACTCGTGGCCAATCTCGTTGCCCGCGGACCCGGTGGGATCTTGGAACGATGCCGCAGTGCCGTTGGTGTACAGCGCGTCTCGGCGGTTGGCGAGCCAGAAGTTGTGGAAATGGATGCGACATTCCAAGTCGTCGCGAATCGCAAGCGACGTCTGCACATTCAAGTCTTGAATGTTTTGGCGCCCTGTCAAATCGGCGAGTCCCAAGTAGTAGTGTCCACGAGGCTCGAGCTGGTAGAACGTTCCGTGAACGCCGTCGTTCAAATCGTCATCGCCTGATGCCCAATCGTAGAACAGCCACGTGGTCGGTTTCAGGGGCAATCGTTCAAAGGTGCGTCCGAGACCGACGGTGGCAAAGCCCGCCGATTGACGCGAACTTGAGAAACTTCCGAATTGGTAACCTCCTTCGAGTTCAAACTGCACTTCGCCTTCGCTACGCAGAACGCGACCCCCGATCGTGTGAACATCAAAACCACCAGGAACCCCGGCAAACGTTTGCACGAGTTCATCTTCTTCGGTCATTCCAAAGTAATAAAGGTCGTATCGTGCCGTGTCGGTTTTCGTTGTACCAAAGACCCCATAGAACTGGCGGCTTTGGTCGGGGCTGTCAAAATTGGTATCGTCGGGCCGATGCTGTGCCAGATCGATTGGCCGCACCCAGAACGCATCGACGCGTGCGGAATCGGACTTCCACCAACTCCGCACCCCATCGTGCGTCAGCGGTGTGTTCCGCCATGGACGGCTGGCGACAAGCCGTTGCGATCCATAGTGCATTTCTTGGCGTCCGAAACGCAGCCACCATTCTTGATCGTCACCAGTGCTTAACAGTCGCGCATCCACGGCAAGCATTTGCATATCGAAACGGTTGACTTCGCTGCCCCGCGGCGGTAAATCTTCGCCATCGCTGGTTGCATCGATCGCTTGCCCAAAGACGCGCCAGTTGTCTCCGATGTGAACGTCCGCGAACAACAATGTTTGCGACAGAGTGAATTCGTCACTGGCACCGGTCAATCGGCGACCGCTGCGAAGATTGTTTTCGTTGTGATACCGAGAACGGAATCGACCGCCCAAATCGATTGTAACATCGCTGATGGGACGCAGTCGCTTCAGCCGCTCGCCCAGGAACTGTCCTTGGTACGACGGATCGTCAAGGTAGCTGAAATCGTTGTCGATGAAGCTCTGCTTGTAGGCGGCTCTGGCGACCTCGGCATCATCGGCACGCGTTGATGAAATCACCAACATCGGGATGGTGATCGCGAAGAACAATACACGGAGCTGGGGATATCGATTGGCGTTCATATCGCCAAAGATCGGCCCACTACATGTCTTTAGCACAAGGAAAACATGCATTCGGGGGCCATATCCAACCGTTCAACGAGGCAGTTGAATTACAATCGGAGTAATCAAAATCATCAAACGTCGCGATTTTCTTTCGGGTACACGACATGCGTATCGTCCATCAATTGCTGATTGCAACGATCCTGCCGACGATTTTGATTTGGTTGGTAGGCATCTATGCGACCAGTGTCAGCGAAACGAGTTTGCGGCGTGCCATCGAAGCGAACTCGGTTACGCGCGCGCAAGAAGTCATGGACGAAGTCGATTGGATCATCCAAACTCGCGCGACCACGTGGCAGGCCTATCTGCAAACCGATTTGGTGCGTCAGACGCTGCGGCAATCCAATGACGAGATGATGCAGATGGATGATCCGGCGAGGCTGGTTGAGCAACGCGACCAACAGTGGCGAGCCACCCCCGTACACGAAACGATCCCGCTGATGCAGCAGGTCATGAACAATGATCTGGCCCGCGATTTCAATGTTTGGCTGCGTCAATTGGAAAAATCAGCGGGGCATGCTGTTTTCGGCGAGGTGTTTATCACCAACCGATTTGGTGCGAACGTGGCCCAAACCAACCGCACCTCCGACTACCGCCAAGACGACGAGTCATGGTGGCAGATGGCAAAGGAAAACGGATTGCATATCGAAGACGTCAGCTTCGACGAGAGCGCAGGAATCTACTCGGTCGACATCTGTCTAAAGGCGGTCGACGAGGACGATGAATTCCTGGGCGTCATGAAAGCCGTTTTGAATATTCAAGAACTGATCGACATTGTCGACAAGTACAAACGGAACAGTCAAACCGATGGCTATCTGTTGCTGTTCGATCGGAACCACAGCGTGATTCGCGAGGCGGGAGAAAATTCGACGGGGCTGCGAGACGGCAGTGAATACTTTCGAGACGTCGATTTTGATCAGAACGAAAACGCCTTTGTTGCCAATCTAACCAACGTTCGAGACGGAGAGGATTTGTTAGGCGCATTTGCCGTTTCTCGTGGACATGGTGACTTTGCCGGAATGGGCTGGGTTGTACTAGAAGCACGAAAGACTTCGGAAGTTTTTGCTCCGATCAAACGACTTCGCAACCAGATCATTTGGTTGGCGTTTGCGGCGACGCTGCTAGTCATCGTCGCGGGATGGTTGATCGCCCGATCGGTCACCCGTCCCATCGACGTGTTGCTGCGAGGTGCTCATCGCATCGGCCAAGGAGAACTCGAGTACCGGATTCCTGCTGCCGGTCAGAATGAAGTCGCCAAGTTGAGTGCGGGATTCAATCAGATGGCGGCTAACTTGCAATCGATGGTCGATGACCTGAAGAGCAAAGAGGAAACGCTGACTCAGCAAAACGAACGACTGGAATCGCAACGTTTGACGCTCGCATCGCAAGAAGAAATGTTGAAGGCACAGCGTGAACGGAACACGCTTTTCGAAGCGATCGCCGATACCGTTGGACGTCTTAACTCAACCAGCGACGACATTCTGTCGACGACGTCGAAACAGGCTCGTGGTTCGCACGCCCAGGCTGCCGCGGTTTCTCAAGCTGCAAGCACGATGAATGAGATCTCGAGTATCGCTCACGACACCGCAGGACGAGCCAAGGGAATGGTCGACGAAGCAGAGCATGTCGAAGCGACTGCGGAAACGGGTCGTGAAGCGATGGGAAGATCGATCGAAGCGTTGGAGTCCGTCCGAAGGCAAGTCGAAGAAACCGCCACTCACGTCATCTCGCTTGCCGAACGAGCGCAGGCGATTGGCGAAATCACCTCGACGGTCGACGATATCGCCGAACAAACCAACGTCCTGGCACTGAACGCTGCGGTGGAAGCCGCACGCACGGGCGAGCACGGCAAAGGATTTGTGGTGGTGGCTGCCGAGATCAAACGGCTGGCTCAGCAATCGATGCAGTCCACACGCGAGGTGCGTGGTATTTTATCAGAGATCCTGCATGCCATCCGCAAGGCCGTGGAATCGTCTGAGCAAGAAACGGTGGTCGTTGCCGAAGCCCGCCAGGTCGCTCAGCAAACCGGCGATTTGGTTCAAACGTTGTTAGAGACGATCTCGGCGTCCGCGTTGACGGCAAAGCAGATCGCTGCGGCCGCAACACGCCAGGCAACCGGCACGGTCGAGCTTGACAAAACAATGCAGGATATGGAACGGATGACGGCCGAACACGCAGCGGCGCTGCAAGAAATCGAGCAATCGGCAATGAACTTGACCGAATTGAGTACCGAGCTAGCGGAGCTGACGTCGGAATCCGCCAACGGACAAACTTCAAAAACAGGCAACGCAATGCGGTCGACAAGCTTGGACCACGACGCCACCACCTTTCCGAAGTAGCTTCCCTGTTGGGCAATCACGAAACAGCAGCCGGCGACTCGCTTGGGCGGGATGGAGACTGTTGCCATGCAGCGTCGTGCCCCCAATCCCGCCGTCGGACGTCGCGGTCCTGATATGCAAATCGTAGCGGAAGTCGTCAACGGCTTGTTGATTTAGTCGTACGATGGACTTCCTAGTCCGTCGAATAACACCAATGACGGACTAGGAAGTCCATCATACACCCTTGCCGCAGGAAACTTCATTAAATCAACAAGCCGTTAACGGCTTGTTGATTTAATGAGCCGCGACGCGTCAGCGGCCGGGTCCCGCGTGCTACCCGGTGCCTTACGGCCCACGGCTCACTGTTGCGACTTGCATTTCGATTAAATCATCAAGCCACTCAAGACTTTCGTTCCAGGGTGGATGCTCCCCGAAACTCTTGACGAGTTCCGCTACAACAAGATTTCGAATCCCCTAAGCTCGCGTGGGGTTGATATCATGAGCGAATCCCAACTTCACGCACCTTGCGAGGCGAGTCCCCATGCTGCAAACGATCTTTCGAGCGACCGTGATCACGCTTTTCCTTACCGCGGTCGCGGTCGCAGACGAACCGCTCTTTTCGGGACCTCAGGTGGGCGAGGCACTTCGGCCCTTCGAGGCTATCGCAGCCTTTGGCGACACCGCCACTATCAATGCCATTGACGGCACAAACGATTCACCGATCTTAGTCGTCTTCGTCCATCAAATCACGCGTCCTTCGGTTGGCCTGATGCGTTTGCTGATGGAGTTTGCGGCTAGCAAAGAACCATCTGGATTAACGTCGCGGCTGGTCTTCCTTACCGACGACGTCACCGAAACCACCGCCTTCCTCAAACGAGCACGTCACGCGTTGCCGCGAAGTGCCACGCCGTTGATTTCGACCGATGGAATCGAGGGTCCCGGTGCGTATGGGCTGAATCGAAAGGTGACCCTCACGGTGCTTGTTGGATCAAAGGGCGTCGTGACCGCCAACTTTGCTCTGGTGCAACCCAGCGTGCAGGCGGACGCGACAAAAATCGGTCACGAGATCATCAAGGTCTTGGGCGGCACCGAAGCACCGACTCTGCAGCAGATGGGGTACAAAGAACCTCGGATGGCGATGAATCGGACGGGACAGCAACCCGAGCAAGAGGCGATCTATCGTGAAAAGATGGTCCCCGTCATCCGAAAGGATGCCACCAAGGAAGAGGTTATTTCGGCGGCGACCGATGTCGAAGATTTCGCCGCCAAGAATCGCTGGTTCCGCCAACGCGTTTACCAGGCGTCTCGGCTTATCACCGAGGGGCCTCGGCTAAAAGAATACGGGACATCCGAAGCGCAAGCGTATCTGAAGAAATGGGCAAAGGAATTCACGCCGAACGAAGACGAACCGGCTGAAAAAGAATAATCATGCGAACGATCTGCTTCATCGTGTGCACCAGTTTGCTCTGCGCTGCGGCCAGTCCTGGCGAGGAGATCGACTTTGATACCGACGTGGTGCCACTGCTTTCCAAGGCAGGCTGTAACGCGGCTAGCTGTCATGGCAGTGCAGCGGGTCAGGCAGGTTTTCGCTTGTCGCTTTTCGGAGGCGATCCCGAATTCGACTACCGATCGATCGTAAACGAACTGGAAGGACGCCGTGTTGATTACGTGACACCACGAAGAAGTCTGTTACTGACAAAACCGACGGGACAATTGGATCACGGTGGCGGCGAGGTGATGGAATCGACTTCCGAAGCCGCTGCGGTGATAGCGGAATGGATTGCAGCGGGTGCGGCACGAAAAAAGCTGCGACTACTGGAGCGGCTGATCGTCACCCCGACTTCGTTCGCCGCGACCTCGATTCCGGCAGAGTTGCAAATCAAGGTAACGGCGGTTTTTGGCGATGGGTTACAGCGTGACGTGACCGAATCGGCCATCTACGTCAGCCAAGACGACTCGGCACTGGTTGTCGATGAGGCTGGCGCAGCGACGGTGAAACTTAGCGGACAACATGTCGTTACCGTCCGGTACGGCGACCAAGTGACTTCGCTATTAGTCACGTCCCCCATCGGATCAAAGATCCCCACTCTCCCCGACTCGGCCCGCAGGAATTGGATCGACGACGAAATCAACGCAAAACTTCTCGCTCTTCGTCTGGCACCCGCCAAACCCTACAGCGATCTCGAGTTTTTGCGGCGTGTATCATTCGATCTTACCGGTCGCTTGCCCTCGGCCGCGTTGGTCCAGCACGTTGCATCCGCCTCCGCTCCCATCAATCGAGCGGAGTTGATCGACGAATTGCTGAGTTCGGACGAGTTCACGGACTACTGGACGCATCTCTTGGCGATTCAGCTCCGCTTACAAAAACCGGGCACCGACACCCTGGCGGCCAACGCCTTTTACCGTTGGTTGCACGAACAGGTTGCCACCGACGCGAGTTGGGACTCGATCGCCAACTCACTCGTCCTTTCGCAAGGGGACTCTCACGAGACGGGTGCGGCTACGGTGCATCGCTATTTCGCAACCGCCCGTGAGGAAGCCGAATACATGAGCGAAGTGCTGATGGGAGTGCGGCTTCGCTGCGCCAATTGTCACAACCATCCACTCGATCGCTGGACGCAGGATGATTACCACGGATTGGCAGCGGTTTTCGTTGGCCTCGATCGCGGACAAGTGGTGCGGTTCACAGGCCACGGCGAGATCACGCATCCCCGCACCGGTGAACCCGCGATTGCCAAGATCCCTGGTCAATCATTCATGCTCGGCGGTGTTGACCCGCGGAAATCGTTTGCCGATTGGCTGACCTCGCCCGAGAATCCCTACTTTGCCAAGGCGATGGCGGGCCGAGTTTGGCAGGCCCTGATGGGACGCGGACTGGTGAGCCCGGTGGATGATCTGCGTGCGACGAATCCCCCCTCGCATCCTGAATTGTTGGATCGGTTGGCAGACTATTTTTCGAGCAACGACTTCAAACTACGTCCCTTGATCCGGCTGATCTGTAACTCGGCTGCCTACAACCGTGCAGGTCAAGCGATTGACGGTGAGAAAGTCGACGATCGTTTCTACGCCCATGCGATCCCCAAACCATTGTCGGCAGAAGTCTTGGCAGACGCCATCAGCGACGTCACCGGCGTGGCGGATGACTATGCCGGAGTTGGCCGGGCAATCAATGTGGTCGACCGAACGGTCTCGGCAAGCAAACTGGAATTCTTGGGTCAATGCTTGCCCGGCGAGCCGTGCTCGTCCGACGAAAGGGGTGACCGAGGAATCGCCTCGCAGCTTCATCTAATAAACGGTGGGCTGATCAATGAAAAGATTCGTGATTCGAATTGCCGCCTGCGATCGCTGATTGTCCAGGGTGCCTCGACCGACGAGATCGTCAACACGTTTTATTTGATTGCGTTCAGTCGGCCGCCAAGCAACGATGAACTCGCCGGCTGGGTCGATCGAATCGATTCCATCGCGGCCCCGCATGAGCGAACCGCTCGCCTTGAAGATTTCCTTTGGGCTCTTTTGAACTGCCATGAATTCTCAACCAACAACTAAGTGGCAAGCCGCCACCGACCACAACTCCATCGGTCGACGAGACTTTCTTTACGTCGGTGGACTGACCGCTTTGGGACTCGGTCTAGGCAGTCATATCGACCGAGTGAATGCGGCGAGCCCGGCTGCTCGCGCCAAGTCGTGCATCCTGATTTGGTTAGACGGCGGCCCCAGTCATCTTGAAACGCTCGATCCGAAGCCCGATGCGACCAAGGAAGTTCGTGGCCCCTTTAAAGCCATCTCGACTTCGGTGCCGGGTATTCAGATCAGCGAGTTGATGCCGCGTACGGCGGCCGCGATGCAGCACACCGCCATCATTCGCTCAATGACGTCACCGCTTGGCGAGCACAATTTCGGCACTCACTATTTGCTGACAGGCTACAAACCAACGCCTGCACTGAATTATCCTGCCATCGGATCTGTGGTGTCGCACCTGAATCGGCGTCACGGTGAGATACCGTCGCATGTGGCGATTCCCGATTTGCGAGTGGGCGGGGGAACGTTTGCCGCCGCTGGCTACCTGCCGCCGCGTGTCGCCCCGTTTGAAGTTGGCGGTGATCCTGCCAGTCCCAACTTTCAGGTTCGTGATCTCGATCCGTTCCCCGGCATCGTTGACGAACGGTTGGAACGGCGACGGAGCTATCTGCAAACGTTGAACCGAGTCCAGGAAGCAGCGCAAAACAATCCGCCCAACGATGCCGCCTTCGAGCAAGCGTATCGGTTGATGACTTCGCCGGCGGCCAAGCGTGCCTTTGATCTGTCCGCGGAAAGTGACGATGTGCGTCGCCGCTATGGCGGCAAATCAATCGGACAATGCTGTCTGCTCGCACGCCGATTGGTCGAGGCGGGGGTTCCGTTTGTTACCGTGAACAACCGCGGCTGGGATACGCACAATGACCTAGTCACACGTCTGAAGGATGGCTATACCGGGGCGAAGGTACCGGTGGGGCTCGTGCCATCGCTCGACATGGCTTACGCCGCGTTGATCACTGATTTGCACGATCGCGGTTTGCTTGAAGATACGCTAGTCGTTGTGATGGGCGAGTTCGGCCGCACCCCGAAGCTCAACACCCAGGCCGGTCGCGACCACTGGCCTCGCGTGTTCAGCGTGATGATGGCGGGCGGCGGCGTAGCGGGAGGCCAAGTTATCGGCTCGAGCGACGACATGGGCGAAAGCCCCAATTCCCGTCCCGTGACGCCAGCAGATCTAGCCGCAACGATCTATCGACTGCTCGGTATCAATCCGGCGACGACACTTTACACCAGCGACGGTCGTCCGGTCCAAGTCACCGCCGATGGCATCGCACTAAACGAGCTGGTATGAACCGATTCACGAGTACAACGCGATTCCGCTGGATGTTTACCCAGCAGCCCATCGCTGGCCGGTTTCGCCGCAGCTTTGTCACCGCTGCGGTGTTGATGTTGGGAACCATCGGCTTGACGCAAAGTTATGGAGCAGAACCACCAATTACCGCGCTGACAATTTCGGCTGACGACACGACACTGGTTGCCGGTTCGCAGTTGGGAGTTCACGTCATCTCCTGGCCCGATCTCATCCCCACATTCGTCCGGGAAGTCGGTTTCCCACAGATTTACGACTTAAAATTTTCGCCCAATGGCAGGCAACTTCTAATCGTTGGCGGCGCTACAGCGGAATACGGAGAATGGAAACTTGTGTCGTGGCCAGGATTCGAAGTGATTGCGACTCGCACCTCGCACCGCGATGTGATTCATTCGGCGGCCTGGTTGTCCGATGACCTGTTTGTGACCGGCGCGGCCGACCATGATTTGATCCAGTGGCGTCTGTCCGATGGCGAGGCAGAAGAGATGCGTGTCGTCCATGGGCACTCGCGTCGTGTGTTGTGCGTCGAATCGATAAGTGAGCAGAACTTGGTGGTTTCGGCCGGCATCGATCAGGTCTTAAGAGTGTGGAGCGGTGAACAGGGGATTCTGTCAGAGCCACCGCTTCGAAACCTGGACAACCACACCGGGGCTGTCTGCGATCTTGCGGTACGGCCCGGTGGGCATGCAATTGTTTACCTTGCCTCGGCCAGCGTCGACAGAACGGTTCGGTTCTGGCAGCCCACGATCGGTCGGCTGGTTCGGTTTGCGCGGCTGCCGGTCGAGCCAACTTCGATTGCTTGGAGCCGCGATGGTGAGCGACTCGCCGTCGGAGGCTCAGACGGAAAACTGAGAATCATCAACCCCAACACCGTCGAAATCGAACAGACACTCGACGGAATTGACGGCTGGATTTACGAAGTCGCCGCCGCGGGCGACGGTAGCTTTGCGGTCGCCGGTGCAGGCGGCGCGATAGCAAGAGTGATCGCCGCGGAACCATCGAAATGATGGATTCGTTACTGGCAGTCATCGCTTGGACCGCGTCGGGCCGAGAGCGAATTAGTCGTGTGAAGTAACTGGACAACACTTTTTTGGGACGCTTGAAGGATTTGGCAGCTTACCGGGGATCCAGAGCATCGGATACACTTTCATGAAGAGTTCTACCCTGCGTCAAATATTTGGATGATCGTCATGCAACGAACCGCCTATGCAATTTGGGTTGCCACCTTGATCGCGTTTGGGACGCATGCGTCTGCAGCGGAGCCGTCTCCGGCTTCCGTGTTCGAGCAGCGGATCATGCCGATCTTCAACTCACCGAATCCCTCAAGTTGTGTGCAGTGTCATCTTTCCTCGGTCGACCTAAAGGACTACATCCGGCCATCCAGTCGCGAGACGTTCTTGTCACTGCGAGACCAGGGCTTGGTGGATGTTGATCGTCCTCGCGAATCGAAAATCCTGCACTTGATCGAGATGGGCGAATCCGATTCGGATTCGCTGGCCAAGCGAATTCATGCAAAGAATCGTGCTGCGGAATACGAAGCCTTCGCGTCTTGGATCGCAGCCTGTTGCCAAGACTCGGACTTGGTGAATGCCACAGCGATCGAGTCGAGCGTCGCGGCCGGTCCCAAGACACCGGTCGAGGTCATTCGGCACACCCGCAAAGATCGGGTTCTCGATTCCTTCGTACGAAACATTTGGTCTCAACGCATGCGATGTTTTCCGTGTCACACGCCGGCAGAGATCGACGCGGATAATCCGATGCACGCCAAGCCAATCCAACGACACAAGGAGTTCGTCGCCAAGTTTGGAGCGAAGATGAACATCTTTAAGGAGACTCCTGAGCAGACATTGCAGTCGTTGATCGCAAGCAGTCGAAAGCGGCATGGCGATGATTTGCCGCTAATCAACGTGGACGCCCCCTTACAAAGCTTGCTGCTGCTAAAACCGACGGCCAAGGTTCCTGCCAAAGATGCCAATGGAAACCTCGGCAAGCCATCCTCGGTCGCACCGGTCTCGCACCTGGGCGGCATCAAAATGCACTCCGACGATCAATCGTACAAAGCGTTCGCGGCTTGGCTGGAGGACTATGCATTGGCTGCGACCGGGGGCTATCAAGATGGCAAATCGATTCCCAAAGACAACTGGTACCCCACCGAGCACGTGATCCGCATCAAAGGGCTTCCCGCGGACTGGCCCAATTTGTCCACGGTTCAGATTTTTGTGCACCGCTGGGATTCCGAAATCAATGATTGGTCTGCAACCCCAATCGCGTTCACTCAATGCAAAGTAACGCCACGCAAGATGGTCAATGGATCGTTGTTCGTGATCGCGAGCGACGACCAGCGTGACGATCTGTCGCCCGACGGCGAAACCATTCCGGCGGGAAGGGTACAGCTAAGACTCTATTTGGATCGTGACGAGGTTCTTCGTGATCAGCCAACGAAGCTGATTCACAGAGACTTGCCGGACGCGTCCGCCGTGATCGATGCAAAATTCGAGAAGGGGTTCAAAAACGCGGACGTTGTCGAAGCCGAGCATGTTCGGATGCCCGGCGCGTAAGGTCCTGTTTGGGATTAACTTCGTGATTCCAGTTTGGTTACAAATCACGCGGGTCAAATGTTAGCTGTTCCGACCCTCTGACGCCGGCAAAAAGCGAGCGGTCCACTTCATCAGACTTCTTCAGCACAGCGACATCACCAGTGGACTCCATCACGACAGCGAACACCTGCTTGGGGTGCGTGATCCCTGCCACTCGAAGATGAGAATTCAAATCATCGTTTGTGACTCGGGCGCGGGTCAGGTTTTCGTCGAGGACCCTGTCGCCGGCCATCAGCAACATTGGCTCGTTATCAACAATGGACTCGACGAACGCCGCCAAACGCCGACTTCGAGAAACGATGTACTGGATCAGAAACAGGACGGCAAGTCCGAAGCACCCGGATGCTAACGAGGGAGACTTCGTGAGCAGCGTGGAGGCAATCACCGAACCGAAGGCAATCGTGATCGCAAAATCGAAACTTGACATTTTAGAAAAGCTTCGCAGCCCAGACAGCCGGGTCAACAGCAAGAGGGTGACGTAGATGCCAAGCCCAGAAATCAAAACCATGAGGAGCTCAGTTCCGCTGGCCGTTATCCAAGTCCAGTCATTCATAGCAAGCTCACAATTTCGTAAGTGGGTGTCTTCGGCTTCGCGGCCTGTGTCGATTCAAAATCGATGTGATTGCCTCAGAGTGCATCTCGAGGAAAAGGTGGGATTGTCCACCTTGGGATCCGTGTCACCACTTGCCAGTTCTCTTCTACGGTGACGCTGCGCAGGTGGGCAGCGTCTAGCAATTGCTGGGATTGGCGGCGATTCGCCAGAAGCGGGGGCTGATCGCTGTGAAAGCGTTAGCCTCGGATGCGATCAGAGCCCGCGGTCTTGACAATCTTGTTGTAGATTCCCAGGCAAAGAAAGGTTGGCGCCCATTGACCCACAAACAGACTTTCGTCTCTTCGATCCACCGACCGCAGAAGTAACGAACTACCGATGGACGCAAAGGCCGCCCACAGAAAAACATCAGACGGTAACTTGGCAGTCTGTTTTTCAATGCTTCTGGCAACCGTCCCTTCGGAATGCTGGTATGCTTCGGAACGCCGCGACTCTTGCCCCATGCGTGTTGTTGCTTCAGCCATGAATATCTCTCTTTTATCAATTTCAAGTGTGTACGGCACCGACAACCGATGCCACTTGATGACCAACATCGCAAACGATGTACCAGCGTTGGCGAAATCGATGAACAATGAGAATGCTGACGCACGCCGCATGTCGTATTGTCGGCAATCACCGTGCCTATCGCGTGGCAACTCACTCGGCGGACCCATCGCGTTTCTGCATTTGCTGCGTTTTACAATCGACCACGTTGATCGCCAGGATGCCGTAACGCGACAAAGTCGTTCACGTTGCAGCGAACCTCTGCAGGGACCGCTCCTATCGTAAATCTACTGCGGAAGCCCCTAGCTCGTTAATCAGAGCGTTCTTGATTCTCAGCCGCTGCGTCGCAGTGGCCGCTGACCTATGCCGGCTGATTGGACGGGGCTCGAACTTACCTTGAGCTAGCGAGGGCAGAGAGTAAACGTCATGTTGTGCTTGCCACTATTTTCGTGAAGCGTGCGTGGACAAATTTCTCTGCATTTTCCCCAGTACGTTTTGAGTCGCGTCCAGATCCGACTTTGAAATCCCCTTGAGCGTCGACTTCCGCAAGTCGTCCAGCAACGGAAGCACTTTGGCAAGCTTCTGTTCACCAAGGCGAGTCATTCCGATCATCACGATGCGTGCGTCTTCACTGGACGCGTGTCGCTCCACAAACTTCTGCTTAACGAGTCGGTCCAGCTGCCGTTTGACCGTGGTGGGATCACGAATCATGAGCGATGCCAACTCATTCATGCTGAGCGATTTGCCGGCATCCAACAATGTGATCAGTGTCTGGGTTTCCTCAGGCGAAAATGGCCAACCGGCGTCCTTCAACACCGCTGCCATTGCCGAACGAATCAGGTAGGCAACCCGTCCGATTGCAAATCCAGGCGAAGACTCGGAATCAAAATGCATTTTCAACTCCTTGTGATTCTGGAACCGATAAGGTCGTCGGTCCCGCAAAGATCGGACGATACCAATCGAAGTAGCAGTAAATCAGCAGGGCACACGCGGCGAAATCAGGCAGCCCGATGACAAGGTACTGATGAGCGAAAAAGGTCACATACAGCAGGATATTGAACGCATAGGGCAGCGACATCAAAATCGCCAATGCCGCAGTGCGTTGGAAAAACATCAAGCCGCCAACGAGCGTCTTGAATAACCCCACCCAGAAAATCAGATAGCCCGTCTTCCCGATCGCGATCATGAAGCGGCCCACCTCATCGGGCGACTCGCCAACGGGATACCCGTTGATGGCAAAGCTCATCGTCATGATCCCCGTGCCAAATAGGAAGACTGCGAACAGGATTCGCGTCACCAAAGCGAGTCGAGGAAGTCGAACGCTGCGTTCTACGATTGAAGCCATTCCGTTTTGTCCCAGTGAACGTCGAGGATCCGATTGAGAGCCTCTCACGACAAAGCCCTCTCCACATACCTGCACTCTACAGCATTTTCCCAGATTGTCAATCCTCGACGTTACTGGGGCGCGTGGACCGTGTCATCCAAGGCAAACCGTTCGAAGAAAAGCATGGACGCAACGACCTGTTCCGCTGCGGCAGCGGTCTGCGATGCAAACGTTGTTGCCTACGATCGGGGCGTCTGCAATGGCGTCAATCGCGACGACTATTTTAAGAGAACAAGTCCTAAAACAAGTTCTGATCGACGAGCCCACGACAACGGCCTCGATCACTGAATTTGGCTCAGCTCGAAGCGTTGACGACGTTGATTCAACCGAAGCCGGATACCACGATCGGTCACGGATCGTCGCGGTAGCCCGCTTCGAAGTAGATTTGCGCCGCTTCCTGATAGGGCGGCTCCCATCCAAGCTCGTCTAACAAATCGCGTCGCTTCTTTAGATACCATTTCGGATCAATCGACTGTTGGTTGGCCTCGAGTAGTTTTAATGCGCGGCCTTTTTGGCCAGCTCGCCGCAGCATCCGGTCTTCTAATAGGATGAACTCCGGACACCCATGCCCCGCTTGATCAATCAGCCTTTGATAGACGGCGGAAAGTTGCTGCTGATAGCGAACGGGATCTGAAATCGGCCACCGTTCGCGAACACTTGGCAATTCGCGATACGCCAAAGCTCGTCCAAGTCGGTATCGAGCGTACGCCAGCGTCCATGCGGTTGGTGTTGGCAATTGCTGTAGCTGCGACGGAAGATGCTCAGACAGCAATTCTTCGAACCGTCTCGCCGATTCGATGATCTCGCGAACCTTTTCTTTGCGATCATCGTCGGTATCCACCGCATGCAATTCCACTTGCGCCGATGTGATCCGTTGCCAGACGTCCGCGTCCATCTTCGCTGGCCTTTCCAATCGTCCAAGCAATGGTTCTTCGACCAAATCGGATTCGATTGGCGGACGTGTCGGAGCGGAAGTCATTTGTCCGGGTTGCCAGTGGCGAAGCCAAGACAGTCTCGCCTCGTACTCCATCCGCTCGTTTTCCGACGCGGCTTCGTCGATCTTCCTTGCCACCTTTGTCAACTGCTGACGTCGCCAGTGTTCCGCATCGATGGGATCTGATTCTGCGTTCGCCGCACCGATCGCCCACAGCGACCACAACACGATCGACAGCCAAGACCATGACGATGGTTTGCGAGAGAATAATTGAAATAGGTCGATAGCCATCTTGTGAACAACAGGTTGAGTCGATGAAGAACAGAAAGAACCGGAGTTGCTGCGACCGCGATTGCAGCCTGGCTCACTTACGTTTTTACGTCAAACGACGGCTCGTTTGAAGAGACCGACCGCCTGCAAATTGCTCGCCGTGGGCTCCGACTACCCGAACTCTGCAATCGCACACTCCCGCAATCGCCGCCGTAAATGCCAATGAGCTCGTTCGTAGTGCTCGACAAATTTTTCGGCACTGGCGGCCTCGCTTTCTTCGCTTGCCGACAAAATCGGCCGACGCAATAAATGTTCGGCTTCACGATGCGTTACCCAATCGACTTCCATTTTTGCGGGCGTTTGATTCCACATCCGCTTTTGATTGGTGGCGGTCATGTACCGGTCATTGGTCAATCGTCGAACGATTCGCGCTCGCACGTCGTCGCCAATTTTTTCCACTACCGCATACAGATCACGAAACGGCTGGCAGTATCCCACCAGTTCGCCCCAACCCGATTCATCACGGAATTGACCGACCTGCCGGAACGCAGCTTTTTCGAGTGCTTTGATCCAATCGCTTACCTCGTCATCTTCGAGCCATGCCCCCAGTTCCGCCGGTACAAGTTTCACATTGCGGGGCATCTGATTGATCCATTGCTCGGTAACGTCAAAGCCATCGAATACGGGAACCGTCTCGCCGTCAACTTGCTCGGTCGCATAGGTGCCAGCGAGCCGCTGCATTGCGCTGGCGATCTTCGCTCCGGATCGGTGAAGCTGAGCACGTTGCTGCTGATACTCTGCCTCGCGTTGGTCTATCATTGCCGGTAGCGACGATGCGTCCGGAGGGTTACCTGCGATCGCCTGTTCAACGATTTCGACAATCGGCTCGAATCGTTCACGCTGTTCTTGTGCGTACCCCTTGCCAGCCAATGACGCCATTTGTTTCATACTTCGCTGGTGTCTCTGCAGCATCTGCTGAAGCAGCTCCGGCGGCTGGTCGAAACTTAATGCCCAAATCATCCATGCCGAATCAGCTCGATTGAAAGCTGCTTCCAGCGGAGAATCGTCAAGGCTTCGAGTTGGATCGGCGGTGATCGCGGCACCGTGACGAACAAGTAAATTGGCCAAATCAAACATCGCACGCGGTGAGGCAAAATGGGCTGCAACCACGCGACACAGCGGCGTCTCGTCCATTTGCCGTCCTTTCTTGCCCACGGCACCTCCGTCGGGATTCGCCCCCGCTGTCAGCAACTGTTCCGCAATCTCGACCACGTTCTTATCATCGGCGGGTAAATAGCTGCACAACAAATCGATCGCGGTGTGATCGGTCTCCGGCAGCTGTGCCAACGAGGCCCCACCGGCTAATGCATGCCGCACCCCATCGAGGTCTCGGTCACGAATTGCATCCGCCAATTGTTTTGATGCGTCCGCGTCTGCCTGTTCGTCGATCTCACCAAACCGAACCAGATCAATCCGCTTGATTAACTGTTTGCCACACAATTGTTTTTGGCAGGCCGTCAATCCCTGTTCTTCGTCCCACCAATAATCCGGAATGAACGCATCCCAATCGGATAGCACTTGGTGAATTGCCGAGTAGAGATCGGGTTGGTCGTTGAACCAGTCCGTCGTGTAAGTATCACTCTGCACCCCGTTGAGCAGCTGATCGAATCCATCTTCTTCATCGGCCTCGAGATCGCCTTCGAACTCTTCATCGAATTCGTCGTCATCATCCCAGGGTTCTCCGTCGCTGTAGAGATGATCGATTTTCTTGCCACCACTAAAACGCATCACCGAATACACGCCCGAACAATCGCTGTGTCGCACGATCATGTATTCGCCGTCGATCATCGTACCGAGTTTATCTAAGATCGAAGGGGATTGCTGCATCATTGGCATCACCGACCAAGCCCCGGCCTTTAAGTGCACTAGCAGCGTCCAGGATCCCGCTGGCGGGCGAAACGTCTTGTCGAACACGGACTGCGTCACATCCTCGGTGACCTTACCGATTCCCGCCAATCGATCGTTGATCACCTCGGTTTCCGTTGCATCACGCACTGCGAATTGAAACCACGAATCGGGATAGTGATCCAGATAGATTCCACGTCGCTTCGTCAGCGGTGTCTTGCCAAAACGGGTCTTATCAGAAGTGTTCATCGCTGTGGTCCTTCCAGTCATTGCAAATCATCGCTGCACCACGGGGCCTCGAATCACCCAGCATGGTTTCATTTGGACAGGCGGCTGCCTTTGTTGGGGCAGTGACGCTTTGCGAGAACCGTGATTACCAAACCTCGATCTCCGCCAGCTCAATTTCCGCCAGTTCATCGAATGATGACCTTCGATTGTACCCGCTTCCAATTCGGCGTTGTTGCTGCGAGCACGGCGATCCCGGCAACCGTCAGCGATCACGCTTGCCAATACTTGGGGTGGCTCAAGGCGTCGCAACACTTGATGGTGCCCGCGGCGGCGGCGATCACACCCTGCCGTAATTCGTGCACCATCCAGGCATCAGCATGCTCAGGTGGAATCGGATAGGGAGCTTGCAGACCACGCGTTCCCGCAGCGACAAAACCAAAGCGAGTGTAGTAAGCGGGATAGCCGAGTACGAACACCAACTGAACGCCGGCGGCAGCGAGTTGCGTAAGCGATTCGTTGACCAAACGAGTTCCGATGGATTGCCCTTGCATTTCACGAGTGACGGCAAGCGGTGCGAGAATCTGGGCCGATACGTCACCGGCGGGGTCGATCGTAACCGACGTGAACAGAACATGGCCAACGATTTGATCCTTAGACTCGGCCACAAACGAAAAGACGGGTTCGGCGGACGGATCATCGAGCATCTCCGCAACAAGGCGAGCGATCACGGGCCCTTCGTCGTCACCAAATGCACTTTGATGCGTCGCAAGGATCCCGCTGCGATCCTGTTCACAAGCAGAGCGGATTTGCACGGCGTTTGATTCCATGATTCTCGGTCTCGATTGTGGTCTTGCTGGAACGATCCCTGTCGTTCATGCCATCAAAATTCTACGCCTTGCGTTAACCCAAGCACATTGCCCTTTCGCACCGCATCGCAAATGCCTCGGCAGGTCAACGGCAACGGCAACGGGGCGACTCCGGTGTAACGCCGACCACTTGCTTAAAAACAGAGACGGCACGCCATTGCGACACCGCAGATGGAGCCAAGGTTCATCACTTAACAAGTGACGAAAATCCTGCTCGCTCGTTTCCGCTCCGGATGTCCCCGATGCCGTCAACGATTGCAACCACCCAGTCAGTGCCATAATTGATGGCATTGGGTGAAGCGTCGGCGATTTCGTTGCTGCAGCGCCAATGCGTTTGGTTGCCGATCCTGTTGGTCAATCACCGCCCAACCGCCATCGCCGCATGGCTGCAAACGATTTTTAATGAAAGAATTCTGCAGGGGCGAAAGCACTGTTTCGCAAGGCTTCAAATTGGCAATTTTCGTCGCTGGCATCCGCGTTTGCGGCCGGTGTAACTGATTGTCCGTGGTGTGATGCACGACAAGCATGGAACGTGAATTGCGGATCGATTTCCGATCGAATTGGAACCATCAACATTCCTCAACGCACACGAAAGGACAACGCTATGGGACTGTTTACCAGCACTGAATTTGATTCGCTTGAATGCTTACTGATCGACCAACTTCAAGACCTTTATGACGCAGAGAATCGGCTGATGGATGCGTTGCCCAAGATGGCGGATGCAGCCTCTTCATCGAAATTGAAGCAGGCGTTCCAAAGCCATTTGGAAGAAACCAAGGGGCAAGTCAATCGACTCGAACAAGCGTTTCAGCTACTCGAAAAATCTGCCAAGCGTAAATCGTGCGAAGCGATGAAGGGCTTGGTCAAGGAAGGCGAAGAGATAATCAACGCCAAGGGTGACCCCGCCATCAAAGATGCCGCCTTGATCGCGGCGGCGCAGCGAGTCGAGCATTACGAAATGGCAGGATACGGATCGGCGAGAAACTTTGCACAGCGATGTGGTCGGCCGGACGTCGCGGATCTGTTGCAGCAGACCTTGCAGGAAGAAGGCGACGCCGACAAGAAACTATCTCAGATCGCCGAATCGTCGATCAATGCGGCCGCCGCTCGCGTTTAGCGACGTCACCGTGTGGAACAACAATAAACTCCAACCCCTGTTTGTCGCGTGGGGTGTTTCCCCACGCAGCAGACTGGTAACGCAACGATCCGTCGATGTGACCTACTTTGGCACGAAACGGGTGGCGTTATCGGAACGACTCGGGGTTGAAAATCAGGTAACTCAACATCGCCAACGCTGGCAAGATCACCCCTAGAACGAAGACGACGATCACCCACTGCATGTAGCGGAATTCGTCGTTCGCCAAATGATCTGGCTTGTCCTTTTTCGAATCCAAACGCACCGGATCACCGAAGAAGACGATATCGCTGGAGAGTGAAATTTTGCCATACCGTCCTGTTTTCATCCGTTCGCTGGCGACCGAGTGGTCGTGCGTGACAGGGCCTGGTGGCGGTTTTTCAACAATCGAATAAGCCATGGTCTTGACCTCCCGATAAAAAAGACGGTGACAACCGACAAACAGGCCTCGTTTCTCTTGCAAAACGCCCGCGTGTTTGCCACGTTGCTGATATCGAATCGCATTCGGTGAATACAACAATGCATTCATTGGACCAAACGCAAAAAAATGCGTTTTTCACGCTTTAAATCGGCGGTTTCCTTCGCCAGCGTCAACTAGGGTTGACGCTGCGACAACGCCAGTTGCCCCCGCCTCGCTGGTCGGATCAAGACGCGAATCGCCAGAGGGCCGATGCGATGGGCGGCGTCGACGCCATGCAGTTTTTAAGAAACGCGATTCAAACCGACGACTTCTTGCGGGTGCGATTTAAATTCCGAGGCTAGCTCGTGAAGTTGGCGACGCGCGGACTCAAGTGAGTTGACCAGGTCCGCTCCGCCATATTCGTCATTTTCGGCAGCAACGATCTGTAAATCGTCCACACCGATGAATCGCAGTACGGTCGCCAAGTGCGGATCCAAGTGATTGTACTGCTGATTTCTTCCGCCGGGTCCGTAACCTCCATCGCCACGCGAGATCATGGCGATCATTCGCTTCCCGTGAACGAGCGGTGCGTAAGGTGTTTCTTTGTTGGCCGGGTCAAATGCGAACGTCCGGCCGACGCGAACGATTTGGTCAATGTAAGCTTTGAAGCCGCTTGGCATTCCAAAGTTGTAGAAGGGAATCCCGGCAAGGATCAAATCCGCTTTCATCAACTCGTCGACCAATTCGTCGCTCAGCCGCAATGCACATTGCATGGCGGCACTGCGTTGGTTCGGTGGCGTAAACGCGGCTGAAATCCACGATTCAGTGACGTGCGGCAATGGATTTCGCCCAATGTCTCGATACGTCACGCTGCCGTCGGGATGGACGGCTCGCCATCGCTGCACAAATTCGGAGGTCAAACGACGGGTGTGCGAGCGGTCACCACGAGGGCTTGAATCAAGGTGAAGCAGGTGAGTCATCTCAGTTTTCCTTCTATATTCGGCGTAGACGAGTAGCAGAGCGGGGCGGCAATGAATGAATTGCCACAGTGCTGATATACTTGTCGATCGAGACACAGGATCAACCGGGCACAAATTTGTGCGGTACTTACTTTCGCGTAGGAATCTAAAACAGATGAGCGAGCGAGACGTCACCGAAGTCTTTGAGAAATGTTTGGGGTGCCGCTACATGGTGGCGCTGCTCCGGCAAATCCATGGTGGCATCCAGCGACCGGGGCAACTGGAACGTTCGGTCGATGGCATGACCGCAAAAGTCCTTTCCGAGCGACTCAAGCGACTCGTCGAACATGGGGTGGTCGAGAAGACGAGTTATCCGGAGATTCCACCACGAGTCGAATACACGTTGACGGCGTTTGGTCGACGGTTGCTCGAGATCATCGACGAAGTGGACGAGCTTCATCGGCATGCAATAATTGCGAAAAGCGGATAACGAGCGTGCATCACGCCATGCACCGGAAAACGAAACCCGACGCCGTTTTGTTTTAGTTTGGCACAAATCCGAGCCTCGCTCCTTAGGGGGAAATAACCTTTGCTACCGGCACATCGAAACGATTGGTTTACAAAATTGGTTGGGTTTTCCGAACAGTCTCATTCGCAAGTTCAACAGTTTATCTCGGTCCATGAAGGTCAGTTGACTTCGAAGGTCAACGGAAAATCGTTTCAATCGGGACGCCTGGAAGTCGTTTCGCTCGCCGAATTGCGTGAGCGATCCCGCCGAGTGATCAAACCCGGTGGACAATTAAAGCTGGACGAATGGGTAGGTGATGCCCAGGCTCTGCACGTCGATCCGTCCAATGCGGGAGCGATGTTTCAAGTCGCGTCGCAATTCAATCTGCTCGAAATGGTTTCACCGAGCGTGACTCCGGAACAAGGAATCGGAATCTACGAGCACGACCGAACTCAAGGCCCCGCATGCGCAATCGCGTGCGGGGCAGGAACCATCTTCCGCAACTACTTTGTGCCGTTTGAGAACCAAATCGGTCAATCGCGGAACTTGCAAATCGACTGTCTTGATGATTTCGGCAAATCGCTCGGGAATGACCACAATCGTTTGTGGACCATGCGAAACGGCTATGCATTACCGTCGTCGGCGGGATTGAGAGAAATCAACGCGGCGCTAGGACCTTTGCCCGAAAACGATCTCGATGCGCTGCGAACGAAATTGAAAGTGGGAATCCAGTGGAACACCCAAGTCACGCTCTCAGGGTGCAGTCACCTCGTTTCCCAAATCTATTGCTCGGCGATGCCCGTCGCCTACAGTCGTCTTGCCGAGGCTCAGTGGGAGCCATTGGCTAGGTTGATCCTGGAAGCTGCCTACGAAGCGACACTTGCTGCGGCCACAATCAATGCGGCTCAATCGGGCAACAACACCGTGTTCTTGACGTTGCTTGGCGGCGGTGCCTTTGGAAATCGTGAGTCATGGATCCTGTCAGCCATCGAGCGGGCATGCCGAAAATTTGACTCGGTTGACTTGGATGTCAAAGTCGTCGGTTACCGGTCGTCCAACGCATCGGTGCAAAAGCTCGTGAATTCATTCTCGCAGCAACGCAGCGATACGAGCTCGCCAGGACAGCCGAATCCAGAGAGCTTAGCCGATCACCATTGCCCTGTTTGCGGTGCCAAGCAACGTGCGTTTCTCCGCTATCCGTGGTACATCTGCAATGCATGTTTGTCGCTGGCCGAAGATGGAAATGGCCGACGGCTGCAATTTAGCAACGTCAGTTTTTCCGGTGGGTTTTGCTATAGCTATGCCGACGACGCAAGTTCACCGCCACACGAATGTCGCTCGGTGATTTGTCTGATCCATGGACGCCCGGTCATTGTCAGCGAAGCTCGGTTCGGTGGTGTCGTCGCCCAACCGCTCCATTCCACTCGTGCCGACGTGGACCGCGAGCCGAATACCATCGACCTAACCCGCCGGATCGAGCTGAAATAACGCATTGGCAGTCAATCCTGTTGCACTTTGGGCCGATCGGGTTTGCCAAAGGCCAGCCGGAAAATGTCGGGTTGTCGCAACCCCAGCGAGATCCATGCCACAATTCCGAGGATAATGGGAACGAAAAACGCTTCGCCGACGCGAACGTGTGCTGCCGTTGCCCCGCCCAAGTAGGCGGCCAGCAGGATGGCGGCAACGAAGGCGGTGCGAGGGATCAAAAACAGCACCGCGACGATCACTTCGACGATGCCGATTTTAAACATCACCTCTTCGCTCCATCCCAACTTGGCAAACATTTCGGATTTGCCTTCCCACTCGGTAAATTTGCCGCTTGCACTTGCACCAATCAACATCAAGGAAATGAGAATACTCAATACCCATCCAGTGGTTCGCAATTTCTTTGATTCGGTCACGGCTGTCCCTCATAGGCTCGAGTGAGTGCTTGAACGTCAAGTTTTACCATCTGTGTCATCGCTTGCATCACACGACGCGATTTTTCGATGTCTTGGTCGCTGACGAATTTGAAGAATGCTTCGGGCACAATTTGCCATCGCAATCCAAATTTGTCCTTCAACCAGCCACACATGATTGGCTCGCCTCCGTCGGCGGTAAGTGCGTCCCAGTAACGATCGACTTCCGCTTGGTCTTTGCAGGTCACTGACAAGGAAACGCGATCATTGAACGGTTGGCTCGGGCCGCCATTGAGCGACTGATACCGTTGGCCTTTCAGCTCGAATTCCACGACAACAACCTCTCCTGCCTTCCCCCCCGGCCAATCGTCGTGGTTGATCACCTTACTGATAATTCTTGAATTATCAAAAACCGATGTATAGAACTCCGCCGCTTGCTCGGCATTGTTGTCAAACCACAGACAAGGCGTAATCGTTTGTTTTGCAGCCATTTGGGTCTCCATTTCTTCGAGGTTGTGTCTTGTGGTCGAATGACATCAGCCTCAATCGACAGCCACCGAGCAATTTTTCAAGTTTCTGCAAATTGCTCGATGCAGCATCGCAAATAACGCCAAAGCGGATGGATCAATACACCGCCCGCTTCGGTGACGGCATCGTTCACGTGCTTACTTAGGTCGTTTCGGCTCGCTGTACTGCCGCATCGATCGCCGCCTCGAGTGCCTGCATGGCTTCGTGCAATTGGTCGTCGGTGATCACAAGTGGAACCAGCGAGCGAATGCAGGAACCGTACAGTCCGGCCCGGATCATGATCAGCCCACGCTGGAACGCCTCTTCGACAATCAGCGGTGGCAGCACCGAATTCGGCTCCTTCGTCACTCGATCCTTGACGAACTCGATTGCACACATGGCACCAAGGCATCGCACGTCACCGATCGTGTCGTGTTTTGCTTGCCAGCGACTGAAGTAATCGCGACAGACGTCGCCGATCTCGGTGGCTCGGTCAGCGAGTTGATGGTCCCGCAAATAGTCGATCGTCGCGACGGCGGCCGCACAAGCGACAGGGTTTCCACCGTACGTCGATCCCAAACCGCCGATGTGCGGCTTGTCCATCACCTCAGCCTTGCCGGTGACCGCGGCAATCGGCAGCCCGGATCCGATACTTTTGGCCATGATCACCATGTCGACATCCCACTCGGTTCCGCACCCCGGCGTATGCTCGATCGCAAACATCTTTCCGGTGCGGCCAAAGCCAGTCTGCACTTCGTCGCTGGCTAGCAGAATGCCGTGCTGGGCGGTCAGTTCGCGGAGGGCACGAAGGTAGGCTGGCGGTGCTGGAACGAAGCCGCCTTCGCCCTGGACCGGTTCGATGATGACCGCCGCGACGCTGGTCGGATCGATCTGCGCTACAAACGCCTTTTTCAGGTCACGAATTCGTAGTTCGCAAAATTCTTCGGTACTCATCCCGTCGATTTTTTCGCGGTACTCGTAGGGGAAGGGCACACGATAGACCTCGCTGGCAAACGGCCCGAAGCCACGTTTGAACAGGTCGTACTTGCTAGTCATGGTCATCCCCAGCAGACTGCGACCGTGAAATGCTCCCTCGAAGACAATGATTCCTTGGCGGCCCGTTGCATAGCGAGCAATCTTTACCGCGTTCTCGCCAGCTTCGACTCCCGTGTTACACAGCAGCGTTTTCTTCGGACCTCGAATTGGCACGATTTCGTGAAGCTTTTCGTTCAACTGCACCATCGATTCATACGTTCCGACGATGCTACACAGATGCAGCAGCCGGTCGACTTGATTGTGGATCGCGGCAGTAATCTCGGGTGGACAATGCCCCGCATTCAGGGCACCGATGCCGCCCGCCAAGTCGATGAAGACGTTGCCGTCGACATCCGTCACCGTGGCACCGGTGGCATGGTCCGCCACGATCGGACACGAGCGGTACAGACCGCGGACGGTTGTCGCGTCGCGTCGCTCGAGGATCGCCCGAGCGTTTGCCCCAGGAAGCGGACCGTTGATCCGAATGGTGGCGTTTGCGGTAGGAGTCGAAGACATAATGGGCGTTCCCAATTAATTGGTGGGTGGTGTTTCAGAGTGACTAAGTACGTGAAAGGTCTGAGGTGCCATTCGATCCGCGTCATCGCGAATGTCACCCTGGCCCCAAACCGCATCCATCGCGGCGTCGCGAGGTGAGATCACGACGGCGCCGCCGGTCTCGACATCGTAGTCTGGCTGGGGGCCATGGCAGATCGAGCCCAAGGGATCGCGTTCATCAAACCGGTTTAGTAGTTGCCACAGCCCGCGACGCGAGCAATCGCTTGGATGCGTTTCAAGCCACTGTTCGGCCGCTCGCAGACGATTACGTGTGCTATACAAGGGCGCATCGCCGCGAGGCGGTTCGATCGAGATCAGATCGGGGTTCAAACAGTGATTGGTGTGAGCGAGCGTCGACTCTAAAACGCGAACGGCAAAACGCGTCGGCGAGCGTTCGACGCTGTATCCGATGCTCTTCGCATCCAGCAACAGGTAGTGATGGGCGCCGGCCACCGGAGCGTTTTTCAGGTGCGAAAGCGCTTCGTCCGCATCGCGAGCGCGAAGCATGCGGCGAACCACGCTGGTCCACATCACCCCGGCGCGTCCGTCCGCGGTGACCATGTTGTTGATCCCGATCGCAAGCCCATGTTCGTTGATACCAATCATGGCCGGGCATCCGGTGACCGTGAACACCACTGCGGCCGGCTGGTCGGTCGACCGCAGGTTCAAAACGCGAATATACGGCGTCGCCGTGGGGTGCATGTCCCAAGTTTGTGCCAACAGCGGACGCCCGTCCGCAGCCGCGTCGGCGGCCACCAACACGGCGGTACATTGGCCTGGGTCATCAACCGGTTTGCGGCTGATGGCACCTCCGGATGCGGTTCCGCGAAGAGCGTCGACAAAGTCCGTGAAGCCACCGGTCACCAGCAGATCGCGGGCAGGCACATCGGCGGCCCGCGCGATGGCTTCAAGCTCAACCGTGGTCAAATCGTCGTACCGCCGTTGTTGCTCCCAACAAGCATCGGCAAGCGCCGCGGGGTCGACTGCCATATTGCCTTCGCCGATCCAAAAACGGTCGTGGCAAAGCCGCATCCGTTCTTCGGTCAGCGTTTGAATTTCGCTGCGAAACGCCGTGCCATGGGCGTGCCCCATCGCAGCGGCATCACCGTCAATTGTCAGCATTTCGATCGAGGGCATTAAACGGGATTCCTGGTCAGGACAAACAAACAGCCAAATAAGGAAAGAAGAAGAAATCCAGCGGTACGACAATCTCCTCCGCCGCAGCTAACCAACCTTGCTAGGATGCCGGGCGCCCATGCAGTCATTCACTGCCACAGTCGCAGTTCACAGAGTAGAAGATCGATCAACGGATGCATCTCAAATCCAGCAGTGTCGCTTGTTGTAATATACTCTGACAACACAGGTTCTTGGCAATAGCTCCTCGAGTTTGCGATCTCCCCAACAAACTGGGTCAACAGCCAAAAACATCGCAGTGGGCTCGCACCGAGTCGACCACATCAACCGAGCTGCTTCTAACCGATGCTGGGAATGGAAAAGCGAATTCTTGTGGCAGGTAGGTAGGAATCATTGAGTGAGCTCCCGTTAGCAACCGTTCGGAAATAACTTCGTCATTTCAAAATGTTTCCCGAATGACATGAACCCTCCGGTGGCGTTAGGGCCGTGCCGCTAGCGGCTTTACTGGAATGAGCGTAGCTCGGCCAGCTTTAAAGGCTACGATCCGAGCGTTGGATGTAGTGGACGAGACCACGAGTCCCAGCGCTGGATGTAGTGGACGAGGCTACGAGTGGGATGGTGAAAAGCGGATTTTCCCCGGTTTGTTTTTGTTACACCCCTGCATAGGCGATCGTGCGACGCGATTGGGTCGAATCCTTCAAGCCATGTTGCACCAGCCAGGCTTGCAAGTCTTTGTTG